>NZ_JBIMKE010000014.1:0-182048 GCF_043673425.1 Streptomyces sp. M41 | reverse complement strand
CCCCCCCCCCCCCCCCCCCCCCCCCCCCCCCCCCCCCCCCCCCCCCCCCCCCCCCCCCCCCCCCCCCCCCCCCAGCCCCGCCCCACACCCCACCCGCAAGCGCTACACGCACCCCCACCAAGAAGCCACAGGCCGCCGCAGGCACCAACGCGAACCCCCACCGAGCAGCACCGCAGGCGAAGCGCACCCCCACCCCACCCGGCCGTATTGACACCGCACTGGTCCAGACCGCACCGTGATCCGCAACACACCCCCACCGCCCGCACCCCACCCCCGGAGGGCCCCGCATGAGCGACAGCACGCCGGCCGACCAGTTCTTCGACGCCGCGATCGGACTGCTCCAGCAGGTCCGGGACGACGAGGCCGAGAACATCGAGGCAGCCGGCACCCTGCTCGCCGACACCGTCGCCACCGGCGGCCGGCTCTTCGCCTTCGGCGCCGGTCACTCCTCCCTGGCCGCCCAGGACGTCGTCTACCGCGCCGGCGGCCTCGCCCTGATGAACCTCCTGACGGTCCCCGGCGTCGTAGGCGTCGACGTCATGCCCGCAACCCTCGGCTCCGCCCTGGAACGCGTCGACGGCCTCGCGAGCGCGGTCCTGGACAGCTCCCCCCTGCGCGCCGGCGACGCCTTGGTCGTCATCTCCCTCTCGGGCCGCAACGCCCTCCCCGTCGAGATGGCCACGAACGCCCGCGCCCGAGGCGTCAAGGTCATCGGCGTGACCTCGGTGGCGTACGCCTCGGAGACGACGTCCCGCCACGCCTCGGGCACCTACCTCAAGGACCACTGCGACATCGTCCTCGACTCGAAGATCGCGATCGGCGACGCGGAACTCACCCTCGACACGATCCCGGCCCCGTTCGCCCCCGCGTCCACGGTCGTCACCGCCGCGCTCCTCCAGGCGGTGATGGCAACGGCGGCGAGTGAGCTCGCCGCCCGCGGCATCGAGCCCCCGCTCCTGCGCTCCGGCAACGTCGACGGCGGCCACGAGTGGAACCGCCGCGTGTTCGAGCAGTACGGCGACAGGATCTTCTACCGGCAGTGAAATGAAGCGTCGCCTCACCACCCCGCCCGCTACTCCGCCCCCGCACCTCCGCCCGCTACTCCGCCCCCAGCACCCCCGCCAGATCCAACGCGGAAGCGATCCGCACCGCCACATCCTCCGCATACACCGCGTCGGCCCGCCCGAACGCGCTCCGCCCGGCCCCCCGCAGAAACGTGACGACACCGATCGTCCGCCCCCGGCTGCGCAGCACCGCGCACAGCGCGTGGACCGTGTCCGCCGGCCACTGCCGCCCCACCGCCCACTCGCGCGCCCGCTCCGCCGCGACGTTGCCCGCGTCGGCCCGTACCGACCCGGTCCGGGTCACGCACTGGAGCGCCGGGTGCCCCTCGCCGTAGCGCACCGGCAGCCCGGCCTCCCCGCCGAGGAGGCTCGGCCCGGGCGCCCCTGAGGGCGTCACGGCGACACGCACCAGCCGCACCGGATCGTCCGGCGGCGCATCCGACGACGCGCCCGCGTCCCGGCCGGCACCCCCCGCGACCCGGTCGATCATCGCGTGATCGGCGAACCCGGCCAGCGCGAAGTCCAGATGCACGGCCGCCGCCTCCGCGGGGTCCTCGCACTCCGCGGCGGCCCGCGCCGCCCGGTGCAGCTGGTTGGTGCGGAACCGCAGCAGCGCGGCCTCCTGCTCCGCCTGCTTGGCCTGGGTCATGTCCTGGAAGAGCCAGCCCACACCCAACGGCACCGGCTCCTCCGCGAGCGGCGAGGCCAGTCGTACGAAGCCACAGCGCCAGCACCGACGCCGCTCGCCCTCCGGTGTCCGTACGCTCACCCAGATCTCGGCGGGCGCGGGCGGCGCGCCCTCCGCCAGCACATGGGTGAGCGCGCTCTCCAGCTCCTCGACGCCCTGGGCCAGCAGCTCCCCGAGGGGGCGCCCGAGTACGGACGTCCGCCCGATGCCCAGCGCACGGGCCGCATGGGCGTTCACCACGGCCGGCCGCAGATCCGCGTCGACGAGCACGACACCCCACGACGCGTCCTCGAACAGGGCCTCGCTGAGCGCGATGGACCGCTCCAGATCGATCTGCGCGTGCACCTCGCTGAAGGCGCAGTACACCCCGGCGGGCTTGCCGTCCGGACCGCGTACCGCAGCCGACTGGGTCCGTACGAGCACCCGGCCGCCGTCCTTGGTCAGCAGGGCGAACTCGTGCACCTGGCGTCCGGGGGCCTGCATGGCGGACATCAGCCGCCCCTCGACCTCCTCGGCGTCGGCCTCGCGCACCGCCCAGCCGGCGAATCCGTGCCGCCCCACGGCCTCGGCGGCGCTCCAGCCCAGGATCCGCTCCGCCTCGCGGTTCCAGTGGGTGACGGCACCGTCCGCGTCGAAGGCGCACAGGGCCGCGTCCATGCCGTCGAGCAGGGCGGCGAGCAGGTCCGAACCGTCCCGTTCCGGCTGTTCGGGCTCGTCCGGCCCCAGCTCGTCGGTGGTCCCACTACGCCGGGAAGCACTCACCTGGACCCCCTGCCAAGCTGCGTCCGCATGTACGACGCGTCCGTTCGCTCACCAGCAATCATCTAACTGGAACGTGACACAGCGCACATCAAGTTCCCCAAGATTGAAGGAATCGTTGTACGGTCACGCGCGCGTGCCGCTTCCCCGGCGGGCGTACACCTCGATCTCGATCTTCATACGGGGATCGGCGAGTCCGCACATCATCATGGTCGCGGCCGGCCGCACATCACCGAAGTGTCTGCGCAGCACCGGCCAGCAGGGCTCGAAGTCCGCCCGGTCCGGCAGCAGGTACCGCACCCGCACCACGTCGGCGAAGGAGCTGCCCGCCTGGGCGAGCGCCGCGGCGACGTTGCGCAGGCACTGCTCGGCCTGCTCCACCACGTCCTCGGAGATCGTCATCGTCGTGTAGTCGAACCCGGTCGTCCCGGAGACATGCACCCAGTCCCCGTCGACCACGGCACGCGCGTATCCGATCTGCTCCTCGAAGGTCGAACCGCTGAGGATCGCCTGCCGGGTCACGCCTTGCTCCACCATGCACGGAACGCTAGGTGACCTGCGCGGATACCGACAAGAAAAAAACGGGTTGATCGGGTGGCCCACCACTTTTTATGGTGTGGGCACACGAGAAGGGAGGTGGTTCGGCAGATGTATGAGAACCGGACGCGTGAGGTGGCTGCGGGCTAGCGGCCCGTCACCCCACCAGTGCGGTGCCGGACCAGCACGTGACCGATACGTGCAGCCGGCCCAATCCCAAGCAGTCACCCGACCCGCGAGCTCGCCGGCACGTCCGGCCGGCTCCCCCCGTCACCGACGGTGGGACCCGAGCTCGCGGGTCGTCTGCTGTCCAAAAGCCTTCCAGAGCTCTCGGGAGCCTCTCGGGGGCCTTGAGCGGCTCTCTACGAGCCTTCCGGGGCCGTGCGCCGGTATGCCCAAGGCTCCGCCCCTCACGGGCTGAGCCGCTCCACGCGCCAGCTCCCGTCCTGCTCCACCACGTACCGCAACCGGTCGTGCAGCCGGTTCTCGCGGCCCTGCCAGAACTCCACCGTCTGCGGCGCCACCCGGAAACCGCCCCAGTGCGGCGGCACCGGCACCTGCTCGCCCTCGGGGTAGCGCGCCGTCAACTCGGCGTAGGAGGCGTCGAGTTCGGCACGGGACGGGATGACGGTGGACTGTGTGCTGGCCCAGGCGCCGAGCTGGGAGCCGTGCGGACGGCTGCGGAAGTAGGCGGCCGTCTCGTCGCGGCCGGTGCGTCGCGCCACGCCCGTGACGATGACCTGGCGGGCCATGGGGTGCCAGGGGAACAGCAGGGAGACGTACGGGTTCTCGGCGAGGTCGCGGGACTTGCGGGAGTCGTAGTTGGTGTAGAAGACGAAGCCGTGCTCGTCGAACTGCTTCAGCAGCACCGTGCGGGAGCTGGGCCGCCCCTCGGCGTCGGCGGTGGAGACGATCATCGCGTTCGGCTCGAAGAGATGGGCCTCCGCGGCGGCCTGCTTGAACCAGCGCGCGAACTGTTGCACCGGGGTCGCGGCCAGGTCGGTCTCGGCGAGGCCCTCGGCCCGGTACTGCTTGCGCATGGCGGCGGGGTCGAAGGGGACGGCGTCTCGGTCGGTCACCCGGTCATCTTGCCGTATGACACCGGCCCTGTACGGAGCGGTGTCCTTCGTCACTGGCTGGCACTGAGTGCCGCAGGGCCTCCCCAAAGGTGACACCCGGGGATATCGTGCTGATGCCGACGCGGTTGGATGACCCACAGCCGCACGGGGCATCACAGGGATACGCCCCGGACCGCGAGTCCGCCGAGGCCCGGTGTCCGAACGACCGGAAGCCGAGTCCGTGACCGTGGATCCACCCGGCGTACATGCCGTCTTTGCCGTCTCTGCCGACCGACATGTGGCCGTCCCACCCACGAACCATCTGTCGCCCACCTCACGAGGAGCCGCCTGATGTCCGACTTCGTACCCGGACTCGAAGGAGTCGTCGCGTTCGAGACGGAGATCGCCGAACCGGATAAGGAAGGCGGCGCGCTGCGGTACCGGGGCGTCGACATCGAGGACCTGGTCGGCCATGTCTCGTTCGGCAATGTCTGGGGGCTGCTCGTCGACGGGGCCTTCCGGCCCGGTCTGCCGCCCGCCGAGCCCTTCCCGATCCCAGTGCACTCCGGCGACATCCGCGTGGACGTGCAGTCGGCACTCGCCATGCTGGCGCCGGTGTGGGGTCTGAAACCGCTGCTGGACATCGGTGCGGAGCAGGCCCGCGAGGACCTGGCCCGGGCCGCCGTGATGGCTTTGTCGTACGTCGCCCAGTCAGCGCGCGGCCAGGGCCTGCCCATGGTTCCGCAGCGCGAGATCGACAAGGCCCAGTCCGTCGTCGAGCGGTTCATGATCCGGTGGCGCGGCGAGCCCGACCCCAAGCACGTGGCGGCCGTGGACGCCTACTGGACGTCCGCCGCCGAGCACGGCATGAACGCCTCCACCTTCACCGCCCGCGTCATCGCCTCCACCGGCGCCGACGTGGCCGCGGCGCTCTCCGGTGCCGTGGGTGCCATGTCCGGCCCGCTGCACGGGGGTGCCCCGTCCCGCGTCCTGCACATGATCGAGGAGATCGAGCGCACCGGCGACGCCGAGGCGTATGTGAAGCAGACCCTGGACAGGGGCGAGCGGCTGATGGGCTTCGGGCACCGCGTCTACCGCGCCGAGGACCCGCGCGCCCGGGTTCTGCGCCGCACCGCACGCGAACTCGGCGCCCCGCGCTTCGAGGTCGCCGAGGCGCTGGAGAAGGCGGCGCTGGAGGAGCTGCACAACCGGCGCCCGGACCGGGTCCTCGCCACGAACGTGGAGTTCTGGGCGGCCATCATGCTGGACTTCGCGGAGGTCCCGGCGCACATGTTCACGTCCATGTTCACCTGTGCCCGTACGGCGGGCTGGTCGGCGCACATCCTTGAGCAGAAGCGCACCGGCCGCCTCGTGCGCCCCTCCGCGCACTACATCGGCCCGGGCCCGCGCGACCCCCGCGAGGTCGAGGGCTACGCCGACATCGCGCACTGAGTTCCCCGACCCTCGGCGCACCCGGCGTCACGCGGATCCGATCGGCTCCGCGTGACGCCGTGACGCCGTGACGCCGTGATGCCGTGATGCCGCCCGCGGGCCGCTGTGCCGTCCGGTGCGGATGCCGTACGGAACGTGACTGATCCACTGCGCCAGTATGCTGGGGCGGCTGCGGCATCCCACCATCGCCCGTCCCGATGTGGTGAGTTGAGGCCCGCGGCGACCAGGTCGTCTCACTGCGCGAGGGATGGGAACAGGTGCTGACAGCGGGCCGCTACCGGCTGCTCGAGTCGATCGGGCGTGGGGGGATGGGGGAGGTCTGGCGGGCCTACGACGAGGCGCTCGCCCGGCACGTGGCCGTCAAGCTCCTGCTGCCCCAGGACTCCGACCCCACGGCCGTCTCCCGCTTCCGGCTGGAGGCGCGGACGGCGGCACGGATCGACCATCCCAACGTGGTGAGCGTGCGGGACTTCGGCGAGTACGACAACCGGCTCTTCCTGGTGATGGAGCTCGTCGCCGGCGACAGCCTCGCCACGACGCTGGTGCGCTCCGGCCCGCTGCCCGCCGAACGCGTGGCCCGGATCGCCGCCGAGGCCGCCGCGGGGCTGGCCGCGGCGCACCGGCAGGGCATCGTCCACCGGGACATCAAGCCCGGGAACCTGCTCCTGGACGCGGACGGCACCCTCAAGATCGGTGACTTCGGGATCGCGCGCTTCATGGACGATCCCGGCGCCGCGCTGACCGCGACGGGGCAGATCGTGGGCACCAGCCTCTACCTCGCCCCCGAGCGGGCCCTGGGCAAGCCGGCCGGCCCGGCCTCCGACGTGTACGCGCTGGGCTGTGTGCTCTACCAGTTGCTCACCGGACGCCCGCCGTTCCAGGCGGACACCGCCGTCGCCATCCTGCACCAGCACCTCGACGCGGTGCCGGTGCCGCCCCGGGAGCTGGGTGTGCCAAGTCTGCCGCCCGCCTTCGAGAGTTACTTGCTCAGCCTGCTCGCCAAGGAGCCCGAGCAGCGGCCCACCGCCCAGCAGGCCGCCGACTGGTTCGCCGGCGGCGCCTGGCAGGGCCGTCCCGAGCCCCTGCCGGACGCGGCCCCGCCGGGTCGGCGGAGGACGGCCGCCCCCGCGTCGGCGCCGGGGTCGCAGCAGGTCGGGGAGACCAGCAGCCCGACCACCTACATGCTGCCGTCGGCAAGGGGGACGTCGTCCCCCGCCGCCCCCGCCCGCGGCAGGCGCCCGGCCGGGTCCCGGCGCGTCGTCGTCACGGCCGCCGCGGCGGTGCTGTTCGCAGCCGCGATGCTGCTCGGCATGCTGTGGTTCTCCCCGGACAACACCGGCGCCGAGGGCACGGACTTCGAGGCCCCGCCCGGCGCGAGCGCCTCCCCGGCCGCGGACACGGCAACGGCCTCGGCCACGTCCCTCGAGCCGACCGGTCCGTCCTCGACGGCCTCACCGGTGCCTGCCGCGCGGACGGGCGCCCCGCAGGACGAGCAGGCGAACGAGCAGCGGGAGCAGGAGAGGGAACAGCAGCGGGAGCAGGCGAAGCGGGAACAGGAGCGGGCCGAGGAGCGGGAGCGGCGGCGCGAGCAGGAGCGCCGGCAGGAGCTTCAGCGCGAGCTCGATCAGCAGCGCCAGGCGCAGCAGGACGACGACGATGACGGCGGCGGCGGCGAGGACGACGACTGACGGAGCCGCGTCCAGGTCACAGCTTGCCCCACGGCCCTCAGCCCAGCGTCTCCTCCAGCAGCGCCGCCCACTGGGTCACCACGCGGTCGCGGCGGGCCGTGTCGTCGGTGAGGAGGTTGGCGAGACCGAGGCCGCGGGCCATGTCCAGCAGGCCCTGGACCGTTTCGCGGACGCCCGGGGCGGACTCGTCCGCGCCCAGCAGGTCGACCGCGATGCGGTGGGTCTCGCGGCCCACACGGGCCTCCAGCTCGGTGACCCGGGGGCGCAGCTGCTCCTCGTTCGACGCGGCCACCCACAGGTGCAGGGCCGCGCGGAACAGCGGACCGGTGTAGAGATCGACCAGCGCCGCCACCACCGCCCGGCGGTCCCCGGCCGCGCCCTCGGGGAACAGGTCGCGCAGGGCCGTGGAGCGTTCCTCGGCGACGTACTCGACGGCCGCCGTGAAGAGGTCCTCCCGGGTCGGGAAGTGGTGCTGGGCGGCGCCTCGGGAGACTCCCGCGCGTTCGGCGACGACGGAGACCGTGGAGCCCGCCCAGCCGTGTTCGGCGAGGCAGGCCACGGCGGCTTCCAGAAGACGCTGCCGAGTGGCGCGGCTGCGGTCCTGTTTGGGCACGCGGTCCGCCCGGTCCACGCGGTCGCCGACCGTGCTCACACCACCCATTCCGGATCCCGTCGTTCGAGGAAGGCCGTCATCCCCTCGCGGGCCTGCGCGGAGGAGAACAGCCGGGCCGAGAGCGCGGTCAGGTCGGCCGCGTCCCGGTCGAAGGTATCCAGCACCTTAGCCGTGAGCAGTGCCTTCGTCTCGGCCAGGGCCTCGGGGGAGGCCCTGCGCAGCCCGTCGAGGACGGGAGCCAGCACCTCGTCGACGTCCTCGCCCTGCGTCGTGAGCAGGCCGATCCGGGCCGCCTCCGGCGCGGTGAAGCGCTCGCCGGTGAGGTAGTAGCGGGCCAGCGCGCGAGGGTCCGTGCGGGGCAGCAGCGGCAGCGAGATCACCGCGGGGGCGACGCCGATGTGGACCTCCGTGAAGGCGAAGGTGGCCCCGCCCGATGCCGCCGACATGTCGCAGGCGGCGAGCAGGCCGAGGCCGCCGGCGCGTACGTGGCCGGTGACGCGGGCCACGACCGGTTTGGGCAGTTCGACGATCTGCCTCAGCAGGGCCACCAGCGCCTGTGGGGCCGGCGGGTCGCGCAGGTCGGCGCCGGCGGAGAAGGTGTTGCCGGTGTGGGTGAGGACGACCGCGCGGACGCCGGCGTCCTTGCCGCAGTCGGTCAGCGCGTCGGCGAGCTCGCCCACCAGCGCCGCCGACAGCGCGTTGCGGTTGTGCGGCGAGTCCAGGGCGAGGGTCTCGACGCCACGCGCGCGGGTACGGCCGATCAACGTCATGTGCTCTCCTTGGGCGCCCTCAGTTCGCGGCGCAGGATCTTGCCGGAGGCGGCCCGCGGGACTCCGTCGATGAAGGTGACCCGGCGGATCCGCTTGTAGGGGGCGACGCGCTCGGCGACGTACATCATGACCTCTCCTTCGGGGAGGTCGGTGGCGGTGGGCCGGCGCACCACATAGGCGTGCGGGACTTCGTTGCCGTCGTCGTCGTAGACGCCGATCACCGCGGCGTCCGCGATGCCGGGGTGGGTGAGCAGGAGGGCCTCCAGTTCGGCGGGGGCCACCTGGAAGCCCTTGTACTTGATGAGCTCCTTGACGCGGTCCACGACGAACAGCCAGCCGTCGGCGTCCACATGGCCGACGTCGCCGGTGTGCAGCCAGCCGTCGGGGTCGATCATCGCGGCGGTGGCGTCGGGGCGGCCGAGGTAGCCCTTCATCACCTGCGGGCCGCGGATCAGGATCTCGCCGGACTCGCCGACGCCGAGGTCCTTGTCGGGGTCGTCGAGGGAGACGATGCGCATCTCGGTGCCGGCGATGAGCTTGCCGACGGTCCCGGCGGGGGCGTCCCGCATGGCGGCGAGCGGCACCACATGGGTGCCGGGCGACAGCTCCGTCATGCCGTACGCCTGGCCGACGGGGGGCAGGCCGAGGCGCTGCGAGCAGGCCGTCGCGAGCTTCGCGTCCAGGGGTGCGGCGGCGCTGACGATGTACTTCAGTGACGACAGGTCGTACTGCGTGACCAGCGGGTGCTTGGTGAGGGCCAGGACGATCGGCGGGGCCACGTACAGGCCGGTGATGCGGTGGTTCTGGATGGCCGCGAGGAACGTCTCCAGGTCGAAACGGGGCAGGACGACGACGGTGGCGCCCACCCTGAGGGGCGCGTTCATCAGGGCGGTGAGGCCGTAGATGTGGAAGAACGGCAGCACGGCGAGGATGCGGTCGCCGGGGCCGGCCGGGACGGCGGGCTCCAGCTGGGCGAGGTTGGTGGCGATCTGGCGGTGGGTGAGCATCACCCCCTTGGGGATGCCGGTCGTGCCCGAGGAGTACGGCAGCGCGGCGATGTCCGCGGCGGGGTCGATGCCGACCTGTGGTTCGGGGGCGGCGGACGCCAGCATGTCGATGAGCGAGCGGTGTCCCGGCGCGCTGTCGCAGACGAAGATCTCCCGTACGCCGCCCGCGAGTTCGGCGGCCCGGCGCGCGGTCTCCAGCAGCGGGGAGACGGTGACGATCCAGCGGGCCGCCGAGTCCTTCAGCTGCTTGGCGAACTCCTCGGGCGTGGCGAGCGGGTGCACGGTCGTGACGGACGCCCCCGCGCGCGTGGCGGCGTAGAACGCGGTGGGGAAGGCCACCGTGTTGGGGCTGTGCAGGGCGAGGACGTCGCCCTTGCGTACGCCGGCCTCGGCGAGGGCGGCGGCGACGCGCCGGTGGAAGCGGTCGAGCTGCTCGTAGGTGAGGGTGGTGCCGTCCGTGCCGTCGATGAGCGCGGGTGTGTCCCCGAACTCGGCGGCGCGGCCCAGCACGGCCTCGTGGATGGGGAGTTCTACGGCCGGGACGTCTGCGTACTCGCTGCGGAACATGGTTCCTCCTCGCGACACGGTGCCGACGGACCTGCCGTTCAGTAGGACTTGGGCAGGCCCAGGGTCTGGTGGGAGACGTAGTTGAGAATCATCTCCCGGCTCACCGGGGCAATACGAGACACGCGCGCGGCGGTTATCAACGAGGCGAGGCCGAACTCACGCGTGAGGCCGTTGCCGCCGAGGGTGTGCACGGCCTGGTCGACGGCCTTCACACAGGCCTCCCCGGCCGCGTACTTGGCCATGTTGGCGGCCTCTCCCGCGCCGACGTCGTCCCCGGCGTCGTAGAGGTGGGCCGCTTTCTGCATCATCAGACGGGCCAGTTCCAGGTCGATGTGCGCCTGCGCGAGGGGGTGCGCGATGGCCTGGTGGGCGCCGATGGGGGCCTTCCAGACCGTACGGTCACGGGCGTACTCGACGGCACGTGCGAGGGCGTGGCGGCCCATGCCGATCGCGAAGGCGGCCGTCATGATGCGTTCGGGGTTGAGACCGGCGAAGAGCTGGAGGAGGCCGGCGTCCTCGTCGCCGACGAGCGCGTCGGCGGGCAGCCGCACGTCGTCGAGGGTCAGCTCGAACTGCTTCTCCGCGGCCTGCAGTTCCATGTCGATCTGGCGGCGCTCGAAGCCTTCGGCGTCGCGCGGGACGATGAACAGGCAGGGCTTGAGGTTGCCGGTGCGGGCGTCCTCGGTGCGGCCGACTATGAGGGTCGCGTCGGCTATGTCGACGCCGGAGATGAAGACCTTGCGGCCGGTCAGCCGCCAGTCGGCCCCGTCACGGTGGGCCGTGGTCGTGATGCGGTGGGAGTTGGAGCCGGCGTCGGGTTCCGTGATGCCGAAAGCCATGGTGAGCGTGCCGTCGGCGAGGCCCGGCAGCCACTGGCGCTTCTGTTCTTCCGTGCCGAAGCGGGCGATCACCGTGCCGCAGATGGCGGGGGACACGACCATCATGAGCAGGGGGCAGCCGGCGGCGCCGAGTTCTTCGAGGACGATGGAGAGTTCGGCGATGCCGCCGCCTCCGCCGCCGTGTTCCTCGGGGAGGTTGACGCCCAGGTAGCCGAGCTTGGCGGCTTCGGACCAGAGGGCTTCCCGGTCGTAGGAGCGGCCGTGGCGTTTGCCGAGGGCGGCCACCGCTGCGCGGAGGGCCTTGTGTTCCTCGGTTTCGGTCGTGGTCATGTGACTCCTCAGGTCTCCTGCACTACTGCCAGCAATGCGCCGACCGTCACCTGCTGGCCGGGCGCAGCGTCCAATGCCGTGAGCGTCCCTGTGACCGGCGCTGTGACCTTGTGCTCCATCTTCATCGCCTCCAGCCACAGCAAGGGCTCTCCGGCCCGCACAGCCGCTCCTACGGCCAGCCCGTCGGCGACTCGTACGACCGTCCCCGGCATCGGCGCGAGCAACGACCCCGGGGCGTGCTGGGCCGTCGGGTCGGGGAAGCGGGACAGTGCGGTCAGGCGTGTGGTGTTCACATGGATCTCGTCGCCGTACCGCGCCACCTCGAAGCCGCGTCGTACGCCGTCCACTTCGAGTACGACCCGGCCCGCGTCGGCGTGCACCACCCGCACCCCGTCCGCGTCCGGCCCGCCTCGCGTGTGGCGGTAGCGGACCTCGATCTCCTCGCCCGCCATCGTGTACCGCTTCACCTGCGGCTGTGACGGCACATTGCGCCAGCCGCCGAAGCGGGAGCGGCCGTGGGCGTCGGCGAGGGCGGCGGCCAGGGGCGCATACGGGTCGGGGACCGATTCGGTCAGGGCGGTGAGGTGGCGGTCGTAGAAGCCCGTGTCCATGCGGGCGGTCGTGAACTCCTCGTGGCGCAGGGAGCGGACGAGGAGATCGCGGTTGGTGGCGGGGCCGTGGACCGTGGCGCGCTCCAGGGCGCCCGCGAGTTTGCGGATCGCCTCCGCGCGCGTGGGGGCGTACGCGACGAGCTTGGCGAGCATCGGGTCGTAGTGGACGCCGATGTCGTCACCATCGGTGAAGCCCGTGTCCAGCCGGACGCCCTCGGGGACGGTGAACCGGTGCAGTGTGCCGGTCTGCGGGGCCCAGTCGCGGGCGGGGTCCTCGGCGTAGAGGCGGGCCTCGACCGCATGGCCACGCGCGCGTGGCGGATCGTCGCCGAGGGCCTGGCCTTCGGCGACCCGGAGTTGCTCGGCGACCAGGTCGATGCCGAAGACGGCTTCCGTCACCGGGTGTTCGACCTGGAGGCGGGTGTTCATCTCCAGGAAGTGCGCGTGGCCGTCGGCCACCAGGAACTCGACGGTTCCGGCGCCCACGTAGTCGACGGCACGGGCGGCGCGTACGGCCAGCGCGTGCAGTTCGCCGGTGAGCTGTGAGGAGAGTCCGGGCGCCGGGGATTCCTCGATCACCTTCTGGTGGCGGCGCTGGAGGGAGCAGTCGCGGGTGCCGAGGGCCCAGACCGTGCCGTGGGTGTCGGCGAGGATCTGCACCTCGACGTGACGGCCGTTCTCGACGTACGGCTCGACGAACACCTCGCCGTCACCGAAGGCACCGGCGGCCTCGGAACGGGCGCCGGCCAAGGCGGCGTCGAGGTCCTCCAGGCGGCGCACGACCCGCATGCCCCGCCCGCCGCCGCCCGCCGCCGCCTTGACGAGCACGGGAAGGTCGGCCTCGGTGACCTCGCCCAGCGGTGCGAGCCCCATGAGCTGCTTCGCCCGCGTCTTGGACGCCATCGCCTCGATCGCCTTTGGCGGCGGGCCGATCCAGACGAGACCCGCGTCGAGGACGGCGCGCGCGAAGTCGGCGTTCTCGGAGAGGAAGCCGTAGCCGGGGTGCACGGCGTCCGCGCCGGCGGCCACCGCCGCCTTGACGATCAGGTCGCCGTCCAGATACGTGGCGGAGGGCGCCGCTCCCGGCAGCCGTACCGCCGTGTCGGCCACGCGCGCGTGCAGGGCGTTCGCGTCGGCGTCCGAGTACACGGCGACCGTCCGGATTCCCAACTCACCGCAGGTGCGGAAGATGCGACAGGCGATCTCGCCCCGGTTGGCGACAAGCACAGAAGTGATCACTGGATCCCTCACATCCGGAAGACGCCGAAGCCACCGCGCGCGCCTTCGTACGGCGCGGTGTGGATGGCGGACAGGCACAGGCCGAGGACGGTGCGGGTGTCGCGCGGGTCGATGACGCCGTCGTCGTACAGCCGCCCGGACAGGAACATCGGCAGCGACTCCGACTCGATCTGCTGCTCCACCATGGCGCGCAGGGCCGCGTCGCCATCCTCGTCGTACGGCTGCCCCTTCGCGGCGGCCGACTGCCGGGCCACGATCGAGAGCACCCCGGCGAGCTGCTGGGGGCCCATCACGGCCGACTTGGCGCTCGGCCAGGCGAACAGGAAGCGCGGGTCGTAGGCGCGACCGCACATGCCGTAGTGGCCGGCGCCGTAGGACGCGCCCATGAGGACGGAGAGATGCGGCACCCGGCTGTTGCTGACCGCGTTGATCATCATCGCGCCGTGCTTGATGATGCCGCCCTGCTCGTACTGGCTGCCCACCATGTAGCCGGTGGTGTTGTGCAGGAACAGCAGCGGGATGTCGCGCTGGTTGGCGAGCTGGATGAACTGGGCGGCCTTCTGCGACTCCTCGCTGAACAGCACCCCTTGGGCGTTCGCCAGCACTCCGACCGGATAGCCGTGCAGGGCCGCCCAGCCGGTGACCAGGCTCGTCCCGTACATCGGCTTGAACTCGTCGAAGTCGGAGGCGTCGACGATCCGGGCGATGACCTCGCGCGGGTCGAAGGGCGTCTTGAGGTCGCCGGGGACGATGCCGAGGAGTTCGTCGGCGGCGTACTTGGGGGGTTCGGCGGGGCCCGGATCGCGGTACGCCTTGCGGTGGTTGAGCCGGGCGACCACGCGCCGCGCCTGCCGCAGGGCGTCCGGTTCGTCGACGGCGAAGTAGTCCGCGAGACCCGACACGCGCGCGTGCATCTCCGCGCCGCCCAGCGACTCGTCGTCGCTCTCCTCCCCGGTCGCCATCTTCACCAGCGGCGGGCCGCCCAGGAACACCTTGGCGCGCTCCTTGACCATGATCACGTGGTCGGACATGCCGGGCACATACGCGCCGCCCGCCGTCGAGTTGCCGAAGACGACCGCGACGGTGGGGATCCCGGCCGCCGACAACCGCGTCAGATCCCGGAAGATGGCACCTCCGGGGATGAAGATCTCCTTCTGGGAGGGCAGGTCGGCGCCGCCGGACTCCACGAGGTTGACGACGGGCAGCCGGTTGGCGAGCGCGATGTCGTTCGCGCGCAGGGCCTTCTTCAGCGACCAGGGATTGCTCGCCCCGCCGCGCACGGTCGGGTCGTTGGCCGTGATCAGGCACTCCACGCCCTCGACGACCCCGATGCCGGTGACGAGGGATGCGCCGACCGTGTAGTCGCTGCCCCAGGCGGCCAGCGGGGACAGCTCCAGGAAGGGCGTGTCGGGGTCGAGAAGCAGCTCGATTCGCTCGCGGGCGAGCAGTTTGCCGCGCTCCCGATGCCGTTCGACGTACTTCTCCCCGCCGCCCGCGAGGGCCTTGGCGTGCTCGGCGTCGAGGTCGGCGAGCCTGGCGAGCATGGTGTCGCGGCTCGCCCGGTAGTCGGGGCCGTTGGTGTCCAGGGTGGACGGCAGGACGGTCACAGCAGACTCTCCGGGATGTCCAGGTGTCGGGAGCGCAGCCATTCGCCGAGGGCCTTGGCCTGCGGGTCGAAACGGTGCTGGGCGGCGACGCCCTCGCCGAGAATGCCTTCGACGACGAAGTTGAGGGCGCGGAGGCCGGGCAGGACGTGCCGGGTGACCTTCAGCCGGCGGCTCTCGGGGATCAGCTCCTGGAACCGGTCCGCCGTCAGCTCGTGCGCGAGCCAGCGCCAGGCGTCGTCCGTGCGCACCCACACACCGACGTTGGCGTTTCCGCCCTTGTCCCCGCTGCGGGCACCCGCGATGAGGCCGAGGGGGGCACGCTTCCTGGGCGCGGGTACCGGCGGTTCCGGCAGGGGCGGCTCGGGCACGTCGTCGAGTACGCGCGTGTCGTGGGCCGGCGGCACAGGGATCCGGCGTCCGTCGTGGAGGACGGCCACATGGTCGACGGCCCCATGGGGGACGTACACGCCCTCGAAGACCCCATGGGGCGTGCCCTTTCCGGGTGGGGCGAGCACATGGAAGCCGGGATAGCTGGCGAGCGCCAGCTCCACCGCCGCCCCGCTCAGCACCCGTCCGACGTTCTCCTGGGCCGGGTCCCGTACGACGAGCCTGAGCAGCGCGCTCGCGGTCTCCTCGGTCGGGGCGTCGGGCCGGTCGGTGCGCACCAGGTCCCACCGCACCTCGGCCGGTCGCGCCTTGGCGAAGGCGTCGCTCATCTGCTGTCGCACCAAGGCCGCCTTGGCCTCGATGTCCAGCCCGGTCAGCACGAACACGACCTCGTTGCGGAAGCCGCCGAGGCGGTTCACGCCGACCTTGAGGGTCGGTGGCGGCGCCTCGCCCCGTACGCCGTCGATCCGTACCCGGTCCGGGCCGTCCTGGGTGAGCCGCACGGTGTCCAGCCGGGCCGTGACGTCCGGCCCCGCGTACCGGGCGCCCGCCGTCTCGTACAGCAGCTGGGCCGTCACCGTGCCGACATCGACCAGACCGCCGGTACCCGGGTGCTTGGTGATGACACAGCTGCCGTCCTCGTGGAGCTCGGCGAGCGGGAAGCCGGGGCGGGTGGCGGCGCCCTCGTCGAAGAAGGCGTAGTTGCCGCCGGTCGCCTGGGCCCCGCACTCCAGCACATGTCCGGCGACGACGGCACCCGCGAGCCGGTCGTGGTCGCCGGGCAGCCAGCCGAAGTGGGCGGCGGCGGGCCCGGTCACCAGGGCAGCGTCGGTCACCCGCCCGGTCACCACCACGTCGGCGCCCTCGCGCAGACAGGCCGCGATGCCGAAGCCACCGAGATAGGCGTGGGCGGCGAGGCTGTCGGGGTAGCGGTCCTTGAGGTCGTCGCCCTCGACATGGGCTACGCGCACGGACACACCGAGCCGGTCCGCCAACCGCCGTACGGCGTCCGCCAGTCCGGCCGGGTTGAGTCCGCCCGCGTTGGCGACGATCCTGACGCCCCGCTCCTGCGCGAGCCCGAGGCACTCCTCCAGCTGCCGCAGGAAGGTGCGGGCATATCCGGCACCGGGGTCCTTCAGCCGGTCGCGGCCGAGGATCAGCATGGTCAGCTCGGCGAGGTAGTCGCCGGTCAGCACGTCCAGTTCGCCGCCGGTGAGCATCTCACGCATGGCGTCGAAGCGATCGCCGTAGAAGCCGGAGGCGTTGCCGATCCGCAGCGGGCGGGCGGCGGGCGTCACCGTGCGGCCCTCTTGGGCGCGCGGCCCTCGCCGGGCGGGCCCGCGAAGACCTGGGCGATGTCGAACCAGCGGTCGGCGTCCGGGCCTTCGGCGCGCAGGGCGAGATCGGAGCGGTGGGCGCGCTGGGTGACCAGCAGGCAGAAGTCGACGGCGGGGCCGGTGACCCGTTGCGCGGCGTCCTCGGGACCGAAGGCCCACACCTCTTGGGAGGGAGCGACGAGTTCGACACGGAAGTCGTCCTGCGGTGCGGGGAGCCCATGCACTCCGAAGGCGAAGTCACGGGTCCGCACCCCGATCCACACCACATGCCTCAGCCGGTCGGTGGGTGTGCGCACCACACCCAGCGCGTCGGCGACATCCAGGCCATGGGCCCAGGTCTCCATGAGTCGGGCCGTGGCCATGGAGGCGGCCGACATGGGTGGGCCGTACCAGGGAAACTTGGCGCCCTTGGGTGCCTCGCGCAACGCCTGGTCCAGCGCGGCCCGCCCCTCCCGCCACCGCGCCAGCAGCTCGGCGGACGGCAGCGCCGCCCCCTCCTCGGCCCCCTCGTCGACGAACGACCCCGGCGACACCAGCGCCTTCTCCACCACCGAGTGGAACGCCTCGACGTCCGTCACGGCCAGCAGCGCGGAGTGATCCGTCCAGGCCAGATGCGCGATCTGGTGGGCGACGCTCCAACCGGGCGCCGGAGTGGCGAGCGCCCACTGCTCGGGGGTCGACTCGGCCACGAGCCGGTCGAGTTCCTCGCTCTCCTCGCGCAGGTCGTCGAAGACGGGCGTCGGATCGGACACGAAGCGCTCCCCTCGGGGCACGGCGGTGTGCGGCGTGCTGAGGAGCATGGCAGCGCGAAGGAAAACAAGCAAGCGTGCTTGCATTAATCGGCGGCTGGTCTCCGGAGCCTCACCGAAGGGCCTCGCCCTCAGGGCCTCAGCGCAGGGCCCCACCGCAGGGCCTCACCCCAGGGCCCCACCGCAGGACCTCGCCCCGGGACTAGCCCTTGTCGCGCTTCGAGGCCCTCGCCCTGCCCCGCCCCACCTGCGTCCGGACCGCGCCCATGCTCGCCGCGATGACCAGGGCGATCGCCAGGGCCTGGACGGTGGAGAGGGCCTGGTCGAGGACGAGGAAGCCGGCTGTCGCGGCGACCGCCGGTTCCAGGCTCATCAGGATCGCGAAGGTGGCCGCGGGAAGGCGGCGCAGGGCGAGGAGTTCGAGGGTGTAGGGGAGGACGGAGGAGAGGATCGCCACGGCCGCGCCGAGGCCGAGGGTCACCGGGTCGAGGAGCTTCGTACCCGACTCGGCGACGCCCAGCGGCACGAACAGGACGGCCGCCACCGCCATCGCCAGGGCGAGACCGTCGGCCTGGGGGAAGCGTCGGCCCGTGCGGGCGCTGAAGATGATGTAGGCCGCCCACATGGCACCGGCCGCCAGGGCAAAAGCCACACCTATGGGGTCGAGGCTGTCGAAGCCCCCACCGCTGAGGAGGAACACGCCGCCCAGGGCGAGCCCGGCCCAGACGATGTTGATCGCGCGGCGTGAGGTCAGGACGGACAGGGCGAGGGGCCCGAGGACCTCCAGGGTGACCGCGGCGCCCAGCGGGATGCGGGCGACCGACTGGTAGAAGAGGCCGTTCATCGCGGCCATGGTGACACCGAAGACGATCACCGTGCCCCAGTCGGTGCGGGAGTGGCCGCGCAGCCGGGGCCGGCAGACCACCAGCAGGACGACCGCCGCCACCACCAGCCGCAGCGCCACCACGCCGAGCGCCCCGGCCCTCGGCATCAGGCTCACCGCCAGGGCGCCGCCGAACTGCACCGAGATCCCACCGGCGAGCACCAGGCCCACGGGGCCGAGGGAGTTCCAGCGACGCGGACCACCTGTCGTCGACTCGGAGACGGCCGCCCGGGTGGGGGTCGATGAGGTCACGGCGGCGGCGTCAGGGGTGCTCACGGGCGTTCCAGGGGCTCGACTCGGGGGGTGTTCATCGTGCTGTACTGCCGAGTCCAGGGTAGTAGACCTCGTCAGGAGTGTGAACCCCGAATGCCACTGTCCCGGAGTATGGACATGTGGACAGGCGGGATGCGCGAGGCCACCGCCCCGGCCCGCGGTTCACCTGCGGGTCATGTACAGGTCCAACGCCTTGTGCAGCAGCCGGTTGAGCGGGAAGTCCCACTCCCCCAGGTACTCGATGGCCTCACCGCCGGCTCCCACCTTGAAGCGCAGCAGGCCCAGCAGATGGTTGGACTCCTCCAGGGTGTCGGTGATGCCGCGGAAGTCGTAGACGGAGGCGCCGAGCGCGTGGGCGTCGGTCATCATGCGCCACTGCATGGCGTTGTTCGGCTGTACCTCCCGCTTTCTGCTGGTGGAGGCGCCGTAGGAGTACCAGACGTGATCACCGACGGTCAGCATGGTGGCCGCGGCCAGGACGTCGCCGTCGTGGTGGGCGAGATACAGCCGCATGCGGTCGGGGTGTTCGGCCGTGAGCGCGGTCCACATGCGCTGGAAGTAGGGCAGGGGGCGCGGGATGAAGCGGTCGCGCTCGGCGGTCTCCGCGTACAGGGCGTGGAAGACGGGCAGATCGTCGTAGCCGCCGCGCACGACCTTCACGCCCGCCTTGTCGGCCTTCTTGATGTTGCGCCGCCACTGCTGGTTGAGGCCGCGCTGGATGTCGTCCAACGACCGCCCGGCGAAGGGAACCTGGCAGACGTACCGTGGCTGTCCGGCCGCGAAGCCCTCCTCGCCGCCCGGCTCGGTCTGCCGCCAGCCGGCCTGCCGCAGCCGGTCGGCGATGTCGAGGGCGCGGGTGTCGCACGACGTGGGCTCGGCGTCACGCAGGCGGCGCGCGGCCGGGTCGGCGATCGCCTCCTTCACCGCCTCGGGGCTCCAGCGGCGTACGACGACGGGCGGGCCGATCTTGACCGAGAAGGCCCCCTGCCGCTTGAGGTGGGCGAGCATCGGTTCCAGCCAGCGTTCGCAGAGATCGGGGGCGTGCCAGTCGATGAGCGGGCCCTCCGGGAGATAGGCCAGGTACTTCTTCAGCCTCGGCAACGGGCGCAGCAGCACCAGCCCCGCCCCGACCAGCCGCCCCTCCTCGTCGAACCACCCGAGACTCTCCGCCCGCCAGTCCGGCTTCACCTCACCCCAGGAGGGCACCTGTGTGTGGCTGGCGGCCGGGCGCGAGGCGACGAAGGCGAGGTGCTCGTCGCGGGTGAGGGGCCGGAGGCCGAGGGGCATGCGAGGCTCCTTCGAAACGGGGCAAATGCGCCCACCAGGCTATAGATCCCAGGCGGTGAGAGGCGGTCCGACACCAGCCCGGCGATCCGGCTGCTCACCCTGGCTCGTCCCGCCCGGCCATCCGGGTGCTCACCCTGGCTCATCCCGCCCGGCGATCCGGATGCTCACCCTGGGCTCACCCCACCCGCGCTCCGGGGCCTCGCCCCTATCCCGCCCCGTTCGTATCCCTCGCCCCATCCGCACTCTCCGCCCCCTCCGCCCCTACCGCGCCCTCCGCCCCTTCCGCCCCCTCCGCCAACGCCCGCGCCAGCACCTCCGCGAGATGCCACCCCCGGACGTCCCCCACCTGCGCCAGCTGGGTCCGGCAGGAGAACCCGTCCGCGAGCACCACGGCCTCCTCCCCCGCTCCCCGCACCGCCGGCAGCAACTGTTCCTCCGCGCACGCCACCGACACCCCGAAGTGCCCCTTCTCGAAGCCGAAGTTGCCCGCGAGGCCGCAGCAGCCGCCACTCAGTTCCCCGGACAGCCCCGCGGCCTCGCGCAGCCTGCGATCGGCCGCGTCGCCCAGGACCGCGTGCTGATGGCAGTGGGTCTGCCCGACCGCCGGCCGGTCCACGCGGGGCGGCGTCCAGTCGGGCGCCAGGCGCTCCAGCGTCTCCGCGAAGGTCAGGACACGGTCGGCCAGGCGCCGGGCCCGCGGATCGTCGTGCAGCAGTTCCGGCAGGTCGCAGCGGAGCGCCGCCGCACAGCTCGGCTCCAGCACGACGACCGGGGCGGTGGTCTCCAGCACCGGTTCCATCAGGTCGAGGGTGCGCCGCAGCACCGCGCGTGCACGGTCGAGCTGCCCTGTCGAGACGTACGTCAGCCCGCAGCAGACGCGGCCCCGCCCCCGCAGCAGGGATGCCGGATCCAGCGCCACCGTCACCCCTTCGCCCTCCCGCGGCCTGCGCAGCGGCACCGTGGGCGGCAGCGCCACCCGCAGCCCGGCCGCCTCCAGGACCCGTACGGCCGCCTGCCCCACGGACGGCGACAGGTGCTCGGTGAAGGTGTCCGGCCACAGGATGACCAGCGCACCGTCCCCCGCCGACGCCCCCCGCCGTTCCCACCACCGGCTGAACGTCCGCGTGGCCAGCCGCGGAATCTCCCGCTCCGGCGCGATCCCTCCGAGCCGTTTCGCCGCCGCCAACGGCCGGATCGCGGCCAGGGCGTTCACCAGTGCCGCCGTACGCGTACGCGCCACCAGGCGAAGCCACCGCGGGAGCCGTCCCATGCTGTGGTGCGCGGCGGGGCGGCGCCGGCCCTCGTAGTGGTGGTGCAAGAACTCCGCCTTGTAGGTGGCCATGTCGACCTCGACCGGACAGTCCGAACGGCACCCCTTGCAGGCCAGGCACAGATCCAGCGCGTCGCGCACTTCGGTCGAGCGCCACCCGTCGGTCACCAGTTCCCCGGCGAGCATCTCGTGCAGCATCCGGGCACGCCCGCGCGTGGAGTGCTCCTCCTGCCCGGTGACCCGGAAGGACGGGCACATCACGGCGGAGCCGGTCCCCGACGTCGTACGGCACTTGGCGACCCCGACGCATCTCCGTACGGCCGCCGAGAAGTCGCCGCCGTCGGCCGGGTAGCCGAAGGCCACGTCCACCGGCTCGCGGGGCAGCACGGAGAAACGGAGGTTGGAGTCGAGCGGGGCCGGGCGTACCAGCATCCCCGGGTTGAGCAGGTCGTCGGGGTCCCAGACGCCCTTGGCCCGCTCGAAGAGGGCGACCGTCTCGGCGTCGTACATCTTCGGCAGCAGCTCGGCGCGTGCCTGCCCGTCGCCGTGCTCCCCGGAGAGCGAGCCGCCGTGCGCCACGACGACCTCGGCGAGCTCCTCCGAGAAGCGCCGGAAACGGCCGACACCCGCCTCCGTCAGCAGGTCGAAGTCGATCCGGACGTGAATGCAGCCGTCGCCGAAGTGCCCGTACGGCGTCCCGCGCAGCCCGTGCGCGCTCAGCAGCGCGCGGAAGTCCCGCAGATAGGCCCCGAGCCGCTCGGGCGGAACCGCACAGTCCTCCCACCCGGGCCAGGCCTCGGTGCCGTCCGGCATCCGGGTCGCCGTGCCGCTGGCGTCCTCCCGGATGCGCCACAGGGCGCGCTGCCCGGCCGGGTCGGTCACGACCTGCGCGTCCAGAACGTCGGCGGCCCGCACGATCGCTTCCGCACGCGCGCGTGCCTCCCCGTCCGTTTCCCCGCCCGTCTCCACGAACAGCCAGGCCCCGCCCCTGGGCAGCGCGGCCGAGGCCGCCGGCGGCACCAGGTCCTGCGCCATGCCCTCCACGGTCAGCGGCGCGTACGGCAGCAGCCCGGCGGCGGCCTGCGCGGCGGCGCTCTCGTCGGCGTAGGCCAGCACGGCGAGGGCACGCGCGCGTGGCGGCTCCACCAGCCGTACGACCGCCTCCGTGAGAATCCCGAGGGTGCCCTCGCTGCCGCAGAAGGACCGGGCGACATCGGCACCCTTCTCGGGCAGCAGGGCGTCGAGGGCGTATCCGGAGATGCGGCGGGGCAGCTCGGGGAACGCGGTCCGCAGCCGGGACAGCTCCCCTTCCACCAGCCCGCGCAGCCCGTCCGGGGCGCCGGCCCACCCCTGCCCCAGCCGCAGCCTGCGCCCGCGCGCGGTCACCACGTCCAGCTCCCGCACGCTGTCCGCGGTCGTCCCCCACGCCACCGAGTGCGAGCCGCAGGAGTTGTTGCCGATCATGCCGCCGAGCGTGCACCGGCTGTGGGTGGAGGGATCGGGTCCGAAGCGGAGCCCGTGCGGGGCGGCGGCCTCCTGGAGCCGGTCGAGGACGAGACCGGGCTGGACGACGGCGGTGCGGGCCTCCGGGTCCAGCGACACGAGCCTGTTCATGTGCCGGGTGAAGTCCAGGACGACGCCGGTACCAGTGGCCTGTCCCGCGATCGAGGTCCCCCCGCCCCGTGCCACGACCGGCACCATGTGGTCCCGGCACACCTCCAGCACGGCGGCGACGTCGTCGGCGTCATGTGGTGCGACCACACCCAACGGGACGCGTCGGTAGTTGGACGCGTCCATGGTCGTCAACGCCCGGGAGGTGACATCGAACCCGACCTCGCCCCGGACGACCCTGCGCAGCTCCGCCTCAAGTTCCGACATACGTCCACTCAATCAGCCCGTCCGGGGTTTGAGGACAAGGCCCGTTCGGGGCCGAAGCGGAGGTCCGGGGGTGGCGGCCCGCAGCTCACGGGCACGACAGCCCTGTCTCACCCGACGGACGAGGTTTCACCCAGGTTTCCCGAAACGGCTACGCTCCCACCGTGGCTGAGATCCAGATTCCCGCTGACATCAAGCCCGCCGACGGACGTTTCGGCGCGGGCCCCTCCAAGGTGCGGACGGAAGCGCTGGACGCGCTGGCCGCGACCGGAACCTCCCTGCTCGGCACCTCCCACCGCCAGGCCCCCGTCAAGAACCTGGTCGGCCAGGTGCGCGAGGGCATCCGCGAGCTGTTCCAGCTGCCCGACGGCTATGAGGTCGTCCTCGGCAACGGCGGCTCGACGGCGTTCTGGGACATCGCGACGCACGGCCTGATCGAGAACAAGTCGCAGCACCTCACGTTCGGTGAGTTCAGTTCCAAGTTCGCCAAGGCCGCCAAGCTCGCCCCCTGGCTCGCCGAGCCGGACGTCATCGCCTCCGACCCCGGCACCCACCCCGAGCCGGAGGCCGCGGCGGGCGTCGACGTCTACGCCTTCACGCACAACGAGACCTCCACCGGCGTCGCCATGCCGATCAAGCGCGTGGCCGGTGCCGACGAGGGCGCGCTGGTCCTGGTCGACGCCACCTCCGGCGCCGGCGGTCTGCCGGTCGACGTCTCCGAGACGGACGTCTACTACTTCGCCCCGCAGAAGTCCTTCGCCTCCGACGGCGGCCTGTGGATCGGCGTCTTCTCCCCGGCGGCGATCGAGCGCGCCGAGCGCGTCCACGCGTCCGGCCGCCACATCCCGGAGTTCTTCAGCCTTCCCACGGCGATCGACAACTCCCGCAAGAACCAGACGTACAACACCCCGGCCCTGTCCACCCTCTTCCTGCTCAACCAGCAGCTGGAGTGGATCAACGGCCAGGGTGGCCTGGACTGGGCGGTCCGCCGCACGGCCACCTCCGCCCGCACCCTGTACGGGTGGGCCGAGGACATCAAGTACGCCAACCCGTTCGTCACCGACCCGGCCAAGCGCTCCGCGGTCATCGGCACGATCGACTTCACGGACGAGGTCGACGCCGCCGCCGTCGCCAAGGTCCTGCGCGCCAACGGCATCGTCGACACCGAGCCCTACCGCAAGCTCGGCCGCAACCAGCTGCGGGTCGCGATGTTCCCGGCGATCGACCCGGCGGACATCGAGGCGCTGACGAAGTGCGTCGACTACGTGATCGAGAAGCTGTAAGCGGCGAAGCGGCTTCGACCACGATCCCGAAGGGCGCCCGGCGAACACCCGGGCGCCCTTTGCCGTGCAGCGCGTCCGCTCCTCATGGTCCGACATGGACGAACGGCGCCCAGACGGACGGGCGTTGGGGCAGCTCGTCCCGCATGGCCAGGGTCACCCGGTGGAGCACCCGGGCGATGTCGTCCGCGTCGACCCGGCCGTCGCGCACGAGCTGCCGGTAGGTGGCGGTGCTGATCATCGCCGCTGCCGCGTCCCCCACCGACCACAAGGTGCCCACCACATGCCGCCATCCGGCGTGCTGGAGCGCGGAGGTGAGGGTGATGGCCTCGTCGAGGTTGTCCAAGCCGCCCAGCGCGGTCTGGCAGGCGGACAGGAAGGCCAGTTCACCGCGGCCGTGCCGGACGGAGGTGAGTTCCTCCACCGTCAGCATGCCGTCGTGGAGGTGCACACCCCCTTGGGAGGGATCCCTGAGGTTCTGGCCGCCATGGCAGCTGAAGTGCACCCAGGCATGCTCCGGCAACGCGTCCCCGACGGCCCGGCAGGTCGCCCGCGGGCCCGTGAGCTCGGTGCACCGTCCGGGTAACAGCGCGGTGAGGGCGGTGCTCTCGGCCTGGACGTTGGGCAGGTTCGGCAGGCCGGGGGTGGCCGCCAAGGTGACGAGAAGCAGGCGCGCGGCGTCGTCCGGGGTGCCCGGCCCGGTCCGGGGTGCCGGCCCGGTCTGGGGTTCCGGTCTCGTCCGGCTGCCGCTCAGCACCTTGAGCGTCGGAGCGTACGACGACACGACCCGGTCGAGTACGGTGCGTCCGGCGTTCTCCTGGTGGTGTCCCGCGGCGTGCAGCGGCAGCAGGGTCAGCGGTCCGGTGGGGTACCACCACACCCGGGGCAGGGCCTCGGGTGTCCCGCCGAGCGGGCCGTGTGCGTCGAGTGCGTCGAGTACGGGAGCGGCGACCGTGTCCCACAGCCAGCGCAACAGCTCGTCCACCGCCTGCTCCAGGCCGACCTGCTCCGCGAGGCCGCGCCGCCCGCCGGCGAATGCGATGAGGGCCGCCAGATAGGCGTTGGCCCGCTCCCCCGCCTCGGCGCCGCTGAGTCCGGTCAGCGGCACGCTCCGCACCGAGCCCGCCGCGACCAGCAGCGCGTCACAGCGCAGGCCGCTGACGTTGACCACCACGACAGGACCGTCCCCGAGGGCCGCGCACAGTGCCGACGCGGACAACGGCTTCAGGAACGTCTCGAAGTCGGGCAGGGACCGGACCTGCTCGACCAAGGTGTCCCAGCGTTCCGCCAGCCGCATCCTGTGGTCCGCCGGGACCGGCACGGACTCCCCGAGCAGCGACTCCGCCGGGCGGTCCAGTTCCAGGCGGACCGTGTCCAGTTCCCTCGCGAGGTCAGGCGCGGTCGCGTGCAGCTCGGCGAGATCGGACCGGACGTCGAGGATCTGCGACCAGATCACTCCGCGTCCCTGTTCCAGCAGTTCGAGGGCGAGGTCCGGCCGGTCGGCGGCGATCGCCGCGGCAGCCGCGTCCGCGGCCAGTCCACGGGCCTGGGTCAGCAGTTGCTCCCGGTCGCCGCGGCCGAGCCCGTGCCAGGCGAGCAGCGGCAGCTGGGCCACGGCGGTGGCGTAGCCGCTCAGCGCCGACTCGTGCTGGTCGCCCAGGCCGGCCGCGATCTGGCCCCACTGCCGGGCGGAGGCCAGCCTGGGCCAGGCCGGTGCCGCGGGATGACCGGCCACCTGACGCCAGCTGTCGATGGCCTCGAGGGCTTCGGCGCGCCGCCCAGTCCACTCGTACCGGCGCCGGTGCGCGTTGCCCAGGTTGACCAGCAGATGGAACCGGTCCTGGCTGTCGTCCGCGGCGAGTTCCAGACCTTGCTCATAGTGGCCGACCGCCCTGGACAGGTCCTGCGCCGCGGTGTCGTCGGCTGCCTCGCCGGCTGCTTCGTCGGCCCTGGCGACGAGGTGGACACCGAGGTTGTTCAGGTAGGAGGCCCGCCTGGGGTCCTTGGGCCCGGTCGCTTCGACCGCGGCCAGGGAGGACTCCACCGCCTGGTCCGCGTCCGCCCGCCGGCCGTCGTGCAGGTGCCGTTGATGCAGGGCGTAGGCGAGGGAGTTCAGGTAGCCGCCGCGCTGGGAGTGCCCCACCGGGGTCGCGTCGACCGCCTCCCGGGCGGTCGCGATGGCCCGCTCCAGGTCCTCGTCGTCGAACGTGCGCCGGTGCCGGGCGCGCAGCGCGATCGACAGGTTGTTCAGGCGTCCGCCGCGCCATGGCGAGCCCGGCTCGGTCAGGTCGGCGGACCGCTGCGCGAATTCGATGGTCTCGTCGAGGTCGGCGGCGGCGCCGCGTCGCTCGTACCTCGTGCCCACGGCACCGGCGAGGATCATCATCGCCGCCGCGTACTCGTCCCTGTCCTGGTCGGACCGTTCCACCGCGAGCCGCGCCTGGGCCACCGCGTCGTCGAGGTCCGCCCGGTCCCCCGAGCTCATGAACCGCTGCACCAAGGCACCCGCCAGATGGGACAGCGCCCGACCGTACGGCCCTGGAGCGGGCTGCGACGGGTCCGTCGCCGCCACCGCGGCCCGGCCGAGACCGACGGCCTCCTCGAGGTCGGCCGGTGCCCCGAGCGCCTCGTAGCGCTCTCGCAGCGTCGCGCAGAGCTGGGAGAGCACCTCATGGTGTTCCGGATGCCCGTCGGGGGCCGCTTCGAGGGCCGCGCGCCCGAGCTCGACGGCCTCCTTCCAGTCGCCGGGTGCGCCTTCGACGCGGGCCCTGCTGCGCAGATCGGTGCTGAGGTTCATCAGGAACTCGGCCTCGGGCTCCTCGGCGACAGCGGCCCGGAGCAGCGTGATCGCCTCGTTCAGCGCGTCGAGGTCCGAGGTGCGGTCGAAGCGGATGGACAGCAGCAGGGCGAGGGAGCGCCGCAGCGTCGCCCCGCTGAGGTCCGCCCTGCCGGTGCCGGATCCCTCGGCCAGGGACACCGCGCCCCGGCCGGCCTCGATCGCCGCGGCCATGTCCTCCTCGGTCTTGGTGCGGCGATAGCGCTCCGAGGTGAGGACCCACAGCTTGACCACCCGGTCGGGATACCTCGGGTGACTCCGCCGGGTCCCCGCACTCGCCTCCCTCAGGGCGTCGAGTGCCGCGTCGAGGTCCGCGAGGTCCTGACCGGCCTCGTAGGTCAGGTACCGGATCCACGCCGACTCCGCCAGGAACTCGGCGAGCTGACCCGGGTCCCGCTGCGCGCACCGGGCGACCGCCTCGTCGGCGTAGCGCAGGGACTCCTCCAGGTCGCCGCGCTCACCCTGCCTCTCGAATCGAACGCGCAGCATCCGGGCGAGATTGTGCAGGACGGAGTGGCGTTCGGCGCTGTACCCCGGATCGGTCAGCCCCTCCCGTCCGAGCGCGATCGCCCTCTCGAGGTCGGCGGGCTCGGGATGCTCGGCGCGCTCGAAGCGGGCCATCAGAGCACCGGCCAGGTTGGCCGTGACCGCCCCGCGGAAGACATACGCGGGCGGCAGGCACCGTACGGCTTCCTCGCCCAGGGCCACCGCCGCCTCGAGGTCGGCCGGGTCGGGGTCCGGTTCCATCTGCCAGCGGTTGAGATGGGCGCCCGCCGCGTTGGACAGATAGCGGGGGCGGTCGCGGTGGTCCGCAGGCAGGGCGTCCAGTGCTCGGCGACCCGCCTCGACGGCACCGGTGAGGTCGGAGAGGTCCCCGGTGTGAACGAAACGCCGCTGATGGGCGACGCCCTGTTTGGCCATCAGCACGCCACGGCTGACGTGGTCCGGTGGCAGTGCGTCGGCCGCGCGGGCCAGCAACGTGATCGCCTCGTCGACGCTCGGCAGGTCGCAGGCCCAGGACAGTGCGGCCATGGCCCGGTGGGCCCGCCGTGCCACCACCGGCTCCGCTGCGGTGAGCGGCCAGAGTTCGTCGGGCAGCTGGTCCGCGTCGACCGTCTCGATCCACCGGAAGAGCCGGACGGCTTCGTCGAGGTCGGCCGCGTGGTCCTCCTCGTCGTGGACGGCGAGATGGCGGTACCAGTGGAAGAGGGCCATGGCATGGGCGACCGGGTAGGGAATCCCGTCGGTGTCCGCGACGGTCATCACCAGGCGCCGTACCAGGGACGGACCTCGATCGTCCACCAGCCCTGACGGGTCGCCGTGGTTGCGGTAGAGGTCGACTCGCCTGCGGACTTCGTTCAGCAAGGTGTCCGGGGTCTCGGCGGACGCCCCGAGCAGGTCCAGGGCCTCCGGCGGTACGACCTCCGGGGCGGCCTCGGCGAACGGCGCGAACAGGGCCAGGGCCTGCCGGAGGTCGGGCCCCTGGTCCCGTTCGGGCAGCGCCAGATGACGGCACCAGTGGAAGAGCCCCAGGACGTAGGCGGCGTACGGGTCCAGCGCGACCGACGTGCCCGGCCCGCCGTCGTCCGTCCGATACGCCCGCAGCACGGCGTCGGCCTCCTCCAGCGCCTGCGGATCCAGGACCGTCCGGGGGTCCCCCTGCTGCCGATAGCGGTCGGTACGGTCCTTCAAGCGGTCCAGCGGACCCTCGGCTTCACCGGTCATGTCCCCTGCTCCCCGTCGGATGGGTGCTGGTAGGTGGGCGAGAACGGCACGTTCTGACGCCACTCGTCACACAGCGCCCGGTTCACGGCACGCTCCGCCGCCCGGTCGGCGGGCAGCGGCAGACGCAGTGCCGTCAGGAGTGTGAAGCGGTGCAGGTCGACGGCCGCGTGCACGGTCTCGGCATAACCGAGGGCGGCCTGCACCGCTCCGGAGTACGCGAGCACGGCGAGCGCCGCCGGCAGCAGCGCCAGGCACAGCCACCACCCGGACCGTGACAGCAGCGCGGTGGCGAACACGGCCGTGAGCGCGCCGGTCGCGGCCATCCGGACCGCGGTGTCCAGTGCGTTGCGCCGGTCGTCGACGACGGCTCGCATCCGGTCGTCGAGCAGCGGGTACAGACGTGGCCAGGCCACTACGGCGTCGAGTCCGTACGCCCGTCCCGCGGTGTCCTCCATGGCCGCGAGCACATTGCCCAGCGCCGTCGGCCGTACGAGATGGTCCGGCGCCGGAAAGCAGCGGTGCAGCGCCGATGCCGCCGCCCCCGCCCGCTGAACGTCCTCCTGCGCAGGGTCGCCGCCGGACGCGGGGCGGTTCAGCACGGCCCTGTCCGACATCCGCCGCTTCCGTACGAGCTGCCGTCGCCGGGCGAGTCCGGAGCCCAGCCGGCGCGGCCAGCCGCCCTCCAGAAGACGGACCAGGGGGAGTTGCAGCGGGGCGGCGAGCAGCGCCACGAGCAGGATCCCGAGGAGGATGCCGAGGATTTCCCCGGCCCCCAGCTGGGCCGCGGTGTCCCAGGAGGCGCTGAAGTCCAGCCCCGCTCCGGGCGCTCCGGCCCAGATGAGGGCCAGCAGGTACAGGGCGGCTGCGCACGTGGGCAGATAGCCGACCACGAAGAACCGTGCGGTGAGGACCTCTTGAGGTGGTTTCAGCAGGTCCCCCGGCCTCACCCGACGAGCTCCATCGCATGACCGCAGCCGGGACAGGCCGGCCGGAACCGGTCGTCGTGGAAGGCGCCGAATCCCTCGCCGGGGCAGCCGGGCTCGGGGCACCGGTAGTGCAGGGCGAGGTACTGGGTCGACGCACCGGGCAGGCTGCCGCCGTCGCCCTCGCCCGTGCCCCTCACCTGAACCGACACGCCGAAGGTGCGGGTCAGAAAGGACCGGGACGTCAGCACCACGGCCCGGCCGTCGACCACCAACGACACCGTCTCGGCATCCGGAGCTCTGAGCAGCACGTCCTCGATCACGGCGGCGGCATGCGCCTGAGAGGTTCCCTCGGGTACATGCACCGGGATCGCGCCGCTCGCCTCGGCGTCCGGATCGGCGAACATCCGATAATCCATCCGTTGAGAATGACACGCTTGGACATAACTGGCGCCTGTATGTGCGGAATTGACGAGACAAGACCAGACAGGGCCATGCAGGACAGACCGGACCTTCACCCGGCGCCCGCCCGCCCGTCCGCAGGCAGGCGCCGGGTGCACCGCGTGTCACGCAGCCGTACGGCCCACGGGTCACGGCGCCACGACGGTCACCGACTCAGCTTCTGGAAGCGCCGCACCGCGAGCGGCAGGAAGATCGCCGTGAGGATCACCGGCCACACCCCGGCCATCAGCAGCGCGTGCTGCTCGACCCAGGAGTCCCCGGCCACGACCCCGCCCGGCACCCCGAACAGCTCGCGGCTGGCCGCGGCCGTGGAGGAGATGGGGTTCCAGGCCGCCACCCAGCCCAGCCAGTCCGGCATCAGCTGGGGCGCGACGAAGATGCTGGAGATCATCGTCAGCGGGAAGGCGACCGCGAACAGACCGCCCGCGGCCTCCGGGTTGGGCACCATCAGGCCCAGCCACACGCCGATCCAGATCAGCGCGAACCGCAGCCACAGCAGCAGTCCGAAGGCGCCCAGCAGACCGAGCCCGCCGTCCGGGCGCCAGCCCATCGCGAAGGCCGTCAGCATCATGATCGCCAACTCGGCGCAGGCGGCGAGCAGATCGGTGATCCCGCGCCCGGCGACCACCGCGGACGAGGCCATCGGCATGGAGCGGAACCGGTCGATGACGCCCTTGGTGGAGTCGTGGACGACCAGCGTGGCGGTGTTGATGAAGCCGAACGCCATCGTCATCACGAACATGCCCGGCATCAGGAAGTCCTTGTAGTCGCCACCGCCGGGTACCTTCATGGCGCTGCCGAAGACATAGCCGTAGAGCAGGACGGACAGGATCGGGAAGCCCAGCTGCCAGGCGATGTTGACCGGTTGGCGCCGGTAATGGGTCAGGCCGCGGCGGACCATGTTCCAGACGTCGGCGAGGGTCCAGTACAGGCGGCCGTGCACGGGCGGGGCGGTGAGGTCCACGGCGGTCATACGACGGCCTCCTTCTCGGTCTTCTCGGTGCGGTGGCCGGTCAGGCTCAGGAACACGTCGTCGAGGCTGGGCCTGCGCAGTCCGATGTCCTCGACCGGAACGCCCTCGTCCTGGAGTGTGCGGGCCACCTCGGTCAGGGCGGCGACCCGGTCGACGACGGGGGCGTGCACGCGCAACTCCGTCTCGTCGGCCTCGGGTTCGCCGTCCGAGACCCGGGCGACGACCTTCACGACCCGCGGGATGTCGGACCGCTCGGCGACGACGACCTCGACACGGTCGCCGCCGACGAGGTTCTTCAGCCCGTCCGGGGTGTCGTCGGCGATGGCCCGGCCCTGGTCGATGACGGTGATGCGCGAGGCCAGCTTGTCGGCCTCCTCCAGATACTGGGTGGTCAGCAGTACGGTCGTGCCGCCCGCCACCAACCCCCGCACCGATTCCCAGACTTCGCCGCGACTGCGCGGGTCGAGTCCCGTGGTCGGCTCGTCGAGGAAGAGGACGGCCGGGGCGAGGATCATCGAGGCGGCGAGGTCGAGCCGGCGCCGCATGCCGCCGCTGTACTTGCCGACGCCCTTGTCGGCGGCGCCGGTCAGGTCGAACTGCTCCAGCAGCTCGGTGGCGCGCAGCTTCGCCCGCTTGCCGCCGAGGTGGAACAGCCGGCCGAACATCTCCAGGTTCTGCCGGCCGGTGAGCACCTCGTCCACGGCGGCGTACTGCCCGGTGAGGCCGATGCGTGCGCGGGCCTCGCGCGGCTGCCGGGCCACGTCGACCCCGGCCACGACCGCCCGGCCGCCGTCGAGCTTGAGCAGCGTCGACAGGATGCGTACGGCGGTCGTCTTACCGGCGCCGTTCGGGCCGAGCAGGCCGTGCACGGTGCCTTCGCGGACCGTGAGGTCGAAGCCGTCGAGCGCACGCTTGTCGCCGTACCGCTTCTCCAGGCCCTCGGCCCGGACCGCGTATCCGTCGTCCCCCATGGGTCCCCCTTTCCTTAACTGAGTACACCGTACCCTATTGCGCGTACAGTGTACTCGTTTTTTCCGGAAGGACTTAAGCTGACCGCATGACGAGGGGCAAGGGCGACAGGGACACCGGCGGCACGGGCACGGAGACCAGCGGGAGCGGCGACATCGCCCGCAGGCTGGAACTCCTCTGGGAGACTGGCCGCCGTCCCAGCCGCGGCCCCAAGCCGACGCTCACCCTGGACCAGATCGTGGAAGCGGCCGTCCGGGTCGCGGACGCCGAGGGCCTGGAGTCGGTGTCCATGCGCCGCGTGGCCACCGAGCTGGGCACCGGCACGATGTCGCTGTACCGGTACGTCCCCGGCAAGGCCGAGCTGCTGGACCTGATGCTGGACCGCGTCCAGCGCGCCTCCGAGAACCCGGCCGACCTCGGCGACGGCGGCTGGCGTTCGGCGCTGGAGGCCATGGGCCACGCGACCCTCGACCTGTACCGGCGTCACCCCTGGCTGCTCCAGGTCAACCAGTCCCGCCCGATCCTCGGCCCGAGCGCGTTCGACGGCATGGAGAAAGTGCTCGCCCGCATCAAACCCATGGGCCTGGCCGACCGCGAGCTGATCTCGGCGATCATCATGGTCGACGCCTATGTCGTCGGGGCCGCGCGCACCCAGCTGTACGCTCAGGAGGCGGAGCGCAGCACGGGCCTGACGGACACGGAGTTCTGGCAGGCCCAGAGCCCGATGCTGGAGAAGATCATGGCCTCCGGCCGCTACCCGCTCCTCGCCTCCCTCGACGAGAACACCTGGGGCTCCGACTTCGACCACTTCGGGTTCGGATTGCAGCGGATCCTGGACGGGCTGGAGGCCCTGGTCACCCGGCGCGCGGGCACGGACCCGCAGACGACGGCCGACTGACGGCGAGAAGGCGGCCGGTGCCGTGACACGCGCTCGTGATCACTACCTCCAGGGCGTCGGCTCCATGAGCATGGCGATCCAGCTCAGGATGCCCACAGGGAGGGCGACCAGGACGGCGTAGCCGAAACGGTCGGCCACCTTCTGGCGCCGTGAGGGCTCCCGGCGGCGTTCCGCAGGGCGCCCGCCGTTCCCGCGCGGCTTGACCGCCTGGTACGCGAGGACGGCCAGGACGACCACGCAGAGCGCGACCTGCCAGAGCTCGCCCAAGAAGCCCCAGATACCGGTCCGTTGGATTGTCTGCGCCTCGATGCCCTGGCGCGCGTCGAAGCGGGTGCCGTCCGGATAGTCGTGCCCGGTGCTCTCCAGGTGAACGGCGACGGCGTCCCCGGCGCCCCCGGCGTCCGGCGTGAAGTCGCCGTGGCAGTCGTAGTCGGAGTTCTTGCGGCTGGAGTCGGTGTCGAAGCAGCGCTCCACCTCGTAGGTGCCCGGCGTGCCGTAGATCCCCGCGGCCAACGCGAGGTCGGCGCTCGCGGTGACGCACCACAAGCCCATGACCACGGCGAGGACGCCCCCGCAGCCCCACCCGAGCACCCGCTTCACCAAACCGGCGTCACGCCCCCCTCGCCCCCTCATCCTCCCCCACCCCTCGACCCCTCGTCCCCGTCGATCCCTCATCCCCTCCGCAACAGCCGCCGCAGACCGAGGACCAGGACACAGCCGACCACGACCGCGACCGCGCCGACCTTGAGGTCACCGCTCGTGCCGCCGTCGCCGTCGCCGTCCGAGGAGGCCGAACTCCCGCTGCCGGAGGACGAGTCGGACGCCCCGCCGGCCTCGGGGGCGTCGTTGGCGATCACGGCGCTGCCGGCGCCCTCGCTGCCGAGCAGGAGCTTGGTCCCGTCGGCGGAGTAGGTGGCGGACTCGCCCTGCCCGAGGGGCACGCTGATGCGCCCGAGCCGCTTAAGTTCGCCGCCGTTCCAGTCGTACGCGATGCCGCCGAAGTAACCGCGTACGGCGAGCGTGCGGCCGTCCGGCGAGAAGGCGGCGTCCGTGGCCCACAGGTCGACCGGGGTGATGGGCTTGAAGACGTTCGTGCCCGAGGCGGAGAGCTCGGCCGGGGCCTCGTACAGATGCCCGCCGTCCTCCTGCTTGTCGATGATGTAGACACGGCCGGTCTTCGGGTGGACGACGAGCGACTCGGCGTCGCGCGGCCCGTCGGAGTACTTCACGACGTACTGCGTGGCGCGGACGGTCTGATCCTTGAGGGTCTTGGGCTCGGGCAGGCGGTAGATCCACACATAGGGCCACTCCACACCGTCGTTGTCGCCGATGTCGCCGACGTAGAGCTGGTTGTCCGGCCCCATGGAGACGGCCTCCACGTCACGCGGGGTGCCCACGCCCGTCAGGGTGATCGTCGCGACCGTCTCACCGGTGCTGCTGTCGACGGCGTACAGGAAGGCGCCCTTGTCCTGGTCGTTGTGCGTCCAGTAGATGCCCTTGTGCTGACGCGAGGCGGCGAGGCCGCTGGACTCGGTGATCCGCGGGTCCTTGATCGTGAAGTCCTCGTCGCCGTCGGCGGCGGAGGCGGGCAGCGTGAGCGCACCGGTGAGCAGGACCCCGGCGAGTATGGCGAGCGGTCGGCGCATGCCCCAAGCCTGCCATCCGCCCCGGTGTTCCGGAGACGGGGAGGGCGGCGGACGATCACGCGGGGGCGTGTCCGGGTTCACACGCCACCGGTCCCTACCCCTGGGTAGCGATCGTCCATCATGAGCGGATGCTCAGGTTCATGCCCGTCGGCGACTCCATGACCATCGGCAGCGCCGGCGAACACACGTGGCGCTACCGCATGTGGCAGCACCTGCGTGAGACGTACGGCGGCTCCTTCGCCCTCGTCGGCCCGCGCGAGACGCTGTACGACAAGGCCACGGACGCGCCCACGTCGTACGAGTACGCCGACGCCGACCCGGCCTTCCCGCGCGCCCATCTGGCCGGCTGGGGCGAGGGCTGGCTGCACATGGTGCCGCTGATCGGCGAGGCGGTGCGCTCGTGCCGGGCCGATGTGCTGCTGGTGTCGCTGGGCCTGATCGACCTGGGTTTCTACACGAACGCGGAGCAAACGGCACAGAACGCAAGGGCGTTCGTGACCGAGGCACGCTCGGCGAACCCACGGGTCCGCATCGTCGTCCTGCCGGTGATCCCGAACGTCCGCGCCGAGACGGACGCCCCCTTCGCCACCGAGGTCGCCCGCTTCAACGAGCTCCTCGCCAAGGCGGTCGCCGACCTCGACGAGCCCCGCTCACCCCTCCTGCTGGCCTCCCCGCCCCCGTCGTACGACATCCACCTCGACACCTACGACGGCACCCACCCCAACGCGACCGGCGAACACCGGATCGCGGAGGCGTTCGCGGAGGCGATGCACCAGGCTTGGGGGGTGGGCGAGCCGTACGAGGCCGCCTGACCTCTGGGGGGACAGGACGACCTGGTGGCGAGGCCGTCGCAGGTGAGCTTCCTCTCCGTGCCGCGGACGCTGTACGTATCGTCGTACTGCGCGGCTGCACAGGTCCGTGGGGCAGCCGGGGAGGAGCGCCACGATGACCGTCCTACGGCCCGAAGAAGAGGGCCTATGCGACCGCCGAAGTCCCGGTCCACCTCATCGCCGACCCGTACCAGGGGCGATGCTACGTCTACACCGAGCCCAAGGACGCCGACCACCAGCGCAGGACTCCCGTGGACTTCGGCACCGACGTCGACCTGACCGGCACCGTCGCCGACCTCGCGCTCAAGACCGACGGCTTCCCCCGCGACTGACGTCGCCGTCACGCCCTCAGAGCCTGAAGAACACCCCGCGCCAGGTCCACCCCGCCGCGAGCACCGTGTTTCGCAGCGGGTCCTTCACGTGCTTGGTGTCGAAGCTCAGCGTCTCGACCCGTCGGCGGCGGCCGTCGGGGCCCCGCTCGTACGTCCATTGCCGGTAGACGCCCGTCACCTGCCCCCGCGTGTACCGCCGGCCGCCCTCGGGCGAGGACGCCTCCCAACGCTCGTCGAAGGTGCGCACCTCACGCTTCGCCGGGTCCAGCTTCATCCGCGTCCGGATGGTCATGCGCAGCTCCGGGATCCTGGACTCCGCCACCAGGTCGGCGCGTTCCTTCGAGGTGCCGTGCCGCACGACGAAGGGCACGCCCGGACCGTTGAGGGCGAACAACGCGGCCCTGAGTTCCGTGGTGGGCAGCGGCGCGGTGGCGCTGTCGGGGTATCTGGTGCCGGTCAGCTTGTCGAGAAGGGCCATTGGATCAACGTACGCGGCCGGTGCGCCGTACCACCACGTCGTACGACAACTCCTCGGCCCCGGTCGCGGCACCCTGACGCGCCTTCAGGAAGCCCTTGCCTAGAGCGCACTCCACGTCGCTAGCGTGCACTGCATGAAGTACACGCAGCTCGGACGCACGGGACTCAAGGTCAGCCGACTGGTCCTCGGCACGATGAACTTCGGACCGCAGACCGACGAGGCCGACAGCCACGCGATCATGGACGCGGCGCTGGACGCCGGCATCAACTTCTGCGACACCGCCAACGTCTACGGCTGGGGCCAGAACAAAGGCCGTACCGAAAGCATCATCGGCAACTGGTTCGCGAAGGGCGAGCGGCGCGACAAGGTCGTCCTCGCCACCAAGGTGTACGGCAACATGGGCGCGGACGGCGAGGCGTGGCCGAACCACGACAAGCTGTCGGCCGTGAACATCCGGCGCGCGGTGGACGCGTCGCTCAAGCGGCTGAAGACCGACTACATCGACCTCTACCAGTTCCACCACATCGACCGCAGCACGCCGTTCGAGGAGATCTGGCAGGCGATCGACGTCCTGGTCCAGCAGGGCAAGATCCTGTACGTGGGGTCCAGCAACTTCCCCGGGTACAAGATCGCGCAGGCCAACGAGATCGCCGCCCGGCGGGGCGGGACGATCGGCCTGGTCAGCGAGCAGTGCCTGTACAACCTCTATGAGCGCCGCGCCGAGATGGAGGTCGTCCCGGCGGCACAGGACTACGGCCTCGGTGTCATCCCGTGGTCGCCGCTGCACGGCGGACTGCTCGGCGGCGTGCTCAAGAAGGAGGTCGAGGGCGGGCGGCGCGGCTCCGGGCGGGCCGCCGACTCCCTCGCCGACCCGGCCGTACGGGCGAAGATCCAGGCGTACGAGGACCTGCTGGACAAGCACGGTCTGGAGCCCGGCGAGGTCGCCCTGGCGTGGCTGCTCACCCGCCCCGGCGTGACGGGGCCGATCGTCGGCCCCCGCACCGCCGACCAGCTGCGGTCCGCACTGCGGGCGGCCGAGCTGGAGCTGAGCGAGGAGTTGCTGGCGGAGCTGGACGAGATCTTCCCGGGGCCGGGGCCTTCGCCGGAGGCGTTCGCCTGGTGAGGTCGTGAGAGCGGGAAAGGGCCGTCGGGTGACCGTCCCCCTAGGCCCTTTCCCGCTCCGCGCCCGGTCGGGCTCGTTCGTGGACCGTCAGACGGCCGTCGTCCATGCGCCACAGCACGTCCGCGCGGGCGGCGAGCCTCGGCTCGTCGGTGACGTAGATGACCGTGCCCGGATAGCGCTCGAACAGGCGTTGCGTCAGGTCGGAGCCGAGTGCTTCCTCCGACCTGGCGTCGTCCAGCAGCAGCACCCGGGGTTCGCTGCGCAGCGCCCGTACCATCGCCACCTGGTAGCGCACGGCCATGGAGACGCCGTGGCCGCCTTCGCCCACCCGGGTGTGCAGTCCGCCGGGCAGCAGTTCGGCGAGGGCGGTCATGTGCTCCGCGCTCGCCGTCCCGGTGACTTCCGGTGCTTCACCGAGGCGCAGGTTCTTGGCCACGCTGCCGCGCAGCAGGGGCAGTTCGGGGCTGGTGAGCCTGATGGCCCGGCGCACCGATTCGGGGTCGTGCCGGGTGAGGTTCTGGCCGTCGAGCAGCACCGCGCCGGTGTCGGGGTCCTGTAGGCGGGCGATGAGGCGCAGCAGCAGTGACTTTCCGGCGCCGGGGGGTCCTTGCAGCACGATCCGCTGCCCGGGCTCCGCGACGGCGGACGCCTCGAGGACGCCGTCGACGCCGAGCCCCACGAGTTCCAGGCGGCCGGGCCCGTCGGCGAGCGGCTCGGCTCCGGGCAGTGTGCCGAGCGGTGCCGGTGCGTCGAGGATCTCGGCGATGCGCCGGCGCGCGACGCGCGAGTGCTGCCAGTGTTCCTGCACGCGGGCCAGCGACGACAGGGGCCCGCCGAGGAAGTTCGCCACGGTCAGCAGCGCGGCGAGGGCTTCCCAGGTGGTGCCGGCCACGAGGCCCACGGTGACCACGATCAGCAGGATGCCGATGCCGCATGCCTCGGCCGTCGCCGACATCGCCCCGGTGAGGCGGGCTTGGCTCACCATGGCGTGGCCGTAGTCCCGGCTGCGCCGCCGCATGACGCGGCGCTCCTGGGTGACCCGCCCCAGGGACTGCATGACGGCGGTGTGGGTGACGCGTTCGTTGACGAACGCGGCGAGTCTGCCGTTGTGCCGTCGGGTGTCGCGTACGCGGTCACGCAGGCGGCGTCCGAGCAGGGCGACGGCGGTGGCGGCGAGGAGGATCAGGGCGGCCGAGAGCGCCCCGATGGGCGGCGAGATGACGGTGAGCACGCCCAGTGCGCAGGTGACGAACACGCCGTCCACCAGGATCGGTGCCACGCCCTTGCTGATCCACAGGCGCAGGGCCGAGGCGTCGCCGGTGAAGCGGAGCACGGTGACGCCGACGGTGCGCCGGTCCGGGCCCCCTGCCTCGCTGCCGGCGATGTGGTCGAACAGGCGCATTCTGACGCTGTGCACATAGCTCTGGGCCAGCCGTTCGGCGAGCGGCTCGCCCGCCGCCTTGAGCAGCACGGTCGCGCAGGCCGATATGGCCAGTCCCACGGCCAGGGTGGTGGGGGCGTACCCGGCGACATGCGTGTAGAGGGCGTTGCGGTGGTGGCCGGACGCGATCTCGGCGCCGTGCGTGACGCGGTAGGCCGCGCCGTGCACCAGGAGGGTGAAGCCGACCACGCAGACCGCCTGCCCGAACCCGGCGAGCACCAGCAGGAGCATCAGACGGCGCCGCACACCGCCGAGCGTGTGCGGCATCCGGACCCGGCGTCGGCCCGCGGTGGCCCCGCGGACCGCCCTCACGCCACTGTTTCGGCCGTCAGAGGGCTGCCGTACTCCACCAACCGCCCGTGCTCGTGCGCCGGCCCGCCGTGCTGCGTCAGCCGGGCGGCGTCCTCGGCCCCGGTCCCGGCCCCGTGGCCGTCCGCCGCGACACCCGCGACGCCCGCGACACCCGTGCCGCCCACAGCTCCTACGGCTCCCACGGCGCCCGCGAGCACGCGGCCGGCGACGGACGGATCGGCCAGGGCCGCCGCTTCGTACACCGGGATGTCCACGCCGGTCACCGCTTCGGCCATGGCCAGCGGCGACGCCGTCAGCACTCCGCTCAGGGCGATGACGGGAAGCCCTTCCTCGCGCAGCTGCCGTACGCCCGCGACCGCGCTGACCGAATCGCCGGCGGCGAAGACGATGCTGTCCACACCGGCGCGGAACTCCGGTGTGCGCATCAGTGCCGCGGTCTCCCGTTGCAGGATCCCGTCGGCGACCTCCAGGACGATGGCGTCGGCCTGGTGGCTCGTCAGATCCGTGATGGCGCTGCGCAGGACGCGGATCACCTGCGGCATCGGCAGCCGGTAGGTGGAAGGGAAGCCCAGGTCGGTGAAGTCGATGACGCGTGACGCGCCCGCGTCGGCCATCAGCGTGGGGTCGCCGGGCGCCCCGGTGCCGGTCACCTTCGCCGCGCCGACCCGGTGGCCGGCCAGGCTCAGGCCGCGGATGAGGGCGGCGGCCACGGTCGTCTTGCCCGCGTTCATGGAGGTGCCGAGTACGGCGATGGTGCGCGGGCGGGGAGCGAGGACCGGCACCACGGGCCGGGCGAGGCGGGCGAGGTTGATGACGTCGCCGTGCTCGTCGGTCACCAGGCCGAGGGGCTCCAGCCGGGTGGGGGTTTTCATCCTGGAGTGGGAGGACACGACCCGTCCCGCTATTCCGCCACCGGCGACCAGGTCGCAAGGTCCGAGGTCGTCCGGCACCTCGGCCTCGAACTGGTCGGGGGCGTAGCGGGCGCCGTAGGACACCACGACCGTGTCGCCGACGAACAGTCGGTTCCGCTTGCCGTGCACCTGCCCCAGGAAGCGGTGCTGGCCGATCTCGGTCACCCGGCCCAGCACCAGGTCGCCCGGCCGCGGAGGTCCGCCCTCCTTTCTCAGCCCCAGGGGTCTGGTGGTTCCGTAGCCCAGCTCGACAAGACGGCGAGCCGTGTACGAAACCTTCGCCACCTCATTGCCGGCAGCACTGAACAGCACGCTCTGCATGGACCGCTCCTTAACCCTCGTCCCGCGGAGCACCAGCATCATCCGCGCTCGCGGAGTGCGCACTCCGACCACGGTCATATGCGGCAATCCGGAACTCCGTACGGACGACGAGCCGCTGGAGGGCGCGGCACTACCTGCCGAGGGCTGCCGCCAGCGCCACCACGACGAACATCAACACAAGCGCACCGGCCATGATCCGGTTCCGGGTTTTCGGGTCCACGCCTTCGAGCCTAACCGGCCCCGCCGAGCGGCCGACGGGCGAGGGCCTCGTACCGGGGCTGTTCGCCCGCCGCTCCGGACGTCGGCAGGTTGCTGCGCACGAGCACCAGCTCCTCCACCGTCCAGGTACGGCTGTGGAACTCGTCGAGCGCCGTCACATACGGCCGTACGTCCACCGCCGACCGGCTCCTCGCGACCGTGAGGTGGGGCTTGTAGCGGCGGTGCTCCCCCATCGGTACGCCCGCCTTGCGTGCCGCCGCCTCGCTGCGGTCCGCCAGCAGCCGCAGGGTCGCGAGGTCCCCCTCCGCCCCCGTCCACAGGGCTCGCCCGTGCCCGAACTGGCCGCCGCCGCGCAGCGCCAGCGGGAAGGGGGCGGTGCGCCGGGCCACCCGCTCCAGGCGGGCCGACAGGTCGGGGACGAGGGCGTCGTCGACCTCGCCGTAGAAGGCGAGGGTGAAGTGCCAGCCGGGGCGGCCGGTCCAGCGCAGTTCGTCGGCGCCGGGCAGCTTCCGCAACTCCGCGACTGCGGTGGCCAGTTCGTGGGTCACGTCGTTCGGTGGCAGCACGGCGGCGAAGAGTCTCATGGGTCCAGTCTCGCTGTCACAGCCATACGTGACCCGGTCACCGTGCGTATCGTTGTACTGCGCGGCTGACCGTGACCGAGCGGTGGCCGGGGAGGAACGCCACGATGACCGTCCGTGACGACAGGATCGAGATGGCCGAGCAGAGCGGCGAGCTGACTCTGGACGTCCTGTTCGAGTGGCTGGAGACGATGCCCGTCCCCGAGGGAACGAAGGTCGAGATCGTCGGGGGGAACATCTTCATGTCGTCGCAGCGGCAGAACCACTGGGAGATCACCTTCGGTGTCGCGGAGCAGTTGCGGACCAACTACCCCCGCAAGCGCCTGGCGTCCGGGGTCCGGATCGACTTCCCCGGGCATCTGAACGGCTTCACCTGTGACCTGGCGGCCATGGCCGAGCGGTCGGTGAAGGACGGCAGGGGCCGCTGGCGCTGTCAGGACGTCGAATTCGTGGCCGAGGTGATCTCCAAGGACACCTCGGCCAACGACTACGGCCCGAAGAAGGACGTGTACGCCGCGGCCGAGGTGCCGGTGTACCTGATCGTGGACCCGTACACCGGCGAGTGGCATCTGCACACCCTGCCCAAGGACGGCAAGTACCACGGCGCCGTCGGCTTCTCCTTCGGCGAGGACATCGACCTGACCGGAACACCGGTCGGCCTCGTCCTCAAGACCGACGAGTTCCCCCGTGACTGACCGCCGCCCGACCCCTCCCGCGGGCCGCTACGCCACGGCCGCCAGCTGATCCTCCCGCCGCTCCTCGTCGGCCCGGGCGACGAAGCGGATGCGCGGGTGGCCGCCGTTCCAGCCGACCGAGAGCCTGAGGCCGCCCACCCGGGCCAGCAGCAGGGCGATCGTGACGGCCGCGGCGGCGGTGATGGCGCCGCCCACCGCGAGGCCCGCCCGGACGCCGTACTCGTCCGTGATCCAGCCGGCGATCGGCGCGCCCAGCGGCGCACCGCCCATGAAGACCATCATGTAGAGGGCCATCACACGGCCCCGCATGGCCGGGTCGGTGGACATCTGGATGCTGCTGTTGGCGGTGACGTTCACCGTCATGCCGAACATGCCTATGGGCGCCATGAGCAGGGCGAACAGCCACAGCGAGGGCACGAAGGCGGCCACCATCTCCATGGTGCCGAAGGCCACCGCCCCGACGATCAGCACCCGCATCCGGGCCGTGCCGCGCCGCGCCGCGAGCAGGGCGCCCGCCAGGGAGCCCACGGCCATCAGCGTGTTGAAGAGGCTGTAGGACCCGGCGCCGGCGCGGAAGACGTCGTCGGCGAAGGCGGACAGGTAGACGGGGAAGTTGAAGCCGAAGGTGGAGACGAACCCGGCGAGGGTGATGGTCCAGATCAGCTCCGGGCGCCCGGCGACATAGCGCAGCCCCTCCCGAAGCTGTCCCTTGGCCCGTGGGGCGCGCTGGACGACATGGAGCTCACGCGCCCGCATCAGCAGCAGTCCGGTGATGGGCGCGAGGAAGGACAGGCCGTTGGCGAGGAACGCCCAGCCGGTGCCGACGCCGGTGATCATCAGTCCGGCGACGGCGGGGCCGACCAGGCGGGCGGACTGGAAGTTCGCCGAGTTCAGGCTGACCGCGTTCTGAAGCTGGTCGGGGCCGACCATCTCGGTGACGAAGGACTGGCGGGCAGGGTTGTCGACGACCGTCGCGAGGCCGACGGCCAGGGCGGCGAGGTAGACGTGCCAGACCTCGACGTGTCCGGTGAGGGTGAGCACGGCGAGCGCGATGCCGGTGGCGGCCATCGACGTCTGGGTGACGAGCAGCGTGGGCCGCTTGGGCAGGCGGTCGACGAGGACGCCGCCGTAGAGGCCGAGCAGCAGCATCGGCAGGAACTGCAGAGCCGTCGTTATGCCGACGGCGGTGGCGGAGCCGGTGAGGCTGAGCACCAGCCAGTCCTGCGCGATGCGCTGCATCCAGGTGCCGGTGTTGGAGACGACCTGGCCGAGGAAGAACAGCCGGTAGTTGCGGACCTGCAGCGAGCTGAACATCGAGGACTTGCGGGGCTTGCGGGTGTCGAGGGTGTGCGGGGAGTCGTTGGCGTCCGGTGCGGGGGCGGAAGCTGCTCCGGGTCCCGAACTCAAAGGGGTTCGCCTCCTTGCGACGGCTGTGCCTACAGGTGTGCGAGCTTCTCCAGCACGGGGGCGGCGGCGCGCAGCTTGGCCCACTCGTCCTCGTCCAGTCCCTCGACCAGGGTGGCCAGGAAGGCGTTGCGCTTGCGGCGGCTCTCCTCGAGCATCGCCTCGGCCTGCTCGGTCTGCGTGACGACCTTCTGGCGCCGGTCCTCCGGGTGCGGCTCCAGGCGGACCAGTCCCTTGGACTCCAGCAGGGCGACGATCCTGGTCATCGACGGTGGCTGTACGTGCTCCTTGCGGGCCAGCTCACCGGGGGTGGCCTTGCCGCAGAGGGAGAGGGTGCCCAGTACCGACATCTCGGTGGGGCTCAGCGACTCGTCGACCCGCTGGTGCTTGAGCCGACGCGACAGTCGCATCACGGCGGAGCGCAGGGAGTTCACGGCGGCAGCGTCGTCGCCATGGGTAAGGTCCGACATGTTCTTTAGCGTAACTCATTACTCTCGCTAAAGACCACCGGATGCGCGCGAAGATGCCCGTGACCCGGACCACTGAACCACCTCATCACTCATATGGGTGATCCGGCGGCGGAACGTGACACAGCGCACCGAAGAGTGCCGCGACCCTCGTGTTCATGGGGACCAGCGTGCTCAGCCTGCGAATAGACCATGAGCTGCTCGAACGGCTCCGACAGCATGCGGCGAAAAGGGGAATGAGCGTCCAGGACTATGTCGTCCGGACGCTCATCCGCGATGACTTCGACGAACGGTTCCAGGCCGCCGTGGAAGAGACGGAGAAGTTCTACGGGCTCACCTGAGCCGGATCACGTCAGACCCAGCGCCGGCATCAGGTAGTAGAAGGTGAAGACCGCCGCCACCACATACATCGCCACCGGCACCTCCCGGCCGCGCCCGGCGGCCAGCCGCAGCACCGCGAAGGTGATGAAACCCATGCCGATGCCGTTGGTGATCGAGTAGGTGAACGGCATCATCACCATGGTCACGAAGGCCGGGATCGCGATCGTGTAGTCGGCCCAGTCGATCTCCTTGACGGAGTTCGCGAGGATCAGGAAGCCGACCGCGAGCAGGGCCGGGGTGGCCGCCTGGGACGGGACCATCGTGGCCACCGGCGTCAGGAACAGCGCCGCCCCGAACAGGGCGCCGGTGACGACGTTCGCGAGTCCGGTACGGGCCCCCTCACCGACGCCGGCCGTGGACTCCACGAAGGCGGTGGTCGCCGAGGAGGAGCTGGCGCCGCCCGTGGCGACGGCGAGGCCGTCCACGAACAGGACCCTGTTGATGCCCGGCATCTGGCCCTGGGCGTCGGTCAGCTTCGCCTCGTCGCTGACGCCCATGATCGTGCCCATGGCGTCGAAGAAGCAGGACAGCAGGACGGTGAAGACGAAGAGGATGCCGGTCAGCGCGCCGACCTTGTCGAAGCCGCCGAACAGGCTGACCTCGCCGATCAGCCCGAAGTCGGGGCTCGCGACAGGGTTGCCGGGCCACTTCGGCGTGGTGAGGCCCCAGGACGGCACGTTCGCGATCGCCTCGATGACGACGGCGACCACGGTCATCGTCACGATCGAGATGAGGATCGCGCCGGAGACCTTGCGCACGATGAGCGCGAGGGTGAGCAGCGCGCCCAGGATGAAGACGAGGACCGGCCAGCCGTTGAGGTGACCGTCGCCGCCGAGCTGGAGCGGGACGGTCGTCTGCGCGGCGTCCGGGATGCGGGAGACGAAGCCGGCGTCGACGAGGCCGATCAGCATGATGAACAGGCCGATACCGATGGAGATGGCCTTGCGCAGGCCGTAGGGCACGGCGTTCATGACGCGCTCGCGCAGTCCGGTGGCGACGAGCAGCATGACCACGAAGCCGGCGAGGACCACCATGCCCATGGCGTCCGGCCAGGACATCCGGGGCGCCAGCTGGAGGGCGACGACCGAGTTCACGCCGAGTCCGGCGGCGAGCGCGATCGGCACATTGCCGATGACGCCCATCAGCAGCGTGGTGAACGCCGCCGTCAGTGCGGTCGCGGTGACCAGCTGTCCGTTGTCCAGCTGGTGGCCGTACATGTCCTTCGCGCTGCCGAGGATGATCGGGTTCAGCACGATGATGTAGGCCATCGCGAAGAAGGTGGCGAGACCGCCGCGGACTTCGCGACCCGGCGTGCTGCCACGCTCGGAGATCTTGAAGAAGCGGTCGAGTGCGCCGTAGGCGGGGCCGGCTCCCGGCTGTTCAGGGGCGGGGACCTGGGCGGGGGCCGAGGTGGGCATGCTTGGCGGTTCCTACGAAGAGAAGTGGTCAGACACAAACCGTTTCAGTATGAACATATAAAGCCGCGATCGGCCATCTCCGCGCGTAGACAGCGCGGCCTCGTAAGCTGTCCCCCATGGCGAAGTGGACCCCGAAGCACGAGGCACCGGAGCCCCTGGAGGGGCCCGTGGTCGCCACCATCACCGGCGGCACGATCATCTGGTTCGTCCTCTTCGTCGTACAGCTGCCCTTCTACGGCTGGTTCGACGACCACGGACACACCTGGTGGGTGTGGACCTGCCTGGCCGGCGGCGGGCTGGGGCTCATCGGCATCTGGTACGTCCGCAAGCGCGACGCCGCCATCAAGCGGGCGGCGTCGCAGCAGCCGAGCGACGACGACGCCAAGGCGCCCGCCGCCGACTGAGGACGTACAACCACGGCACCACATCGGGCCGTTCCGGTCGTACCCAGGTCGGAACTTGTGCGCACTCGGCGGGTGAAGCCGTAATTCCGCACGTACCGTCGAATGCATGACGCATACCGACGCGGGTGCCGAAGTGGACAGCGCTGTGCACCCTGCCCCCGTCACGGTGGCGCCGGGCGGGCTGAGCGCGGCCGAAGTGGCCGAGCGGGTCACGCGCGGGCAGGTCAACGACGTCCCGGTGCGCAGCAGCCGGTCGATGACCGACATCGTCCGCGCCAACGTCTTCACCCGGTTCAACGCGATCATCGGCGTGCTCTGGCTGATCATGCTGTTCGTCGCGCCGATCCAGGACAGCCTGTTCGGCTTCGTCATCCTCGCCAACACCGGCATCGGGATCATCCAGGAGTGGCGGGCGAAGAAGACCCTCGACTCGCTCGCCGTGATCGGCGAGGCACGGCCCACGGTGCGGCGGGACGGGGTCGCCGCCGAGGTCAGCACGTCCGAGATCGTGCTGGACGATCTGATAGAGATCGGGCCGGGCGACAAGGCCGTCGTGGACGGGGTGTGCGTCGAGGCCGACGGCCTGGAGATCGACGAGTCACTGCTCACCGGTGAGGCCGATCCGGTCGTCAAACGGCCCGGCGACCAGGTCCTCTCCGGCAGTTTCGTCGTCGCCGGCGGCGGCGCCTTCCAGGCCACCAAGGTCGGCCGCGAAGCCTACGCCGCCCAGCTCGCGGAGGAGGCGTCGCGCTTCACCCTCGTCCACTCCGAGCTGCGCTCCGGCATCTCCACCATCCTCAAGTACGTGACCTGGATGATGATCCCGGCCGCGACCGGCCTGATCATCACCCAGCTGTTCGTCAAGGACAACGAGCTCGACGACTCGATCGCCCGGACCGTCGGCGGCATCGTTCCCATGGTCCCGGAGGGGCTGGTGCTTCTGACCTCCGTCGCCTTCGCGATCGGCGTCATCCGACTCGGCCGCAAGCAGTGCCTGGTGCAGGAGCTCCCCGCCATCGAGGGCCTGGCCCGGGTCGACACCGTCTGCCTCGACAAGACCGGCACCCTCACCGAGGGCGGCATGGACGTCACCGATCTACGGCCCCTGAACGGCGGCGACGAGGCATACATACGCAAGGTGCTCGGCGCCCTCGGCGAGTCCGACCCCCGCCCGAACGCCTCCCTGAAGGCCGTCATCGCCGCCTACCCGGACGCCGAGGACTGGCGCTGCACCGAGTCGCTGCCCTTCTCCTCCGCCCGCAAGTACAGCGGCGCCACCTTCAGCGAGGGCAACGGCGAGGCCAGCACCTGGCTGCTGGGCGCACCCGATGTGCTTCTGCCCGACGACGATCCGTCCCTGGCCGAGACCGACCGGCTGAACGAACAGGGGCTGCGGGTCCTGCTGCTCGCCCGCGCGGGCCGCGACCTCGACGACCCCGAGGTCTCCGAAGGGGCCGAGCCCGCCGCGCTCGTCGTGCTGGAACAGCGGCTGCGGCCCGACGCCGCCGACACCCTGCGCTACTTCGCCGACCAGAACGTCCGCGCCAAGGTGATCTCCGGGGACAACGCGGTCTCGGTGGGCGCCGTCGCGAGCAAGCTGGGGCTGGCCGGCACGACCGTCGACGCCCGCCGGCTGCCCCACGACACGGCCGGCATGGCGACGGCCATCGACGAGGCCACGGTGTTCGGGCGGGTAACCCCGCAGCAGAAGCGGGACATGGTGGGCGCGCTCCAGTCGCACGGCCACACCGTCGCCATGACCGGCGACGGGGTGAACGACGTGCTGGCCCTGAAGGACGCCGACATCGGCGTGGCGATGGGCTCGGGATCGGAGGCGACCCGGGCCGTCGCCCAGATCGTGCTGCTCAACAACAGCTTCGCGACACTGCCGTCGGTGGTGGCGGAGGGGCGCCGGGTCATCGGCAACATCACGCGCGTGGCGACGTTGTTCCTCGTGAAGACGGTCTACTCGGTGCTGCTCGCGCTGATGGTGGTGTTCTGGCAGGTGGAGTATCCGTTCCTGCCGCGCCATCTGACGCTGCTGTCCACGCTCACCATCGGCGTCCCGGCCTTCTTCCTGGCCCTCGCGCCCAACAAGGAGCGCGCGAAACCGCACTTCGTGCGGCGGGTCATGCGGTACGCCATCCCGGGCGGGCTGGTGGCGGCGGTGGCGACCTTCACGACCTATCTGATCGCCCGTCATCACTACACGGGCGAGGACACCCTGCCCGCGGAGACGAGCGTCGCCACGCTGACGCTGTTCCTGATCTCGATGTGGGTGCTGGCCATCATCGCCCGGCCCTACACCTGGTGGCGGATCGCGCTGGTGGCGACGATGGGCCTGGGGTTCCTGCTGGTGCTGGTGGTGCCGTGGCTCCAGGAGTTCTTCGCGCTGCGGCTGGTGGGGGTGACGATGCCGTGGATCGCGGTGGGCATCTCGGCGGTGGCGGCGGTCGCCCTGGAACTCACGTGGAGGTGGGTCGACCGCCGCTTCCCGGCCTGAGTGATGCCGGCTGCCGCAGCTGGTGCCTATGGCACGGGTGACTACGACAGCCGGTGCCTACGGCACGGTGTGACTACTGGACGTCGACGAAGTCACCCGCGGCGACGACCGCCGGGGTCGTCGAGGTGCCCGCGAAGTTGTAGCGGAAGTAGCCGTCGGTCGACGCGGTGACCGTGGTCTTCAGCTCACCGGTCGAGTTGGTCTTGATGGTCTTGACCGTGCTGTAGGTGTCGCTGCCCTTCTTGCGGAACTGCAGCTTCACCGGCTGGTTGGTGTAGCCGTGGTACTTGTTGTCCTCCCAGTTGGCCCGGGAGAGCTTGCCGGTGACGGTGATCGGCTTGCCCTTCTTCACCGGCTCCGGCGAGGCGTTGACCGTCTGCTTCGAGTAGCGCTGGACCAGCGTGGAGGCGAGGCCGCCCTGGTCCTTGTAGCCGACCTTGGTGATGTCGAAGGTCTCGCCGTCCGGGTCCTCACCGTTGAAGGCGATGGCCATCGCGCCGGCCTTCCAGCTGCCCGCGTCGGAGTTGATCAGCTCGCTGTCGGCCGGGTAGAAGTCGATCGTGCCGGTGCAGTTGGCCTTGGTCGACGACGCGGGCGTGCACTTCGCGTAGTTGTTGCCGAACAGCATGTTGTCCGGCGAGTCGAAGGAGCCCTTGTAGAGGTAGGGGTCGGTGTAGAAGTCACTGGCGGTGACGTCGACGTCCGCACCGTGCGTCATCGTGAACGACACCTTGGTGGAGACGTGGTTCGTCGTCCCGACCTTGACCGCCGTGGCGATCTTGAAGTTGGAGAAGGTGGCGTTCAGGGTGTACGGCTGGCCGTCTCCCGGGGCACGGGTGCCCGCGCTCCTGCCGGAGTCCTGCGCGGCCTCACGGATCTTCGCGATGTCCGCACGGCTCGCCGCGTCGTCGGCCTGCGCGGCCGGAACGGCGAGGGCGGAGAGGGCCAGGGCGCCGGAGACGGCGGCCACGGTGGCTCGTATGCGCATGCGTTCTCCACGTGGAGAAGGGGCCCCGCTGGTCGCTGTCCACTTGCGTGTCGCGGTCGCACCGGGGCCCGAGTGATCGTTGGAGTCTGTTGACCCACAAGATCAGATATGTGGCGGGGGCGCTCGGTTGTGCCGCAGATGAGGATGTTGCGCAAGTGTTATGAAGCTGCTGAACTCACGGTGCAGGCATACGAGTTGCCCGGCCCCGCACGAGAGCGCCCTGACCGGCCGCCTCAGTCGAACCAGCGGTCCCGTGCCAGCTCCGCCGTCCGGGAGGGATCCTCCAGCAGGGCCGCCACCTCGAACCGCCGCGGCCACTGCCCCGCCGCCCATGCGAGACCGGCGGCGACGCCCTCCAGGGTCGAGGCGTGCAGGGCGCCGTCGTCGGTGAGACGCCAGTCGATCTCGACTCCGTCCACGACGAGCTCCTCGTGCTCGACGTAGCTGTCCGGGGTCCGCGCCCCGAGCAGTACCCGCACCGATTCCGGTACGTCGTGCTCGGCGCCCTCGCTCGTCACCTCGCCGGTGACCGACTCGCTCAGCCGCCGCACCTGGAACAGCTCGGCCAGCTCGACGGCCCGGGACGGCCGTACCGGAAGCAGCGGCACGCCCTCGGTGAAGGGCAGCAGATCCGGCGAGTCGACGACCACCGCGTCCGCCGCGTCCACGACCTCCACCCGCCCGTCGACCACGGCCCGCAGCTCGTCCGGCAGCGTCACCTGCTCGGGATCGAGCTCGGCCAGCGCGCCGTACAGGGCGTGCAGCTGGGCCGCGGTGACCTCGCGCTCCGGGTCGGCGAGCCGGTCCAGCAGCTCGGCGGCGCCGCCCGGCTCGTCGAGCAGCGCGGCGACGGACGTGCGCACGCCCAGCGCCCGCAGCACCTGCTCGTCGTCGAAGCCGGTGGCGTCGGCCTCGTCGTACAGCCCGCGCAGCAGCGGGTCCCCGCCGGAGGCGAGCAGTCCGGCGGGACGGCGGCCGTCCAGCACCGGGTGGCCGCGCAGCCACCAGGCCGTGTACGGGCGCACCACCTCGTGGGTGCCGTCCGGCAGCAGGATCCGTACCGGCTGGGTGAGCGCGTCACGCAGCGGCGGCTGGGCGAGCAGGGCGAGGGCCTGCGGCCACTTGTCGTCGTCGACCAGGTCCAGATCGCGTACGGCGATGAGTTCGGTGGCGACCGGCGGTACCGGCGTGTCGGGGAACCGGTCGAGGATGTCCTCGCTCCACACGTCCACGGCGTCCAGCAGACCGGCGTCGTCGGGCTCGGCGAAGTCGCTCTCGCGCGGCTCCAGTTCGTCCGGGTCGAGGACGACGTCGGTGGCCCGGACCAGGGCGAAGTTGGCGAGCACTCCACACGCGGCGAGCGGCCCGGCACCCCACCTGTCCGCCAGATCGGCGTCCACGGTGGCCAGTTCGCCCTCGCGCATGACCTGGTGGAAGGGGCTGCCGGGGAGGACCAGTTCACCGGCGGGCGCCGGCTCCCCCTCCTCGTCGGGGAGCGCGAGGGCGCCGAGCCAGGGCTCGTCACCGGGCTCCAGGGCGGCGTCCCGCACGAGCGCGAGCACGGTCTCGGCCAGTTCCTCGGCGTCCGGGGTGTCCTCCTCCCAGCTCACACCGCCGTCGTCGTCGAGGGAGGCGGCGACGGCCGCGCGCACCTGGGGCGTGGTGAGGACCGCGCGGGGCGTGGCGGGCAGGGCGCCGAGCTTCTCCAGGAGCGGGTGGGCCGCTTCCCGGTGGGCGACCTTGAGGCCGAGCCGGGCGAGGACCTCGGCGTCGATGGGGGCGCCGTCGGAGGTGGGCAGCAGCACCTGCCGGGGGCCGATCGTCGTCCGCCCGTCGGCGAGCGGCACGGGGAGCCCGGACAGCCGGTCCGGGTCGACTCCGGCGAGGCTGTCGTACAGCCTCCGCCACCAGCCGGGCTCCTTCTCCAGCCCGGCCAGCCGGTCGACGGCGTCGGTGAGCGGGACGCGGGCGACACCCAGGGTCCGCAGCTCCACGCGTCGTTCGAGCCCGGCGGGCAGCAGCGTGGGCAGCACCTCGGCGAGCACCCGCACCGTGTCGCCACCGGCGCCCTCGACGACCTCCGCGTCCCGGGGCCGCAGCGATTCGGGCAAGTCGGAGTCGTGCTCGCGGGGCTCGACCGCGGGCGGCAGGAAGGAGGTCCGGGGCAGCCGCTCCAGGATCGCCTGGCGCAGCGCCCCGTCCAGCTCGCCCTTGCCGAGCGGGCCGGGCACCAGCCCGATGACGCCCTCGTTCACCGGCCGCCAGTCGGCGAGCAGTTCGGCGTAGGCGTCCGCCGCGCGCTGCACCAGGAAGTCGGTCAGCGGGCCGGGGGCAGCATGCCGGCGGGTGGTGTCGAGAGGGAAGGACGCGATGAGGAGGGCGGGGACACCCAGGGGTTCGTCGCTGGGCGTGGGGGCGTGGACGACGGGGGCGGTGCGGGGGCGGTCCGGGGTGCTGTCGGTGGCGTCGACGGGCACGGCCCAGGTCAGCGACCAGTGCGGGCGCAGCCGCTCCTCGACGGGGCGGTCGGCGAGGAGGTCGGGGGTGAGGGGGCCGTGGGCGACGGACGTACGCCAGTGGGTGACGCCGTCTCTGGAGTCCTCGACGACCGTGAAGGGGCCGTCGACGCTGCGGCGCAGGGTGCGCGGCTCGCCGTCGCCGATCTCGAGGACGACCTCCTCCAGGCCGGGCAGGGCGAGGAGCAGCGCGTCGTCGACGGAGTGCAGCAGCCGTTCGGCGAGGTCGGTGGCCGCGGTGTCGCGCAGCGGCAGGATGACGGCGGTGTCGTACGGGGCGGGGGCGGTGCCCTCGGCGGCGAACGGGAGCCGGAGCAGCGGCACATGGCCGTCCCGTCGCCGGATCTCGTCGCCCAGCCCGGGGCTGTGCCGTGCGGTGTCGCGGGCCAGCTCGCGGGCCTCGGCGAGGGACCAGCGCACACCGCCGTGCCGCCCGACGACCGCGGGCTCGTCGGTGACGGAGAGCACGGCGGCGAAGCCGACGCCGAAGCGGCCCACCGCGGCCGTGTCCCGCTTGGCGGAGGCGCGCAGGGTGGACAGCGACTCGACGCCGGCCGCGTCGAGCGGGGCGCCGGTGTTGGCGGCGACGAGCACCCCGTCGCGCAGGGTGAGCCGGAGCCGTCCGGTCACGCCCGCCCGGGCGGCGGCGTCGGCGGCGTTCTGAGCGAGCTCGACCACGAGCCGGTCCCGGTACCCGCCGAGGACGAGATCCTCCTCGGCGTTGGCGTCCTCGCGGAACCGGGCGGGGCTGGTCGCCCAGGCGTCGATGACACCCCGGCGCAGACGGGCCGTACCGAAGGGATCGGCACCTTCGGCCGCGGGCCGCACGAACTTGCTCACGTTGACTCTCCTCATCGGCTGCGATGAAGGTACCGCCTGGGCTGGGCGGGTGCAGATCAGAGATGAGGTGAGGGCGTGCGGCACGGCCGGTGAGGCGGTCCGCAGGTCATCGCGCCCCCGAACCAGGCGGTCGCTGCCGCGAGTGCCGATCCGACGTCCTGGAGGCCGCCTAGCATGAAAGCGACGATCCTTGCCCCTGGGCACAGACGACGAGGAGCGAGCGCCATGACCATCGCCCCGGACAACGCGCGGCAGGGTGCTTCCCACCTGTACCGGGCCATGCGCGACTTCGTGGAGTCAACGGACGGCACCCTCCCCGGCAGGTTCGAGATCACCAAGGAAGGGATCGTCCTCGACATGATGTCGCCTGTCCGGCCGCATGAGCTCACCGCCCTCCGTCTCCGGAAACGCCTGGAGAAGGTCATGCCTGAGGAGATCGTGGCCCATACAGGCGAGCCCGACGTCGAGATGGAGCCAGAAGGCATCATGCACCGCCCCGACATCATGGTGATCGCCGAGGCCGACATGGAGGGAGAGGGGTCCTTCGATCCTCGTACGCTCATCGCCGCCGTCGAGATCGTCTCGCGCTCCAACCCGGACAACGACTGGGTCACCAAGATGCGCGACTACCCGCTGATCGGCATCCCCGTCTACGCCGTCTTCGACCCCCGCACCGGCACCGGCGCCGTTCTCACCGACATCCACTCCACCCCCGGTGGCCCGCGCTACGCCACGCGCAAGGACTTCGTCTACGGCGAGGATGTCACCATCGGCGACTGGACGATTTCGACGGAGAACCTGCCGCGCTACAAAGCCGAGGAAGTCGAAGCGGCCGAGGACGAGGAGAGGGCCGGCGGTCACTCGGCCTCCTGAAGGGTCCGCGCCCTACGAGTGCCCCAGCTCCGCCGAGTCGTCGTCCGAAGTGACCGGGACCGAGCCCGAGTCCGGTGCCGGGCGCAGGGGGAAGGGGTCCACGCGGGTCTCGTCGATCACCGGCGGAGCCGGCCGTGGCGGCTTGGGCATGACCGCGGCCTCGGAGTGGCCGCCGCAGCCGTAGGTCAGGGAGACGACGCGGCCGTCGGCCGGGGAGAACTCGTTCGCGCAGACGCCGAAGGCCTGGCCCAGGGAGCCGCCGATCGGGGCGAGGAAGCCGCAGGTGACGCAGGACGCCGGGGCCGCCTGGGCCATGGGGGTCTTCGCGCCGAACGCCTCGTCCCAGCGGTCCGCGGCGACATGCAGGCCGTAGCGGGACAGGACCCGGGCGCGGCGCATGCCCAGTTCCTCCGCCACCGAGGCGATCGAGCCGCGGGACGGGACGACGGAGAGGTTCGCGGGGACGCCCCCGGCCACCTCCGCGTCCTCGGCCTCCACCAGCTCGGCCATCTCGTGCGAGACGGGCGCGTTCGGCCCGGGCTCGTCCTCGCCGGAGTAGCCCGGCTCCAGGCGGAGGTCCTCGGCGTCCGTGGGCAGCAGGTCGCCCGGGCCCATGTCGCCGGGGCGCAACCGCTCGCTCCACGGCACCCACTCGGGGGCCAGCAGGGCGTCCGGGCCCGGCAGCAGCACCACCTCGTCCAGCGTGACGACCTTCGCGCGTGAGGCGCGGGCCACCGTCACCGCCCAGCGCCAGCCGCGGTATCCGAGTTCCTTGCACTCGAAGAAATGCGTGACGACGCGGTCGCCCTCGGAGACCAGACCCGCGTGCTCGCCCACGACGCCGGGCGCGGCGGCCTCCTCGGCTGCGCTGCGCGCGAGGTCGACCGCCTCGGCGCACAGACGGTCGGGGGTGCGGCTTCGCGTTGTCGCTGCGCTCACAGGTATCGCTTCTCTCCTACGCCGTCACTCGGGTGCGGCCTCAAGGGCGGTGGAACGGACGGAGCGGACCTGTGGGCCGCGTCGACGTCCGCGTCCGAATCGCGCTCGGGCGCACCTACGTCATCCATTGTGCGGGATGGCTGAGATACGCACGCTACCTGTTCGCGAGCGCTGGGCCTACACCGACGGCCCCTTTCACCGCCGCGCGGCGAGTGGCGAAAGCCCGTCGCCCCGCGCGAACCGCCCCCGCCGGGCCGAGACCTTGCCCTCCATACGCGCCGTAACCGCACTACCCACCCCCATCTCGGGGCACTATTGCGTCGTGGCAACCGCGAGGCCGCCCCAAGGAGCCACCGGCGTCGGTGGCGCCAAGGGAGGCCGCAGTCGAGGTGGCGGAACGGGCCGGGTGCGCGGCTCCCTCCGCGCCATCGGCCGTGCCCTGCACTTCCCCTTCACCGGCCCCGCCCGCGGCATCCGCAAGGCCACGCACGCGCAGGGCGCCGGCGAGTCCGGCCTCGGCAAGCTGATCGAACTGCACGGGGTGAACGGCGCCGGGGACATGATGATCACCGTCGCCCTCGCCTCCACCGTCTTCTTCTCCGTCCCCACCGACGAGGCCCGCGGCCGGGTCGCGCTCTACCTCGGCATCACCATGGCGCCGTTCACGCTTCTCGCGCCCGTGATCGGCCCCCTCCTCGACCGGCTGCCGCACGGCCGCCGCGCGGCGATGGCGGGTGCGATGCTGGCCCGGGCGCTGCTCGCCCTGGTGCTGTCCAGCGCCGTCATCAGCGGCGATCTCCAGCTCTATCCGGCTGCACTCGGGGTGCTGGTCGCCTCGAAGGCGTACGGCGTCGTCAGAAGCGCCGTGGTGCCCCGTCTGCTGCCACCCCGCTTCTCCCTGGTGAAGGCCAACTCCCGGGTCACCCTCGGCGGTCTCCTCGCCACCGGCATCGCGGCACCGATCGGCGCGGGGCTCCAGGCGATCGGGCCGCGCTGGCCGCTGTACGGCGCCTTTGTGATCTTCATCGCCGGTACGTTCCTGTCGTTCTCCCTGCCGCGGAAGGTCGACTCGGCCAAGGGCGAGGACACCGCGCTGCTGGCCGCCGACGAGCAGCATCTGCACGGACCGCACCGGCAGCCGGTCAAACGCCCCGGGCTGCGTACCGTCGGCATCGCCGTCACCCACGCGCTCGGCGCCAACGCGGCCCTGCGCTGTCTGTCCGGCTTCCTGATCTTCTTCCTGGCGTTCCTGCTGCGCGAGCATCCGATGTCCGGGCAGAGCGCCGCCGTGTCGCTGGGGATAGTGGCCGTCGCCGCCGGGCTGGGGAACGCGTGCGGCACGGCCGTCGGGGCCTGGCTCAGATCCCGGGCGCCGGAGATCATCATCGTGACCGTCGTGGGTCTGGTGCTGGGCGTGGCGATCACGGCCGCGGCCTTCTTCGGCGCGGTCCTGGTGGCGGGCCTGGCGGCGGTCGCCGGGTTCGCGCAGGCGCTGGCCAAGCTGTCGCTGGACGCGCTGATCCAGCGGGATGTGCCCGAGCTGGTCCGCACCTCGGCGTTCGCGCGCTCGGAGACCCTGCTGCAGATGTCCTGGGTGCTCGGCGGCGCGATCGGCATCGTGCTGCCGCTGGAGGGCTCGCTGGGCCTGCTGGTCGGCGCGGCGATCGTCGCCACCGGCTGGCTGACCACCGTCAAGGGCCTGATCGGCTCGGCCCGGCACGGCGGGCACACGCGGCCACGTGTGGCATGACGGGCCGCGTGACCCACGGCACGCCGCCCCCGCGTAGAGAGAGCGTCATACCCGCCCGATAGCCTTCGCCCATGACCACGCTGCCCCGCGGCGAAGCCGCTGATGTACCACGTGCTGTGCGACGCCGCCGCGCCGTCGCCGCCGCCGGCGCCGTTTCCGCCGGACTGCTCGTCCTGTCGGCCTGCGACCAGCCGACGCCGCTGGCCACGATCACGGTCGGCTCCTCCTCCGTCCACTCGGAGGCCACCTGCGGTGGTGAGGGCAAGGCCCTGAAGACGCCGGACCTGGCGAAGTGCCTCAAGAACAAGAACCTCGAGTCCATCAAGGTCGACCCGGACGACACCGTGCGCTTCGGCGTCGACCCGGAGATCGCGGACGAGGGCTGGACGATCCTCATGAACGGCCAGCCGCTCACCGACTCCAGCAAGAAGACGTACCGCACCGTCCCGGGCAGCGTGTTCTTCAACGCCCAGTACGGCGCGAGCGGCGACTCGACGCTGGTGTCGATCAAGGAGGGCGAGCAGGACGTGACGGGTCTGTGGTCCTTCAAGCTCAAGAAGGACAGCTGACCACGTCCGCCGTACCACGGGTCCTGGTGGCCACCGCGGTCCCTGCGGAACGGGACGCGGTGGCCCGGGCGCTCACGGCCCCCGGCGCCGAGCTGATCGCCGTCGGCGTGGGCCCCGCCCAGGCCGCCGCCGCCACCGCCACGGCACTCACCACCGCCGCCCTGAAGGGCACCCCTTACGGGCTGGTCGTCTCGACCGGCATCGCCGGCGGCTTCGCCCCGCACGCCCCCGTCGGCTCGCTCGTCGTCGCCGACGAGATCACCGCCGCCGATCTGGGCGCGGAGACCCCCGACGGCTTCCTTCCCGTCACCGAGCTGGGCTTCGGCACCGTCACCCACCGTCCGCCGGAAGCACTCGTACGAGAGGTCGTGGCCGCCACCGGCGCCCGTCCCGGCGCGGTCCTCACCGTCTCCACGGTGACCGGCACCGCCGTGCGCGCCGCGCAGCTTCGGGAGCGTCACCCCACCGCCCTCGCCGAGGCCATGGAGGGCTTCGGCGTCGCCGAGGCCGCCGCCGCGCACGGCACACCCGTGCTGGAGCTGCGCGCGGTCTCCAACGCCGTCGGCCCCCGCGACCGCGCCGCCTGGCGCATCGCGGACGCGCTGGCCGCGCTGACGGAGGGCTTCGGGAAGCTCGCGCCGGTACTGGAGAGTTGGAACCCCCATGAGCAGTGAGCTGTTGCAGATCGCGTACTCCCCCTGCCCGAACGACACCTTCGTCTTCGACGCCCTCGCCCACGGCCGGGTGCCCGGCGCCCCGGCGCTCGACGTCACATTCGCCGACATCGACATCACCAACGGCATGGCCGAGCGCGGGGAGTTCGACGTCCTGAAGGTGTCGTACGCCGTGCTGCCGTACGTCCTCGGCGCCTACACCCTGCTGCCCTGCGGGGGCGCGCTGGGGCGGGGGTGCGGGCCGCTGGTGCTGACCCGGGAGGCGGGGGTGGACCTCACCGGGCGTACCGTCGCGGTGCCGAGCGAGAAGTCGACGGCGTATCTGCTGTTCCGGCTGTGGGCCGCCGACACGCTGCCCGGCCGGGTCGGCGAGATCGTGGTGATGCCGTTCCACGAGATCATGCCCGCGGTGCGGGACGGGAAGGTCGACGCGGGACTCGTCATCCACGAGGCGCGCTTCACGTACCAGAACTACGGGCTGCACAGGCTCGCCGACATGGGCGAGCACTGGGAGGACACGACCGGGCTGCCCATTCCGCTGGGCGCGATCATCGCCAAGCGGTCACTGGGCGAGGAGCAGCTGCGGCTGCTCGCCGACTCGATCCGGACATCCGTCCGGGCCGCCTGGGACGACCCCGAGGCCACCCGCCCGTATGTCATGGAACACGCCCAGGAGATGGATCCGTCCGTCGCCGACCAGCACATCGGGCTGTACGTCAACGAGTTCACCGCCGACCTGGGCGAGGACGGCTACGCGGCGGTGCGCGGGCTGCTCACGCGGGCTGCGGCCGAGGGGCTGGTGCCGCCCCTCGGACCGGAAGCGCTGGACTTTCCGTAGGACCGGAAGAAGCCCGTGTCCAGCGCCTGTGCGGGGGCTGGGGCTAGACGTCGAGCTGGTCGGCGACCGCCCGCAGGAGGCCCGCGATCTTCTTGCCAGCGGTCTTCTCCGGGTAACGGCCACGCTCCAGCATCGGCGTGATGTTCTCCAGGAGTGTGGTCAGGTCCTGGACGATGGAGGCCAGTTCGTCCGGTTTCTTACGCTGGGCGGCGGCGACCGAGGGCGTCGGATCGAGCAGGGTGACGGAGAGCGCCTGGTCACCTCGCTGACCGGCGACCACACCGAACTCCACTCGCTGTCCCGGCTTGAGTGTCTCTACTCCGGCGGGGAGGACCGAGGAATGAACGAAGACGTCACCGCCGTCGTCGCGGGAGAGAAAGCCGAAGCCCTTCTCGCTGTTGAACCACTTGACCTTGCCGGTAGGCACGTCTGTCCTCGTCCTCGTACTCGTCGGAAAACTGCTTCTGAAAACGGCTCTTGATAGCACTACAGCGGGTCGACCATGACCCGCCGGTTCCAAGGCTAATGCTCCCCGGGCAGGTGACAAGACGTCGCCCGGTTGTTCCCTCGCGCAGGGAACTACCCTGGTCGAGTGCGTGACAAAACCCAAACGAATTCCGCCGCTCCCGGTGACCGACTGATCCGTGCCGGTGGGGTCGTCTTCATCATCGGTGCCGTGGCCACTTTGGTCACGGTGGCCCCGTTCCTCCTCGGCACGACGCCTTTTCCGACGTACATGTTCGGACTGAGCATGCTCATGGGCGTCGGATTCCTCGTCGCCGGGGCCGGCGTGCTGCGGTCCGTCGCGGCCGGAAGGCGTCAGGCGCGCGGCGCCGCCAGGTAGCCGGTGAGCCAGTCCGGGAACTCCTCCAGGCCCGGCAGGACGACGTCCGCGCCGAGCGCCCGCAGCTGATCGGCGTCGTACGGCCCGGTCGCCACGGTCACCGACAGGGTGCCGGCGGCACGGGCGGCGCGTACGTCGCCCTCGTGGTCACCGACGTAGACGCCCGCCTCGTGCGCGCGCAGGGCCTCCGCCTTCTGCTCGGCCCAGAGGTTGCCTATGACCGCGTCCGGCTCGATGCCGAGATGGGCGAGGTGCAGCTTGGCGTTCGGCTCGTACTTGGCGGTGACGACGATCGCGCGTCCGCCGGCCTCGCGCACGGCGGCGATCGCCTCGCGGGCACCGGGCAGGGCGGGGGTCGCGGCGATGGCGGTCGTGGGGTACATCTCGCGGTACAGGTCGGCCACGGCCGGGACCTGCTCCGCCGGGAACCAGTTGATCAGCTCCTGGGCCAGGGGCGGGCCGAGGCGGGTCACCGCGAGGTCGGCGTCGATGTAGGTGCCCGTCCGCTCGGCGAGCGCCGTGTAGGTGGCGTGGATGCCGGGGCGGGAGTCGATGAGGGTCATGTCCAGGTCGAAGCCGACGGTGAGTGCCATATGGGCCATTGTGCCCAGGGCCGCCTACGGGCAGACGCCGGGTGCGGGTGAGGGGCGCGCGGCGACTCGGTCGTGGGCGCTGCCGGACGCCCCCTAGGTCTTGCGCTGTGAACGCCAGACGATGAACAACGCCGACGCCAGCGCCGCGCCCCGCACCACCCAGGGCCATGTCTCCGCGAGCGCCGCGTTCGCCTGGCCCTCGGCGATGGGGGTGCCCCAGCGGGCTTCGGTACGGCCCCAGAGCCAGACGACGCCGGCGGTGAGGGAGAGGGCGGGGAGGATCACGACCGCCCACTTGGTCTCGGCGTCGGACAGGCGTCGTGAGCCCCACGCGATGAGCCAGCCGAGCAGGAGCACGACGAGGTTGCCGAGGACCGCGCCGGCGACGAGGAGGGCCGCGGCGAGCAGCAGGAGGGGGTTGCTCCAGCGGCCGTCGGGGAGGGTGGGGCGGCGGATGAACCGGCGGCGCGGTGCCGCCTTCGGTGCGGCCTCCTCGGTCTGCGCGGCGGTCGGGGCGGGCTCCTCGGCCGGTTCCTTCTTCCGGAGGCTCGGGTCGTCGGGCGCGGGCGGGCGCCTGAGCATCTCCGGGATCTCCACGCCGCCGACGAAGCCCGGCACGTCCTCGCCCGGTCCGAAGGGGCTGCTGTCCACCCGCCACCAGTCCGCCTGGAGCGCGCTGCCGCCGAGGTCGGCGGTGCTCGCGAGGTGGGGCGGCGGGGACGCGTCGTCGGCTGCCGGCGCCGGCTCGGCGGGGCGGGGACGCGGCACCATGCGGCGCAGGCCCTTGGGGCGGGCCGGCTCGCTCCCGCCACGGCTGTCCGGCTGCACGGGCACGGAGGTGACCGGCCCCTGCGGGGCGGGGGCGGCGTCGCCCCCGGCGGCCGTGACGACCTCGTCCGGGGTGCCGAGGCGGGCGATGATGCGACGGACGGCGGCGGGGCTGTCGACGGGCACCTTGGCGCGCCGCCGGTCGATCTCGCCGCGCAGCTCGGACACCAGGCGCATGCGGGTGGCCGACGGCAGCTGCCGTTGCTGGGCCACGTCGCCGACGCGGCTCAGATACTCGTAGACGACCTGGTCGCTCTCGATCCCCACGAAGTCCCCTCCGGGGTGGGTGCGTCGGATACCCCGTGGCACGACGTTAGCGCAGGACAGCAGGCGGGTGCGCGGGTCAGTCCGGGCGGCACTCCCCCGAGTTGCGGGCCTCGGAGCACAGGCCGTGGCCGTGCTCGTGGAGGATGTCGCCGCCGCTCTGCCGGGTGAGGAAGTTCAGGAAGGCGGCGGCGACGGAGCCGGCCGGGGGCTCGCCGTAGGTGTAGGCGAACTCGGTCTGCCAGTAGGGGTAGTTCGTCTCCTCCACGCCCTCGGCGGTCGGCTGCCTGCCGTCGATCGCCACCTTGACGAAGCGGTCCGCGCCGCCGTGTCCGGCGACGACGGCGGCCTCGCTGTAGCCGAGGGCGCCGGGGGTCGAGGCGACGGTGTCGAGCATGGTGTCGGTGCTGCCGACCTCGCAGCGGCCGTATCCCCCGGTGTCCAGGGCCGCGCAGTCCGTCACCGTGAACTGGGCGGTTCGCGGCCGTCCAGGACCTTGCGGACGAGGGTGCCGCGGGTGCCGGAGCCGGGGTTGCGGTTGACGAGGTGGACGGGGACGTCGTTGCCGCCGACCTGCGACCAGTTGCGGACGCGGCCGGCGAACAGGGCGCGGATCTGGTCCAGCCTGAGGTTCTCCACGCCCGCGCCCTTGTTGACGACGAGGCTGAACACGGAGAAGGCGACGGGCCTGGGTATCAGCCGGGGGTGCCCGGCGGAGGCGAGGCCGTCGGTGAAGGCGAGATGGTCGCCGAGCCCTTCGCCGACCGGGATCCTCGCGTCCTCGCCCGCCGCGTCCAGGGCGGTCACACCCTCGGTGCTGCCCCGGAAGGTGTCCTCCTCCAGCGGGATCGCCACGTTCGCCCCCTCGCACCGGCGCAAGTAGTCCGCGGCGGCGGCCCGTACGGCGGGGGCGAAGGCGGTGGAGCCGTGCAGGTGCAGGGTGCCCTCGACGCAGTCCAGCGGGGGCCGTCGGTCCTCGCGCAGGAAGAGCGTGAAACACGCCTGGACGACGACGGCCGCGATCAGGACCCACATGGCCCACCAGGCGGGCCGGGAGGCGAAGACATGGCTCTCGGTCCTGGTGGCCTTCAGCCGGAAGAACCTCACCAGCGGGTCGTACCAGCGGCCGTGCCCGCCGACGGCCCCGCGCACGACCGGGTCCGGGAAGGGGTCGGTGCCGTGGTCGGCGGGCCAGCGTTCCAGGACGACGAGCACCTTGTACTCGGCTCCCCGGGGCAGCGTCACCTTGGGCAGCCGGATGATGCCCGTGCGCTCGCCCTCGTTGTTGTCGCGGCGGAAGCCCGGTTTGGCGACGGTGCGCACGCCGGCGCCCTCCGTCACGTCCTCGAAGAAGAAGTCCCGCAGCTCGTCCTGGGTGGGGTCGGTGAGGACCACGGCCGCCACCCGGCGGTCCCGGAAGGTGACCTTGATGCCGTAGGGGTCGGCGGGGTCGGCCAGATAGTCGTCGGGGACGATCTTGGCCGAGCCGGCGTTCTCGATGCGCAGCAGCACGAACGAGGGGTCCTTGAGCTGGTGGCCGTCGTGCCGCATGTCCCCGAGGACGTCGGCGTACGGCTTGTCGGCGGCGTCCGCGGCCAGGGTGTCCATCTGCACCCGGTAGCCGAGCCGCTTGCGTCCGACGACGGCGAACTCCCAGAGAAACGCCGCGACGGGGACCGCGAGACTCAGGATCGCGATCCACTGTTCCACCCGCTCACTCATGCTCACGCACCGCTTCCCCCGAATTCCCTTGCGCTTCGAAGCAGTTGACAGGGAGCCCAGGGTGACGGCCGGGCGCGCGGTGTTGCCGGGAGCACCGCGATCCTCCGGCCGATGTTCATCCGGCGGCCACCTGCGAAACGTTCCGTTCGCCCGGGAGCCGCCCCGCACACGCCGGTGCCCCGACCCGCCACCCGGTAACGTGAGTCGGATGAGCGACCCGGCTGCACCGCCCCGTTCCCTCGCGGAAGCGCTCCGCGCCCGGGACGACGTCTCCCTGGCCGTGCTCCTGCGCAGCCGTCCCGACCTCATCACGCCCGTCCCCACCGACCTCACCCAGCTGGCCACCCGCGCCGGCACCCGGGCGTCCGTGGTGCGCGCCCTGGAGCGGCTGGACCGGTTCGCGCTCCAGACCGCGGAGGCACTGGCGGTGGCGGCGGACCCGGCGACGTACGACGAGCTGCTCGGCCTGATGACCGGCGACGAGGGCGACCCGGCGGTCTCCGGCGCGCTCCCGCACGCCCTGGGGACCCTGCGGGACCAGGCCCTGGTGTGGGGCGGCGACGACCGGCTGCGGCTGGTGCGCACGGCGCGGGAACTGCTCGCGCCCGCCCCGCAGCATCCGTCGCCGACCGGTCTGGGCCCGACCGTGCAGGAGGCCACCGCGGGCATGTCGCCGGGCCGTATCCAGGAGATCGTCCGTACCGCCGGGCTGCCCTCGACGCACGACGCGGTGTCCGCCGTGTCTTCGCTCACCGCCCTGTTCAGCGACCGGAAGCGTATGAAGACGCTGCTCGCCGACGCCCCGGAGGAGTCCCGGGAGGTGCTGTCCCGGCTGGTGTGGGGGCCGCCTTACGGCCAGGTCACCGCCGATCCCGCACCCCGGCTGCGCTGGCTCCTGGACCGCGGCCTGCTGCTGCCGACGGCACCCGGCACCGTCGTCCTGCCGCGTGAGGTGGCCCTGCATCTGCGCGCCGGCCGCGCGCACCGCGCGACCGAGCCGCTGCCGCCCCCCGTCGAGCCGTCCGCCACGCACCGTCCACAGGTTGTGGACGCGACGGCGGCCGGGCAGGCGTACACGGCGCTGGCGACCGTCGAGGAGCTGCTCAAGGACTGGGACGAGGGCGGCCCGGCCGTGCTGCGGGCGGGCGGTCTGAGCGTGCGCGACCTCAAGCGCACCGCCGTCGCACTGGACGTCCCCGAGCCGCTGGCCGCCTTCTGGGTCGAGCTCGCCTACGCCGCCGGCCTGCTGGCCTCGGACGGCGAGGCCGACGAGCGGTACGCGGCGACCCCGGCCTACGACGAGTGGCTCGACCAGCCCCCGGCCCAGCGCTGGGCCCGGCTCGCGCAGACCTGGCTGACGGCGACGCGCACGGCGGGGCTGATCGGGGGCCGGGACGCGAAGGACCGGACGCTGTCGGCCCTCGGCCCCGGCCTGGACCGCTCCGCCGCCCCGGAGGTACGCCACCGGGTGCTGACCCTGCTCGCCGGGCTGCCGGAGGGCACCTCCCCGTCGGCCGACTCGGTGCTGGCCCGGCTGCGCTGGGAGCGCCCGCTGCGCGGCCCCCAGCAGCAGGACGACGACCTGCGCAGCAGGCTCGCCCGCTGGACGCTGAACGAGGCGGAGCTGCTCGGTGTGACGGGCCGCGGGGCGCTGTCGGCACACGGGCGGGCCCTGCTGGGAATCGCACCGCCGCAATCCGCTCCCGAGGAGCCGGTCGGGCCCGGGGACAAACTCCCCGTACATCACCGCCCCACCACTCCCCCCGAACCCCTCGCCCCCGCCGAGCAGTCCGTGGCCTGCGCTGCCGCCGCCCGGCTGCTCGCCCCGCTGCTCCCCGAGCCGCTCGACCATGTGCTGCTCCAGGCCGACCTCACCGCCGTGGCGCCGGGGCCGCTGCGGCGTCCCCTCGCCGACATGCTGGGGGTGCTCGCCGACGTCGAGTCGAAAGGCGGGGCGACGGTGTACCGGTTCACGCCGGGCTCGGTGCGGCGCGCGCTCGACGCCGGGCGCAGCGCCTCGGACCTGCACGCCTTCCTCGCCGAGCACGCGCGGACGCCGGTGCCGCAGCCGCTGGCGTATCTGATCGACGACGTGGCCCGTAAGCACGGCCATCTGCGGGTGGGCGCCGCCTCGGCGTACGTGCGCTGCGACGACGACGCGATGCTGAACGAGATCCTCGCCGACAAGCGGGCCGCCGGTCTGCGGCTGCGCCGGCTCGCGCCGACCGTGCTCGCTGCCCAGGCGGACCCGGCCGCGCTGCTGGACGGGCTGCGCGCGATGGGTTTCGCGCCGGCCGCCGAGTCGGCCGAGGGCGATGTGCTGATCACCCGCGCCGACGCCCACCGCACCCCGCCGCGCACGGCGCCCGAGCCCGTCCCGGAGGGTCCCCCGACGCCGGACGCCACGCTGCTGACGGCCGCGATCCGCGCCATCCGGGCGGGCGACCTCGCCTCCACCGCACCGCGCCGGCCGACCGCGGCCTCGGCCCCGGTGACCGGCGGCGAGCTGCCGCGCACCACCTCCGCCGAGACCCTCGCCACCATGCAGGCCGCCGTCCTGACCGGTGCCTCGCTGTGGATCGGGTACGTCAACGCCGAGGGCTCCGCGAGTCAGCGGGTCATCGCGCCGGTGCGGGTCGAGGGCGGGTTCGTGACGGCGTACGACCACACCGCGGACGAGGTGCGCACGTACCCCTTGCATCGGATCACCGGCGTCGCGGAGCTGGCGGACGACCAGATCTGACGGCGGGCCGGGCCCCGAGGGGGCGGGCCACTCGTTCGGGTGTACACGGCACTTCATGCACGCCACGCCGGGCTCTTCCAACTGTTGAGGGACCTTGCGACCCGTTCCGCATTCCGCCGCGCGGCTCAGGGCAGCCACCCGATGTCCTGATCTCGCTCAAGCGAGCGCAACAGAGAGGTTGTTGTCCCATGCGCACAGCTCGTCGCATCGCCACGGTGCTGGCTGCCACGGCCACCATGATCGGCGCCTTCGCCACCCAGGCCGCGGCGGTCGCCGTCGACGTCGCCGGAGCGGTGGTCGAGATCCCGATCTGACCCACATGCGCACCCGTCGGGCCGGACCCGTGTTCCAGGGGTCCGGCCCGACCGGTTCACCGCTCGTCACCGCTCCGGCACCAGAAAGGCTCACCCGTACCCATGTGCCCCACCGCCGCCCGCCTCACCACCGTCGCCGCGGCCCTGGTCGCCGGCGTACTCGCGTCCGTGGCCCCGGCGATCGCCGCCCCGGCCCTGCCGCTGCCCCTCCCGGCACCCGCGGCCGAGTCGCTGGTCACCGAGGGCGTCAGCATCGAAGGACCGCTGGTCAACAACCTCGCTCTGCCCACGCTGAAGTAGCGCGGCGCATCCGGTAGCTGTCCCCGTCGATCCGGACGACCTCGGCATGGTGGGCCAGCCGGTCCACCATCGCCAGAGCCGAGGAGCCGCCGAAGATCTCGTCCCACCGGCCGAGGGGACGGTCGCTGGTCACGATCAGTGAGGCCCGCTCGTAGCGGTGCGCGACCAACTGGAAGAAGAGCGCGGCGTCCTCCGCGTCGAAAGGCGTGTAGCCGACCTCGTCGACGATCAGCAGGGGATGGGCGTCGAGCGCCTGGAGTTCCTCGGCGAGCCGGTCGGCGTCCCGGGCCGCGGCCAGCCGCTCGGCCCACTGCGCGGCGGTCGCGAACAGCACCGAGTGACCCGCCTGGCAGGCGCGCACGCCGAGCCCGACGGCCAGATGCGTCTTGCCGGTGCCGGGCGGACCGACGAAGACCGCGTTGCGGCGGGCGGCGACGAAGTCCAGCTTGCCGAGCCGGGCCACGGCCGCCTGGTCGAAGGAGTGGGGGTGGTCGGCGTCGAAGTCCTCCAGCAGCTTGCGGGCGGGAAAGCCGGCGGCACGCAGCCGCTGCTCGGTGCTGGGCTCGTCGTCGCGTGCGCGGGCCTGGGCGGGGACGAAGACGTGCTCGGTGCCCTGCGCGCCGACGGGCTCGCTGTACCCGTCCTGCCCGTGCTGTCCGTGCTGTCCGTGCTGCCCGTGCTGCCCGTGGGGTGTCTGCGCATGACCCCGCTCGGCCTGCACGGCCATCGGCCCCGACATGTACGCGAGAATCGCCGCCGAGGCGATGAACGCCATGTGGATCACCGTGCCCCACAGCAGGGAGTGGCGGGACGTGTGGTGGACGTCCACGAACATCTGGAGCAGATGGACGGAGGAGATGCCCACGATGGCGGTGGCGAGCTTGACCTTCAGCACGTTGGAGTTCACATGCGAGAGCCACTCCGGCTGGTCGCGGTGGCCCTGGAGGCCGATGCGGGAGACGAACGTCTCGTAGCCGCCCACGATCACCATGATCAGCAGGTTGGCGATCATGACGACGTCGACCAGTTTGAGCACGGCGAGCATGACGTACGTCTCGGTCGCCCGCCCGGTCACGCACCGGAGGATTAACGCCCACAGCTCGTTGAAGAACTTGTAGACGTACACCCCCTGGGCGGCCACGAGGCCGAAGTAGAGCGGGGCCTGGAGCCAGCGGGTGGCGAACAGGGCATATCCGAGGGTGGTGCTCGGCGGGGAAGGATCACGAGTGAGGGACGGCACGGTCGGCATTCTTCGCAGCTGCCGCCGTCCAGGTGAAACCACGCCACTCACAAGGATGAAAAGACATCCTGTAGGACTCCGGGACGAGAGGTCCCCCGCCGAGCCCCGGCACGCGACCGGTCAGGCGGTCGCGTACTTGTATCCGGTGCAGCGGACGTCACCGACGCCACGCTTGATGTAGCAGAGCTTCACCTTCACCTTGGCGCCCTCGACGAAGTCCGTGCCTTCCTGGACCAGGTCGTCCTTGCCGCCCCAGCAGGAGGCCGTCACCATCCATTCCTCGCCGTTCTTCATCGAGAAGGCGTAGGTGCGGACGCCGTAGCCGTCCGCCTTGGTGTCGTGGCACTCGACCCGGTCGCCGTAGTCGAGGAACTTGCCCGTGCCACCCGAGACCTTGATCGTCGCGATCGTCCCGGCACTCGCGCTGCCGCCGAGTCCGGCCGTCACGGCCAACGCGACGCCGGCCACCAGCCCGGCCCGGGCGGTCTTGCGCATACGGTTCCGCATGTTTCCCCCATGGATCAGTACGGATTGCATCGTGTACGGATGGGATCAGTCCGGATTGGATCAGTCCGGATGATCAATGCACGGCGAAGCTAACACGGACCGAACCGGCGGCGGCCCCTCGCACGAGCCTGATGTGATCACCCTCGCATGAGGCACACTGGACGTTTGGCCCCGCCGAGCATCCGGAAAGGCAGCCACGCGTGAACGGACCACTGATCGTCCAGTCGGACAAGACTCTGCTCCTGGAGGTCGACCACGAGCAGGCCGACGCGTGCCGTCGGGCGATCGCGGCGTTCGCGGAGCTGGAGCGGGCGCCCGAGCACATCCACACCTACCGGGTGACACCGCTCGGTCTGTGGAACGCGCGCGCCGCCGGTCACGACGCCGAGCAGGTCGTGGACGCGCTGGTGACGTACAGCCGCTACCCCGTGCCGCACGCGCTGCTCGTGGACATCGCCGACACCATGGACCGGTACGGCCGCCTCACCCTCTCCAAGCACCCCGCGCACGGCCTCGTCCTCACCACCACCGACCGTCCGGTGCTGGAGGAGGTGCTGCGCTCGAAGCGGATCGCGCCGCTCGTCGGCAACCGCATCGACCCGGACACCGTGGTCGTGCACCCCTCCGAGCGCGGGCAGATCAAACAGACGCTGCTGAAGCTGGGCTGGCCGGCCGAGGACCTCGCCGGGTACGTCGACGGCGAGGCGCACCCGATCGAGCTGGCCGAGGACGGCTGGGCGCTGCGGCCGTACCAGAAGCAGGCCGTGGAGAACTTCTGGCACGGCGGCAGCGGGGTCGTGGTGCTGCCGTGCGGCGCCGGGAAGACCCTGGTCGGCGCCGGGTCCATGGCGCAGGCGAAGTCGACCACGCTCATCCTCGTCACGAACACCGTCTCCGCCCGGCAGTGGAAGCACGAGCTGGTGAAGCGGACATCTCTGACGGAGGACGAGATCGGCGAGTACAGCGGGACGCGGAAGGAGATCCGGCCCGTCACCATCGCCACGTACCAGGTGCTGACGACCAAGCGGAAGGGTGTCTATCCGCACCTGGAGCTCTTCGACTCCCGGGACTGGGGCCTGATCGTCTACGACGAGGTGCATCTGCTGCCGGCGCCGGTCTTCAAGTTCACCGCCGACCTCCAGGCCCGGCGGCGGCTCGGGCTGACCGCGACCCTGGTGCGGGAGGACGGGCGCGAGTCGGATGTCTTCTCGCTGATCGGTCCCAAGCGGTTCGACGCGCCGTGGAAGGAGATCGAGGCGCAGGGCTACATCGCGCCGGCCGACTGCGTGGAAGTGCGGGTCAACCTCACCGACTCCGAGCGGCTCGCGTACGCCACCGCCGAGCAGGAGGAGAAGTACCGCTTCTGCGCGACGACCGACACCAAGCGGAAGGTGACCGAGGCGCTGGTCCGCCGGTTCGCCGGGCAGCAGATCCTGGTGATCGGGCAGTACATCGACCAGCTCGACGAACTGGGCGAGCATCTGAACGCGCCGGTGATCAAGGGCGAGACGTCGAACGCCCAGCGCGAGAAGCTGTTCGACGCGTTCCGGGAGGGCGAGATCAGCGTCCTGGTGGTGTCCAAGGTCGCGAACTTCTCCATCGACCTGCCGGAGGCCACGGTCGCCATCCAGGTGTCGGGCACCTTCGGCTCCCGCCAGGAGGAGGCCCAGCGGCTCGGCCGGGTGCTGCGGCCCAAGTCGGACGGGCACCAGGCCCACTTCTACTCGGTCGTCGCCCGCGACACGATCGACCAGGACTTCGCCGCCCATCGCCAGCGGTTCCTGGCGGAGCAGGGGTACGCGTACCGGATCGTGGACGCGGACGAGATCCTCGCGGAGGGGCAGGAGAGGTAGCGGGGGGACGACTGTCCCGGGCGGGACGGCTGTCCCTGTGGCGGGACGGCTGTCCCTGGGCGGTCACTTGCGGCGGACGCCCGCTTCCTCGCCGTACTCACCGAGGATGATCACGTCGAAGGCGGCGCCCACGAACACCTTGATGGCACGCAGGGCTTCGCCGAGACGATGACGGTGGCTCCCCTCGAGCGCGGTCGCGCCGTGGGGGCCCACGGGGGCTGGGTGAATGGTTGCTGCGCTCATGTCTCCATGATGGATTCGCGGACATAAAGACCGCATCGGCCTGCGGGCCGAAGCCGCGCACCGTCCGCGTACGCCTCTGGACGGACGGTGTCCCCCCGGGGAGGAGGGCGGGCTCCCATGCCGTCCCCTAGGGGACACGCTCAGGGGACGCGATATTCGTTGGCGCCCGCCTCGCCCGTTCACCTAAAATCTCCGCTCTTGCCCGCCTCCCCCGCGGAGTGCCGCCGTCCGGACGGAAACCGGTCGGCTCTCTCACCCACCTACCTGTAGGTCCCTCCGGAGGCACCCCCGTGTCCACGCCCGTCGACGACGCCCTCGACCCGCTCTCCCGAGAGCGCTCCCATCTCGCCGAGTCCCGCGCGGCCCTGCGTGCCATGCGCGAGGACGTCGAGTCCCTCGACATCAGCGACGTCACCGCGAACTGGGTCAACGCCGAAGTGCTGTCCCGCCAGATCGACGAGCGCATCAAGGCACTGGCCGACCTCAGCGACACACCGCTGTTCTTCGGCCGGCTCGACTATCTGCACTCCCCCGGCGCCGAGGCGGCGGAGGGTGCGCAGGGGGAGCGCTTCTACATCGGGCGCCGGCATGTGCACGACGCCGAGGGCGACCCGATGGTGATCGACTGGCGGGCCCCGGTGTCACAGCCCTTCTACCGGGCCTCCAAGAACGACCCGTTGGACATCGCGCTGCGCCGGCGCTTCGGCTACACGGGCGGCGACCTGACGGCGTACGAGGACGAGCACCTCTCCGATCCGGCGGAGACCGCGAAGACCAGCAAGCTGCTCCAGCAGGAGATCGAGCGTCCGCGCGTCGGCCCGATGCGGGACATCGTGGCGACGATCCAGCCGGAGCAGGACGAGATCGTACGGTCCGGGCTGTCCGGCACGGTGTGTGTGCAGGGCGGTCCGGGCACCGGGAAGACGGCCGTCGGCCTGCACCGGGTCGCGTATCTGCTCTACGCCCACCGCGAGCGGCTCGCCCGGACCGGCACGCTCGTCATCGGGCCGAACCGGTCCTTCCTGCACTACATCGAGCAAGTGCTGCCCGCGCTCGGCGAGTTGGCGGTCCGCCAGGCCACGGTGGACGACCTGGTCGCGCATGTCCAGGTGCGCGGTACGGACGAGGCGGCAGCCGCGGTGATCAAGGGCGACGCGAGGATGGCTGAAGTCCTGCGGCGGGCCGTCTACGCGCAGGTGGCGATGCCGACCGAGCCGGTCGTCGTCGTGCGCGGATCGCGACGCTGGCGGGTGGCGGCGTACGAGATCGAGGAGATCGTCCGTGAGCTGCTCGCCCGCGACATCCGCTACGGCGCCGCGCGGGAGGCCCTTCCGCAGCGGATCGCGCATGCGGTGCTGGTGCAGATGGAGCGGTCGGGTGAGGCGCCGGACGACCGGGTGCAGGACGCGGTGGCCCGCAACAGCGCGGTGAAGGCGGCCGTCAAGGCGATCTGGCCGCCGGTGGAGCCGTCGAAGCTCGTGCTGCGGCTGCTGGCGGACGCGGACTTTCTCGCCGCGCACGCGGAGGGGCTGCTGAGCGAGGACGAGCAGAAGACGATCCTGTGGGCGAAGCCTGCGCGGTCGGTGAAGTCGGCCAAGTGGTCGGCGGCGGACGCGGTACTGATCGACGAGGCGGCCGACATCGTGTCCCGGACGCCGTCACTGGGGCATGTCGTCCTCGACGAGGCGCAGGATCTCTCGCCCATGCAGTACCGGGCGGTGGGGCGGCGCTGTACGACCGGTTCGGCGACGGTCCTCGGGGATCTGGCGCAAGGCACGACGCCCTGGGCGACGCGGAGTTGGGACGAGGCGCTGGCTCATCTCGGCAAGTCGGAGGGCGTGATCGAGGAGCTGACGGCCGGTTTCCGGGTGCCGACGGACGTGATCGCGTACGCGTCCCGCCTTCTGCCGCACATCGCGCCGGGGCTGACGCCGGTGGCGTCGATCCGTGAGAACCCGGGGTTCTTCGAGGTGCGTGCGGTGCCGGGCACGTCGGAAGTGGTCGCCGCGTGCGAGGAGTTGCTGCGCAACGAGGGGTCGATCGGTCTGATCGCGGCGGATGCGCGCGTTGCGGCTCTGGCGGAGGCTCTGGCGGAGGCGGGGATCACATGCCTGGCCCCCGGCGAGGAGACGACCCGGGAGAACCGGCTGACCCTGGTGCCGGCGTCGCTGGCGAAGGGTCTGGAGTACGACTACGTGGTACTGGACGAGCCGGGGGCGGTGGTGTCCGGGGAGCCGGATGAGCGGACGGGGTTGCGGCGGTTGTACGTGGCGCTGACGCGGGCGGTGTCGGGGTTGATCGTCACGCATGTGGGGGCGTTGCCGGGGCAGTTGGGTTGACGGCGGCTTCTCTGCGAGGCGAGGGCGGTTGCTTCCGGGGTGGTTCGGGGGGGTCTCGCCGAGGCGGGGTGCGGGGTCCTGCCGGGGCGGTGAAGGGGGTTCTCGCCGAGGCCTGGTGCGGGTGGTCTGTGGCGGGTCGCGCAGTTCCCCGCGCCCCCAAGGGTGTTGCAGGCTAAGCGGTCTCCTGGGGTACGCCGTCCAGGGCTGCGCGCCACTTGGCCACCGCCGGGGTGGAGACCGGGGCGGTCCAGCCGGACGGGCGGGCCGCGCCGCCGATGTGGAAGGCGTCGATCCCGGCCGTCAGCAGCCGGGGGACGTGCTCGAGGCGCAGCCCTCCGCCCACCAGGATCTGCTGCTCGTACCCCGGTTCCCCGCCCCGTGCCGCCTCCGCGAGCAGGGTGGGAAGTCCGTCGTCCACTCCCGTCGCCGAGCCCGCGGTGAGGTAGGTGTCCAGTCCGGGCATCCCGTCCAGCTGTTTACGCAGCGCGTCCCGGTCGGCGGCCCGGTCGAGCGCCCGGTGGAAGGTCCACCGGCACCCGTCGAGCGCACCGACCACCCGCTCCACGGCCCGCAGGTCCACCCCGCCGTCCGCTTCGAGGAACCCGAACACGAACTCCTGCGCCCCGGCCTCCCGCATCTCGCGAGCCACCCCCGCCAGCCGGTCGAGGTCCCCCGCGGCGAACCCGTCCGCCAGCCGCAGCATCACGCGCAGGTCGATGTCGACGGCGGCCCGGATCCGGGCGACGGTGTCGACCGGCGGGGTGAGCCCGTCGGCCGCAATGTCGGTGACCAGTTCGAGCCGGTCCGCACCCCCGGCCTGGGCGGCGACCGCGTCCTCGACGCCGAGGGCGATCACCTCCAGGACTGCACGCTTGCTCATGGGACCCCATTCCTCGGCATTCGACGGCGACGACAGACTTACAGGTCTAGTCCAATCACAGGGTAAGGGGTCGGGCCGCCGCGGCGGAGGAGGGCCGCGCAGTTGGCGCGATCACACCGTTCACCGTCACCCGAAGATGTTCAGCTCCCCCGCCCGCGCCCCGGCCAGCTCGTAGGAGGCCCCGTCGGCCCGGCGGCCCCCGTACAGCCGTACGAGCGTGGCGGCGTCCCCGATGTACCGCGCCGGCGGCCGTGGCGCGGTCGGGTCGCCCAGGCGCAGGGGCTCGTCGACGTCGTCCAGGTCGGCGTGGAGCGGGAGGTGCCGGCGGTCCCGGGTGAGCCGGGCGAGCAGCGCGAGCGCGTCCGGCAGACCGGCCCCGGCGTACGCCCCCGGCGCCCCGAGGACCTCGCGTACGTCCCCCGCGTGCACCCACTCGCCCAGAGCGATGCCGTCCAGCGCCCCGTCCGCCTCGGCGATCACCGGCCCCGCCTCGGTCATCCCGCGCTCCAGTTCGTCGACGATCCGCGCGTTGGTCCAGTCGGCGCGCTCGGCGATGTCCCGGTCGTTGGACTCGGGCGTGAAGACGCCCTCCTCGAAACGGTTCTCCACCACCCGCAGCAACGCGGCCGAGCAGTGCGCCAGCACATCCCGCACCGACCACCCCGGACACGCGACCGTCGGCAGCGCGAAGTCGGCGTCCGCCCTCCCCCGCAACAGCGGAACCAGCGCATCCCGCTCCACGACCAGCAGCCGCCCCGGCAGCTCGGGATCCCGTACGTCGTGCACGTCAGCAGTTGTCATGGCGTCCACGCTAGGGGGTGTCCGGCCGTCACGGGGGAGGACGGCGGACGCACGCGCCACAATGACGCCATGGCCGATCCCCGCACCCTCGACGCCCTGCGCACCCGGTTCGTCCGAGCCCTGAGCGCGGCTCGCTCCTCCGCCGCCGCCCCCGAGCCCGCCGCCGCCCCCGACCCCGCCACCGCGCCCGAGCCCGACACCGACCCCGGATTCGACCCCGCCTCGTACGCCGACAACCTCCTGGCCCGCTGGCAGGAGCCGCAGCGTCACTACCACACGCTCACCCACCTCACCGCGGTCCTGGACCGCATCGACGAGCTCGCCGACCACGCGGACGATCCCGACGTCGTACGCCTCGCCGCCTGGTTCCACGACGCCGTGTACCTGCCCGACCGCTCCGAGAACGAGGAGCGCTCCGCCCGCCTCGCCGAACGCGCCCTGCCCGAAGCGGGCGTCTCCGCGGAACGGACGGCCGAGGTGGCCCGGCTCGTCCGTCTCACCACCACCCACGCCCCGGCCCCGGACGACCGCGACGGACAGGTCCTGTGCGACGCCGACCTGGCGATCCTCGCCGCACCGCCGTCCGTGTACGCCGCCTACACGGCCGCCGTGCGCGAGGAGTACCACTTCGTACCCAACGACGCCTTCCGTGAGGGCCGCGCGGCGATCCTGCGGCAACTCCTGGACCTGCCGAGCCTGTTCAGCACGCCGTACGGCCGGGAGAAGTGGGAGGCCACCGCCCGCTACAACCTCTCCTCCGAGCTGGAAATGCTGTCGCTGTGACCAGCCCGCCGCCGTAACCTGCACGGCATGCGAGACATGAGCGGGGAACGTGTGGAAGAGGCCGTCGCGAGCTGCGTCGCACTGCTGCGGACGGTCGCGGACCGGGACTGGACAGCCGTGAAGGCCGGGCAACTGGACTGGGACTGCCACGCCACCGCGTTCCACATCGCCGAGGACCTCATCGCGTACGCCGCCAACCTGGCCGGACGGGCGCAGGACGACTACGTCCCCTTCGAGATCACCCTCGACGAGGGCACCGACAACGAGGGTCTGCTCCAGGTCATCGCGACCACCGGCGCCCTGTTCACCGCTGCCATCCGCACCACCCCCCGCGAGGTCCGCGCCTTCCACCCGTACCCCTTCCGCAGCGCGAACCGCGAGGGCTTCGCCGCGATGGGGGTCGCGGAGGTCCTGCTGCACACGCACGACATCGCCGAGGGTCTCGGCCTGACGTACGAACCGCCCGCCGAACTGCCCAAGTTCGTGCTCACGACGATCTTCCCGCACGTACAGCGCGAGCCCGACGACCACTGGGCCACCCTGCTGTGGGCCACCGGCCGCGGTGAGCTGCCCGGCCGGGCGCCGGTCACCGAGTGGCGCTGGCGCAACAACCTGGTCCTGCCCGCCGGCCGCCTCACCCTCCAGGGCGTCACACCCGCAGCCGCCGCCGATCTGAGCGCGGGCGGCGACGGCGGGTTCACCTGGGTCGACGGCGGGCCCTTCGAGGGGACGCGGGAAGCCGCCGGGATGATGCTGAGCGCTTACGAGATGGGTGTGCACCAACCCGAGTTCGGCCTGTTCGTCATGGTGCGCGAGGAGGACGGCCGTGCGGTCGGCGGCATCGGCTTCCACGGCTCCCCCGACGAGGACGGCCGGGCGGAGGTCGGTTACGACCTGGTGGAGGCTGCCCGTGGACGCGGCTACGCGAGCGAGGCGCTGAGCGCGCTGTCGGAGTGGGCCCTGGCCAGGGACGACGTACGCCTGCTGTGCGCCACCGTGGAGGCCGGCAACCTCCCCTCGCAGAGGGTCGCCGAGCGCGCCGGGTTCGTCCGGGCGACGGCCGAGGAGGAGCGGTCCCTGCGCGAGGGACGGGACGAGGACGGCACGCTGTGGCTCTACCTCCGCGAGGGGCGGCAGCAGGCGGCCTAACCTGGGCGGAGCCGCACCGGGCAGGTCAGCCGGGCCGCGCCGTCGGAGGGAGCCGCCATGTCGTTCAGCGACGAGGAGATCGCCTACCTGCGTTCGAATCCGTTCGCCCAGTTCGCCAGCCTCTGTGCGGACGAGCAGCCCGATGTGGTGCCGGTGGCCCTGGAGTTCGACGGCACCCACTTCTGGGTGGGCGGCCCCGGTGCCGAGGTCCTGCGCACCCGCAAGTTCCGCAACATCGAGCACGGCCGCCGCAAGGTGGCCTTCGTCGTGGACGACCTCGTCTCCATGGAGCCGTTCGTCGCCCGCGGCCTCCGGGTGTACGGCGTCGCGGACGGACCCGTGGAGCGGGTCGGCATGGTGGGCGCCGGTCCCTATCTGCGCATCACGCCGACGCTCTCCTGGAGCTGGAACCTCTCGGACCCTCCCCGACCGGTCGGCGACACTTGGTACGCCACGCGCCGCACCGAACACCGCACACCGGACAGGTGAGTGGCCCACGTCACATCCGCCCGTGTCACATCCCGCCGAGCCGTTCCGTCATAGCTGTGCAACCCACATGGCTGCGCAACACACGACAACGGCAGAGGAGTTCGCCATGGGCGCCCGTCTGAACGTCTTCGAGATCCCGACCGCCGGCAAGGTCATCAAGCACATCGTCTCGGCCAGCAAGGTGGTGCACGATTCAACGTTGCCCCTCACCACCCAGCACCTGGTGACGCTGCGGGCGAGTCAGATCAACGGCTGCGGCTTCTGCACCGACATGCACAGCAAGGACGCCGTCGCCGGAGGCGAGGACTGGCTGCGCCTCAACCTGGTCGCGGCCTGGCGGGAGGCCACCTGCTTCACCGAGGCCGAGCGCGCCGCCCTCGAACTGACCGAGGAGGGCACCCGTATCGCCGACGGCGCCGGCGGGGTCCCGGACGAGGTCTGGCAGAACGCCGCCAAGCACTACGACGAGGAGCAGCTCGCGGCCCTGGTCTTCCTGATCGGCCTCATCAACGCCTTCAACCGGATGAACGTCATCATCCAGCAGCCGGCGGGCGACTACCAGCCGGGGCAGTTCGCGTAACGCGTGACGTGGGGCGGACCGGGCGGCGAGCGGCAGACGGGACTTCACCACAGGCCCCCCGGGCCCTAGCCCGCCGCCCGCCGCCCCTTCGGCCTGCGCAACCCCGCCCCCTGCAGCAGCCGCACCACCTCACGGCTGCTGACCTCCACGGCCCCCGACCGCACCGCGTCGGCGTACCGGTGCGAGGGGAGGTCGTAGTGGTCCCGCTCGAAGGCCCGTCTCGGTACGCCCAATCGGTCGGCGAAGGCGTGCAGTTCGTCGTACGAGGCGTCGCTCACCAGGTGCGACCACATCCGCCCGTGTCCGGGCCAGGTCGGCGGGTCGATGTAGATCGTCACGGCGTCACGCGTCCCAGGGAGCCGACGGCCGCGACCTTCACCCCCGCCTTGTGGCACACCCAGTACGGGTCGGGGCCGAGTTCCGGCTCGACGTCCAGCGCGTGTGGATCACCGCCCCCGCACACCGGGCACAGCGGCCAGCGGCCCTGCCGGTCCAGCAGCGCGTCCTGTACGTCCTGGGCGACGAGCCCGGCCACGAACGCCACGCCTTCCGGCCACTGCTCCACCCACCAGCGTCGCTGTGCGACCGACTCCTCGACCAGCGACACGACGTCCGCCTCGGCGACCCCGCCCGCGACCAGATCGGCGAGCACGAGCGCGCGGGCCGTGTGCAGCGCCTGCTCCAGCGGACTGATGGGTTCCATGCATCCATTGTGCGCACTCTTGACCACGGGACCGGGATGAAAATACCTTTCAGAGGTGACCCGTGAAGTGAAGGAAACTTTCGGCGCCGGCGCTCCCCCCGCACCCGCCGCCCTCGCGGCCAAGGTGCGCACGCTCGCCCCGTCGATGACCCGCTCCATGCAGCGCGTCGCCGAAGCGGTCGCCGGCGATCCGGCTGGCTGCTCGGCCCTCACGGTCACCGGCCTCGCCGAACTCACCGGCACCAGCGAGGCCACCGTCGTCCGCACCGCCCGCCTCCTCGGCTACCCCGGCTACCGCGATCTGCGCCTCGCCCTGGCCGGCCTCGCCGCCCAGCAGCAGTCGGGCCGGTCGCCCGCCATAACGACCGACATCGCGGTGGACGACCCCATCGCCGACGTGGTGGCCAAGCTCGCCTACGACGAGCAGCAGACCCTCGCGGACACCGCCGCCGGACTCGACACCGCCCAGCTGGGGGCGGCCGTCTCAGCCGCCGCCACCGCCCGCCGCATCGATGTGTACGGCGTCGGCGCGAGCGGCCTGGTCGCGCAGGACCTCGCCCAGAAACTGCTGCGGATAGGGCTGATAGCCCACGCCCACAGCGATCCGCATCTCGCCGTGACGAACGCGGTGCAGTTGCGGGCGGGTGACGTGGCGATCGCCATCACGCACTCCGGGTCGACGGGGGACGTCATCGAGCCGCTGCGGGCGGCGTTCGAGCACGGGGCCACGACGGTCGCCATCACCGGCCGCCCGGACGGGCCGGTCACCCAGTACGCCGATCACATTCTCACGACCTCGACGGCCCGGGAGAGCGAGCTGCGGCCGGCGGCGATGTCGTCGCGGACCAGCCAGTTGCTGGTGGTGGACTGTCTGTTCGTAGGGGTCGCCCAGCGCACCTACGACCAGGCGGCGCCCGCCCTGGCCGCGTCCTACGAGGCCCTGGCACACCGGCATCGCCGCTGAGCGCCCCTTACGTACGTCAGCTGCACCGAAGTCGAAAAGAGCCGCCCCCGTCATGACCTCTCCCTCCGATCCCCGTGATCTGCGCGCCGAGTTGGACACCCTGACCACCGAGGCGTTCCGTCCCGAGCTCGCCGAGATCGACCGGCTCCCCACCCTGGAGATCGCCCGGCTCATGAACGGCGAGGACGCCGCCGTACCGGCCGCCGTGGCGGCGTGCCTGCCCCGGATCGCAGCGGCCGTCGACGCGATCGCGGAGCGAATGGCACGGGGCGGCCGGCTCGTCTACGCGGGCGCGGGCACGGCGGGCCGCCTGGGCGTCCTGGACGCCTCCGAGTGCCCGCCCACCTTCAACACCGACCCCACCCAGGTCGTCGGCCTCATCGCGGGCGGCCCGGACGCGATGGTCACCTCGGTCGAGGGCGCCGAGGACTCCACGGACCTGGCCCGCGCCGACCTCGACGCCCTCGCGCTCACCCCCGCCGACACGGTGGTCGGCATCTCCGCCTCCGGGCGCACCCCGTACGCGATCGGCGCGGTCGAACACGCCCGCGCGCGGGGCGCGTTGACCATCGGCCTGTCCTGCAACCCTGGCAGCGCCCTCGCGGCTGCCGCCGAGCACGGCCTGGAGATCGTCGTCGGCCCGGAACTGCTGACCGGCTCGACCCGCCTGAAGGCCGGGACCGCCCAGAAGCTCGTCCTGAACATGCTCTCGACGATCACGATGATCCGCCTCGGCAAGACCTACGGAAACCTGATGGTCGACGTCCGCGCCTCCAACGACAAGCTCCGCGCCCGCTCCCGCCGCATCGTCGCCCTGGCCACGGACGCGGACGACACCGACATCGAACGGGCCCTGACGGAAGCGGGCGGCGAGGTGAAGACGGCGATCCTGATCCTCCTGGCCAAGGTGGACGCCCCCACGGCGAACGAACTGCTGACCGCGGCGAACGGTCATCTGCGGGCGGCGATGGGTGAGGGCGGGTCCTGACCTGGGGTGTGGCGGGGGGCAGGACCTGGGCCGTGGCGGGGGGCAGGGCCTGGAGTGTGGCGGGGCGGCAGGGCATGGGCCTCGGCTCCGGCTGCCCGACAAACCCCGGCCGGACCCCAACTCCCCTGCTAGCGTGCGCACATGGCCCATACGACGGTACCGACCACCTTCCGCATCGGCGGCGATCTCGAAGTTCGGCGGCTCGGATTCGGCGCCATGCATCTGCGGCCGGAGACGGGTGAGGCCCGTGCGGGCTGTCTCGCGGTGGCCCGGCGCGCGGTCGAGCTGGGTGTCACTCTGATCGACACGGCCCATCTCTACGGCTGGGGAGCGAACGAGGACCTCCTTGCCGAAGCCCTCCACCCGTACGCCGACGGGCTCGTGATCGCCACGAAGGTCGGCTTCCTCAGCACCACTTCCGGCGAGGGCTGGCGGCACGCGGGCGCGCCCGCCGATCTGCGCGCCCAGGTCGACGAGGCCCTGCGCCGCCTGCGCCTGGACCGCATCGAACTGCTCCAACTCCATCGCCTCGACCCGGGCGTCCCGCTCCCCGAACAGCTCGGTGCCCTGCGCGACCTGCGCGACGAGGGCAAGGTGGGCCGGATCGGCCTGTCCGAGGTGACGGCCGCCGAACTCGCCGAGGCACGCGAGATCGTGGACATCGCAAGCGTCCAGAACCGCTACAACCTCCTCGACCGCGAGCACGAACCCGTGCTCAAGGCATGCGAGGCGGCGGGCATCGCCTTCCTGCCGTGGCGGCCGGTCGCCGCCGGGCAGTCGGGGGCGCAGGCCGAAATCGCCGCGGTGGCGCAGGAAGTGGACGCCACCCCGACGCAGGTCGTCCTCGCCTGGCTCCTCGCCCACTCCCCGGTGATCGTCCCCATCCCGGGCACGAGCAGCATCGCGCACCTGGAGGAGAACATCGGCGCCGCCGCCGTACGGCTCACCCAGGACCAGTACGACCGCCTGACGCGAAAGTCCGCTCAATTCGACAAGCGGACAGAACCTGACCTAAAGGGTTCCTAATGTGGGTCCCATGACCGAGACCACGAACAACACCGTCACCGACGAGCGCGCCGACCTCCTGCAGACACTGGCCAAGCACCGGCACTTCCTGCGCTTCACCACCCGCGACCTCACCGACGAGCAGGCGGGACAGCGGACCACGGCCAGCGAGCTGTGCCTCGGCGGCCTGATCAAGCACGTCACGTCGACGGAACGGGGCTGGGCGAACTTCATCGAGCAGGGCACGTCGGCGATGCCCGACTTCGACTCGGTGACCGAGGCCGATTACGCCCGCCGGGCGGACGACTTCCGCATGCTGCCCGGCGAGACGCTGGAAGACGTGCTGGCGGCGTACGAGGAAGTGGCCAACCGCACCGACGAGCTGGTGGCCAAGCTGCCCGACCTCAACGCCTCACACCCGCTCCCCAAAGCCCCGTGGTTCGAGCCCGACGCCCAGTGGTCGGCCCGCAGGGTGCTGCTGCACATCATCGCCGAGACGGCGCAGCACGCCGGCCACGCGGACATCATCCGGGAGTCGCTCGACGGCCAGAAGAGCATGGGCTGACCGGAACGGGTACGTGTACGTGGTCGCACCGCGGCTGGTTCAGGGCATCCGACCCTCCCGGTTGACGCTCTGCACCTGCGCCCGCAACACCTCCGCCCGCGGTGCGGCCTCCAGGGCCTCCATGGGACAGTCCCACTCCCGCCCGCCCCCGACGGGCCGCAACTGCACCCTGCCGCCCACGTGCCCCCTGACCTCGCCGATACGACCGTCCCGCGCGTCCACGGCATGACTGCCGACGACCGGCCGCTCCCCACGCACCACGGAGGCGAGCTTCTCGGCGACACGGACATTGCAGCGCCCGAGATCGACCAGCGGGAACGGCTCGTCACCGGCGCCGGTCACCGGATCCACGCACAGAGACGGCAGCACGACCCCGGCGCCCACCAGGGCCTCCCTCAGGGACACCACGACTTCTTCGGTCGACCGCACACTTACCTCCATGTCCACGCTGAGTTTGCGATTCGCAACACAGCGTGTCGGTTGCGTGCCTAACCTGGCCATACGGGGCGTCCCAACAACCACGTCTGGTGGACCGGGAGTTGCACATGCCAGGACCGAAGGACCTCGACCCGTCGTCATCGCCGCGCGCGCTGCTGGGCGCGGAGCTGCGACACGCACGCGAGAAGGCGGGGCTGAGCCAGGAGCAGCTGGGCCAACGGCTGTTCGCGAGCGGCTCGTTCGTCGGGCAACTGGAGGCCGGGACGCGGCGGATACAGCCGGAACACGCACGGGTGTTGGACGAGGCGCTGGAGACGGGGGATTTCTTCCAGCGGAACTGCAGGGCTTCGGCCAAGTCCCGCTATCCGGATCACTTCGCGGAGGCGGCGGAGGCGGAAGCGGGGGCCGTGGCGATCCGTCAGTACGCGCCCATGCTTGTCCCGGGGCTGCTCCAGACGCCTGCGTACGCACGGGCTGTAACACGCGCGTACGGCCCTACGGCACCGGAGGAGATCATCCACGAGCGGGTGGAAGCCCGGATGGCGCGGACCCGTCTACTCGACGATCCAACAAAGCCGTTGTTGTGGGCAGTGCTTGACGAGGCGGCGCTGCGCAGAGTGACTGGCGGCCGAGCGGTGATGGCGGAAGCCCTGCGTCACGTTGCGGACCTGGTCCGAGGGGGCCGGGTCATCATGCAGGTGCTGCCGTTCAGCGCGGGAGAGCACACGGCGATGGAGGGCTCCCTGAAACTGATGGACTTCGAGGACGCCCCTCCGCTTGGCTATTTCGAGGGGGTCGGCTCCGGGCGGCTGGAAGACGACCCGGCCACCGTCGCCCGACTCAGGTTCACTTTCGAACTCCTCACGGCCTCCGCTCTCTCGCCGCAGAAGTCTCTAGCCTTGATCGAGGCGTTGGCGCAGGATTACGCCCATGAGGAACTTGCCTGACTACGACCTGAGCACCGCCACCTGGTACAAGTCCAGCCACAGCGGCGGCAGCGGCGGCGACTGCCTGGAGGTCGCCCGCTGGCGCAAGTCGACATACAGCGGCGGGGATGGCGGCAACTGCCTCGAAGTAGCCGACGGCCACCCCGCCCTCGTCCCCGTCCGCGACTCCAAGAACCCGCACGGCCCGAAGCTCGTGTTCCGAGCCTCCGCCTGGGCGGCGTTCGTCGACGCGGTCAGGAACTGATCCGCCCCCAAAGCTCAAGCGGCCAGCCCCGAGCGCTCTTTTCAAGGAATGGTTGGAGGGCCTCAACCCGCCCTCCCACCCCGCGAGTTGACGCGACGCGTCCGGTTTGCCACGCACGGTGACGATCGTCTAGCGTGCCCGCATAACGAACAGCCCCCGCCAGGCGCTACCAACACCTGCGGGGGCTTGACCTACGAGATCGAAGAGGAAGTTCGATCCCATGGCTGAAGCCAAGCTTAGTGCTCCCTCCCTGCCCGCGCACGCCTCCCCGCACCCGATGGCCAACCCGGGCTACGGAAAGCGCAGCGCCCCCGACCAACACCCCCGCACGAACCACGACTTCGCCGCCCTCCCACCCCGCGAAGCCGCCATCGCCGCGTACATCGACCGCCTCCCCGACGGCGCCGACATCTCCGTAAAGACGCTGGCCAAGCAGTTGCCGTACGGACAGTGCGCCCTCCGTACCGCCCTCAACAACCTCCAGCGGGCAGGCCACTTGCGTCGAGGCCGCGAGCGGATCACCGGGGAGGGCAGCTCGCGATGGATCACCCGATCGTGGTTCACCCGTACCGCGCGCGACGACGACTGGTGGGCAGCGTTCACCCGGGGTGACGTACCGCAGGAGCCCCCGGACCACAGCCCCCGCCCGACCCGCTCCCGCGCGCACATCCTGCTCGCCGCACTGGGCCGTGAGGCCCCGGCCCTGTCCCTCTCGGAGGCCGACTGCGCGGCGCTCGCCCCGCTGGTCACGGACTGGTACGCCCGGGGCGCCACCGACGCGGACGTGCGTCGCGCCCTGACCGCCGGCCTCCCCACCCCGGTCCACCACCCGGCGGCACTCCTCCGCCGCCGCCTGACCGACAAGCTCCCACCCGAACCCACACCGGCCCCACCGCCTCCCCGCCGCATCCTGGAGTGCGCGAAGTGCGGAGTACCCGGCCGCCCGGAGGCCCTGCCGGGCGGCATCTGCGGCGCGTGCCGGGGTGAACGCGCCTCCGGCCACGACAACGCACCCCTGCACGCCTCCGCAATCCACGCCTATGCGGCAGAGATCCGTGCCGGAATGTCCCTACGACGACACGAGAGGGCACCCGCATGACTGCACCCACGGTCCGACGCCACCACCGCGGGGCACGATGGAGGGAAGGAGGCGACGCCATGACCCCAGATACCGCTGACCGCCCGCAGATGTCCGTCGAGGAATTCGAGGAACTGGTCCACAGGGCTCCCAGGGAACTGCGGAACCGCCTGGAGTTCCTCGGCGGAAGGCTCTGCGTCCGGCACGGCCCGCTCGACGTCGACGAGTTCGAGGAGCTGGCCGCAGCGGCTCCCGAAACGGTGCGGCTTGAGTACATCAACGGAAAAGTAGAGGTCAAGGCAGTGCCGGACGGCAAGCACACGTCGATCTTCATGTGGCTGCTGCGGCAATGCATGCAGCAGCGTCCGGACCTGGACCTCGCGCCCGAGCGAGGGGTCAAGGCAGAGGCCTACCGCAAGGGCCGCGCGCGCACGGACGGCTTCCTGGCCCCGGTGGACCACTTCGCGAACGACGGCGAGTGGTCCCCGGCCGACGGCGCCCTCATGGCCGTAGAGATCACCTCCCACGACCGCGACACCGACCAGCGCGACCGCATCGACAAGCCCGTCGGCTACGCGGAAGCCGAGATCCCCGTCTATCTCCTCATCGACCGCGACAACCACACCGTCACCGTCTTCAGCGAGCCCAAGGACGGCCGCTACCAGCAGTCCCCGTCCTACCCTTGGGGAGCCACCGTGGAGATCCCCTCCCCCGTGAACATCACCCTGAGCACAGAGAAGCTCAAGGACTACGCAGACTGATACTCATGAACCACGCCCAGCTGACCGCCCTGGGCCGAGCCCTCCGCCTCCTCGGCGAGCACGGCGAGGCCCTCACCGCCGACACCCCGGACGCCAGGCTCCACGAGGTCAGGGCCGATCTCCGGCGCGCCCTGGAGCTGCTGGACGAGAGCGTCACCGGCGCCGCTCCCACCACCCGCTGCCTCGAGCACCCGAACGGCCCGGTCGACGAGAACGCCCAGGACCTCTGCCTGCTCTGCGAAACCCGCCGCCGGGCCGCCCGCCGCGCCGAGTACAACGGTGGTCCCGCGGCACCGCGCCCGGCCGAGACCGCCCCCTCCCGCTACGGCGTCCGGGGCGACCGCCCGCAGCCCCAGCAGCGCTGGCTGCCGGAGCTGTGGAACGGGCAGGAGTGGCAGCTGTGCGGCACCCCGCGCCGCGACCGCCGCGAGGCGGAGCTCTATCTCGCCGCCCAGCGCCGGGGCCCCCGCCCCGCCATGGCCTACCGGCTCGTGCACGAGTTCACGGACTACGAGGCGCTCCGCGTGTGGGGGACGCCGGTGCGGGTCGACATCGAGCCGATGGGCAACCTGTAGGCGCACGGTCCGGCCGGGTCGCCGCCCGGCGTCCGCCCAGGTCAGCTCAGCGTCTTGAGCGCGGCCGCGTCGTACGGCTTCAGCTCGTCCAGACGGTCACCGAGGACCTTGGCCGCCCACTCCGGGTCCTGGAGCAGGGCGCGGCCGACGGCCACCATGTCGAACTCGTCGCGCTCCAGGCGGTCGAGCAGGTCGTCGATGCCCTTGAGCGCGGAGCCCTCGCCGATGAAGGCACGGATGAAGTCGCCGTCCAGGCCGACCGAGCCGACGGTGATCACCGGCTTGCCGGTCAGCTTCTTCGTCCAGCCGGCCAGGTTGAGGTCGGAGCCGTCGAACTCCGGGATCCAGTAGCGGCGGGTGGAGGCGTGGAAGGCGTCGACGCCGGCCGCGGCGAGCGGGGCGAGGACCGCCTCCAGCTCCTCGGGGGTCTCGGCGAGGCGGGCGTCGTAGGCCTCCTGCTTCCACTGCGAGTAGCGGAAGATGACGGGGAAGGACGCGGAGACCTTCTCCCGTACGGCGGCCACGATCTCCGCCGCGAACTTCGTGCGGGCGACCGGGTCACCGCCGTAGGCGTCGGTGCGCCGGTTGGTGCCCGCCCACAGGAACTGGTCGACCAGGTAGCCGTGGGCGCCGTGGATCTCCACGCCGTCGAAGCCGATGCGCTCGGCGTCGGCCGCGGCCTCGGCGAAGGCGCCGATCACGTCGTCCAGGTCGCTCTGCGTCATGGCCCGGCCGGTGGCCTCCGTGGCGCCGATGCGCAGACCGGAGGGGCCGACGGCGGGGGCGTCGGCGTAGGGCGGCTGGCCCTGCTCGCGCACCATGCCGATGTGCCACAGCTGCGGCACGATGGTCCCGCCCGCGGCATGCACCTCCTCGGCGACCTTCGCCCACCCCGCGAGCTGGTCCTCGCCGTGGAAGCGCGGGACCCGGTCGCTCTGCCCGGCCGACTCATGACCGACGTACGTCCCCTCGGTCACGATCAGACCGACGCCGGCGGCGGCACGACGGGAGTAGTACGACACCACGTCCGCACCGGGCACGCCGCCCGGCGAGAACATGCGCGTCATCGGCGCCATCGCGATGCGGTTCGGGACGGTCAGACCGTTGATCACGGTCGGCCGGGACAGAATCTGGGCCGCCCGGGAGGCGGTGGGCTCGACGACGGTCACGGGGGCTCCTTGGGGAACGGGGATCTCTTAACCGCTGGGTATGTGCGCACGCATTGTTGCACCTCCTGAAACAACCGCGTGCACGGGTGCCCGCATTCCCCGCCCCACCGCCCCGGCACGTGATCCGGACCACCCCGCCGGCACGTGCACCGGCCGGCCTCCCGGCCCGCGGCCCCGTCCTGGCTCGATCTCTGTGCAGCGGCGAGGGCCGCGCACTTCGCGAGGCCGCCTCGGCGCTGCCCGGCGACGCGGTGCTCACCGCCGTCGACCTCGTCGGCCCACTCGTCCCCCGCCCGGCGCCGCCCACCCTGGAGGAGATCGTGGCCTCCGTGTCCACCTGGACACCGACCCGGACCTACGACCAAAACGCCCGAGGGCGGCACCCCCTGTCGGAACAGGGAGTGCCGCCCTCGGCAAGGACGTTGACGGACCGGGGTCGAGACCCCGAGGCCGATCAGAAGTCCATGTCACCGCCCGGCATACCGCCACCGGCGGGCGCGGCGGCCTTCTCCGGCTTGTCGGCGATGACGGCCTCGGTGGTGAGGAACAGCGCGGCGATGGACGCGGCGTTCTGCAGCGCGGAACGCGTGACCTTCGCCGGGTCGATGATGCCCTCGGCGACCAGGTCGACGTACTCACCGGTCGCGGCGTTCAGGCCGTGACCCGGGGTGAGGTTGCGGACCTTCTCCACCACGACGCCGCCCTCGAGACCGGCGTTGACGGCGATCTGCTTCAGCGGGGCCTCCAGGGCGAGCTTGACGGCGGCAGCGCCGGTCGCCTCGTCACCCTCCAGCTCCAGCTTCTCGAAGACACCGGAAGCCTGGAGCAGGGCCACGCCACCACCGGCGACGATGCCCTCCTCGACGGCCGCCTTGGCGTTGCGCACGGCGTCCTCGATGCGGTGCTTGCGCTCCTTGAGCTCCACCTCGGTGGCGGCACCGGCCTTGATGACCGCGACACCACCGGCGAGCTTGGCCAGGCGCTCCTGGAGCTTCTCGCGGTCGTAGTCGGAGTCGCTGTTCTCGATCTCGGCGCGGATCTGGTTGACCCGGCCGCCGACCTGCTCCGAGGAGCCGGCACCGTCGACGATGGTGGTCTCGTCCTTGGTGATGACGACCTTGCGGGCCTTGCCCAGCAGGTCGAGCGTGGCGTTCTCCAGCTTGAGGCCGACCTCCTCGGAGATGACCTCGCCGCCCGTGAGGATGGCGATGTCGCCGAGCATGGCCTTGCGGCGGTCACCGAAGCCCGGGGCCTTGACGGCGACGGACTTGAAGGTGCCACGGATCTTGTTGACGACCAGGGTCGACAGGGCCTCGCCCTCGACGTCCTCGGCGATGATCAGCAGCGGCTTGCCCGACTGCATGACCTTCTCCAGGAGCGGAAGCAGGTCCTTGACCGAGGAGATCTTGGAGTTGGCGATCAGGATGTACGGGTCGTCGAGGACGGCCTCCATACGCTCCATGTCGGTGGCGAAGTACGCCGAGATGTAGCCCTTGTCGAAGCGCATACCCTCGGTGAGCTCCAGCTCCAGACCGAAGGTCTGGGACTCCTCGACGGTGATGACGCCTTCCTTGCCGACCTTGTCCATGGCCTCGGCGATGAGCTCGCCGATCTGGGTGTCGGCGGCGGAGATGGAGGCCGTGGAGGCGATCTGCTCCTTGGTCTCGACGTCCTTCGCCTGCTCGAGCAGGGCGGCGGAGACGGCCTCGACGGCCTTCTCGATACCGCGCTTGAGGGCCATCGGGTTGGCGCCGGCGGCTACGTTGCGCAGGCCCTCCTTGACCAGGGCCTGGGCGAGCACGGTCGCGGTGGTCGTACCGTCACCGGCGACGTCGTCCGTCTTCTTGGCGACTTCCTTGACCAGCTCGGCGCCGATCTTCTCGTACGGGTCCTCGAGCTCGATCTCCTTGGCGATGGACACACCATCGTTGGTGATCGTGGGGGCGCCCCACTTCTTCTCGAGGACGACGTTGCGGCCCTTGGGGCCGAGCGTCACCTTCACGGCGTCCGCGAGCTGGTTCATGCCGCGCTCGAGGCCGCGCCGCGCCTCCTCGTCGAACGCGATGATCTTGGCCATGTGAAGTGGTCCCTCCAGGACTGGGGGTGATTCCTTCGGACCGCGCCCGCGCCCGCGACGGACGGCTCGCCGGCCATTGGGTTCCTTGCCCCACTTGGCCTGCGGGCCTCACCGACCCGGTCCTTCTTTGTCACTCTCACCTTCAGAGTGCTAACGCCAATGATTAGCACTCGCCCCCTGTGAGTGCAAGCGGCTCTCGGGTATCGGGCGGGGCGCTCAGCCAGGCGCGAACAGGGTCGCAGCGGGTCCCGGACGAGACGCGGCCGGGCAGCGGGCAGGCCCGAGCAGGGCCGGGGCATGACGAAGGGCCCGCACCCCTCGAGGTGCGGGCCCTTCGAAGAAGAACGTCGCTGCAGTCAGTCGGCGCGTGCTTCAGCCGGCCACGCGGACCATGTCCGCCTGCGGCCCCTTCTGGCCCTGCGAGATCTCGAACTCGACCCGCTGACCTTCTTCCAGGGTGCGGTAGCCGTCCATCTGGATCGCGCTGTAGTGGACGAAAACATCCGCACCACCGTCGACCGCGATGAAGCCGTACCCCTTCTCCGCGTTGAACCACTTGACGGTGCCCTGAGCCATGCCTAACTCCCCTATTACTGGCCCTTGCACAGATCCACACTTCGCGGATCCGGGTCAGACCTCGCCCCCCAATCGGTCGGGGGCGTGCGCCGGAACGCGTCGACCGCGGCTGAATGTATCTGCCCAACTGCCGTCTGCAACAGGTCAATCGGACGAGAAATCCGGGCACGACCGGTCGGGAATGTGGGGAAAATTCCGCTGACTTCAGGTCAAGTCGGGCCAGGCAAACGGAACAAAAGCCGCATAAAACCCGCACACTTTGGCTACTTCTTGTCGGGCGGGCGGCAGAAATCAAGGGCCGCCAACCCGTGGATCGGCGGCGAGTTCCCCAACTGTACCTCGCTCAACCACACAGAATTGCCCCCTCCGCTTCTCTCACGGAGGGGGCAATTCGATGAACTCTCGGTAATTGGCGTTACCGACGGTAATGATCGGTCATTCGGTCAGGCTCCGGTCGACCCCGGGCCGACCCGGTTCAGCCGCCGGCGACGGCCGGGATGATGGAAACGCCGGCGCCGTCCGGGGTCGCGGTCTGAAGCCCCTGCTCGAAGCGCACATCGTCGTCGTTGACGTACACATTCACGAAGCGCCGCAGCTTGCCCTGGTCGTCGAGGACCCGGGCGGCGATGCCGGTGTGGTTCTTCTCCAGATCGGCGATGACCTCGCCGAGGTCGGCGCCCTCGGCGGTCACTTCGGCCTGACCGCCGGTGTAGGTGCGCAGGATGGTGGGGATGCGGACGGTCACGCTCATGCGAGGCCAGCCTCTCGGAAGGAGTCCAGGTTCGGGCGGATGGTGGCGGTGAGGCCGGTACCGGCCACCGCGTCGAGGGTCTTCAGGCCGTCGCCGGTGTTCAGTACGACGGTCGTCAGGTTCGGGTCGAGCAGCCCGTTCTCGATCAGCTTCCTGGTCACGCCGACGGTGACACCGCCGGCGGTCTCCGCGAAGATGCCCTCGGTCCGGGCGAGGACCTTGATCGCGTCGACGACCTGCTCATCGGTGACGTCCTCCACCGCACCACCGGTACGGCGGGCGATGTCCAGGACATAGGGGCCGTCCGCCGGGTTGCCGATCGCCAGCGACTTGGCGATGGTGTTCGGCTTCTGCGGGCGGACCACGTCGTGTCCGGCCTTGAACGCCGTCGACACCGGCGAGCAGCCCTCGGCCTGCGCACCGAAGATCTTGTACGGCTTGTCCTCGACCAGCCCGAGCTTGATCAGCTCCTGCAGACCCTTGTCGATCTTCGTGAGCTGGGAGCCGGAGGCGATCGGCACGACCAGCTGGTCCGGGAGCCGCCAGCCGAGCTGCTCGCAGATCTCGTACGCCAGGGTCTTGGAGCCCTCGGCGTAGTACGGCCGCAGGTTGACGTTGACGAAGCCCCAGCCCTCGCCGGCCGGGTCGCCGATCAGCTCGGAGCAGAATCGGTTCACGTCGTCGTAGTTGCCCTCGATGCCGACGAGCTCGCCGCCGTAGACCGCGGCCATGACGACCTTGCCCTGCTCCAGGTCGTGCGGGATGAACACGCAGGACCGGAAGCCGGCGCGGGCGGCGGCGGCGCCCACCGCGCCGGCGAGGTTGCCGGTGGAGGAGCAGGAGAGGGTGGTGAAGCCGAAGGCGCGGGCGGCCTCCAGGGCCTGGGCCACGACCCGGTCCTTGAAGGAGTGCGTGGGGTTGCCGGAGTCGTCCTTGACGAACAGCTTTCCGGCGGCGACGCCGAGCTCGGCCGCGAGGTTGTCGGCCTGGACGAGCTTGGTCCAGCCCGGGTTGATGTTCGGCTTGGTCGCCACGTCCGCGGGGACGGGCAGCAACGGCGCATAGCGCCAGATGTTCGCGGGGCCCGCTTCGATCCGCCCGCGGAGCTCCTCGGTGTCGTAGGCCGAGAAGTCGTAGGCGATCTCCAGCGGGCCGAAACACTCCTCGCACGCGAAGACCGGTCCGAGGGGTACCCGGTGACCGCACTCGCGGCAGGACAGCGCCGCGGCGGGGCCGAGGTCTACGGTGGATCCGGTGGTGCTTGCAACAGTCTGCACAGCCATGTGAGGCGAGGCCCTTTCTCCTCATCTTCCTCACGACGCACTTCGCCGTGAGACGGATTTGGCACCTTCCCTAGCCGGGAGCCTCGCGAAGTGGTCGCCAGTGACCTACGAGTACCGACTGGAGGGTTGCCGGGGCTTCATCGGGCCGTTTCCCTCTGCCCCTCTGGATGAGCTGTATGCGGTTGTCGTCCGCGGCGACCCTGGACATGCGATGGTCATCCGCGTTGTTCAAGACTGTAACCGACGGCCAGGACAGTTGAGATAGTCGTCCGAACCGCGAGACAACAGTGAGGAGCCGAGCGACCGTGCTGGAAGAAGTCGAACGCTGGCTGAGCACCCGCTCCTGGTCCGTGACCGATCGCCCGCTGCACCGGATACTCGCCGCGAAGCAGCGTTCGGGCCAGTCGGTGTCCGTCGTGCTGCCGGCGCTCGACGAGGAGGAGACCGTCGGCGAGATCGTCGAGGTCATCCGCCACGACCTGGTGCGGCAGGTCCCGCTGGTCGACGAGATCGTCGTCGTCGACTCCGGGTCCACCGACCGCACCTCCGAGGTGGCCGCGGCGGCCGGCGCGACCGTGGTGCACCGCGACGAGATTTTGCCGCGGATCCCGGCCGTGCCCGGCAAGGGCGAGGTGCTCTGGCGCTCCCTGCTCGTCACCCGTGGGGATGTCGTCTGTTTCATCGACGCCGACCTGAAAGAGTTCTCCTCGGACTTCGTCTCCGGCATCGTCGGCCCGCTGCTCACCGACCCGGGCGTGGACCTGGTCAAGGCGATGTACGACCGTCCGCTCGGGACCGCCGCCGGACAGGGCGGCCGGGTCACCGAGCTGATGGCGCGCCCGCTGCTGAACATGCACTGGCCGCAGCTGGCCGGTTTCGTGCAGCCGCTGGGCGGCGAGTACGCGGCCCGCCGGTCGCTGCTGGAGCAGCTGCCGTTCCCCGTCGGGTACGGCGTCGAGCTGGGCATGCTGGTCGACGCCCTGCATCTGGTGGGCCTGGACGCTCTGGCCCAGGTGGACGTGGGGGTACGCAAGCACCGCCACCAGGACGGGCAGGCGCTGGGCCGGATGTCCGCGGCGATCTACCGCACGGCCCAGCTCCGGCTGGCCCGCGGGCATCTCGTACGGCCCTGTCTGACCCAGTTCGAGCGGGGCGAGGACGGGTTCGAGCCGCGCACGTACTCCGTGGACACCGAGGAGCGCCCGCCGATGGTGGAGATCGCCGAGTACGCGGCGCGCCGGGTCGCCTAGGAGATCATGCGGGGCCGGTCGCGTAAACGTCTGATACCGGCCGTATACGGACCGACCACTGAGCGGATCCGCACGTTTGAGCGTTTCCGGGCCGGGCTAGGTTGAGGCGTATGGCTTCCACGCAGGGTGCGCAGGGCGCTGCCAAGGTGCTGGTCGCGTCGAACCGCGGCCCGGTCTCGTACACGGTGGGCACGGACGGTTCGCTGAACGCCAGACGCGGCGGCGGCGGGCTGGTCTCGGGACTCTCCGCGATCGGCTCGGACGCGGACGCGCTGTGGGTGTGCTCGGCGCTGTCCGACGGTGACCGGGAGGCGGTGCGGCGCGGGGTCGGCGAGGCCGGGGTGCGGATGCTGGACATCCCGGCCGGCGTACACGCCGACGCGTACAACGGCATCGCGAACTCGGTGCTGTGGTTCGTGCACCACATGCTGTACCAGACGCCGCTGGAGCCGGTCTTCGACGCGGAGTTCAGGCGGCAGTGGGCCTCGTACGAGACCTACAACCGCGCCTTCGCCGAGGCACTGGCCGAGGAGGCGGCGCCGGGCGCGGCGGTGGTCGTGCAGGACTACCACCTGACGCTGGTGCCGGGGCTGCTCCGTGAGCTGCGCCCGGACCTGCGTATCGGCCACTTCTCGCACACGCCGTGGGCGCCACCGGAGTACTTCCGGATGCTCCCCGACGACATCGCCGGCCAGGTGCTGCGCGGGATGCTCGGCGCGGACCGGCTCGGGTTCCTCACCCGGCGGTGGGCGGACGCCTTCGAGGCGTGCTGTGCCGAGTTCGCCGGGGGGCTCGGGGGCACCCGGGTCGGGGTGCACGGGCTGGGCGCGGACGCGGACTTCCTGCGCGCCCGCTCGCACGAGTCCGACGTCGCCGAGCGAATGGCGGCGCTGAAGGAGGAGATCGGAACCGCCCCGGACGGCACGGCCCGCCGCACGATCGTGCGGGTCGACCGCACCGAGCTGTCCAAGAACATCGTGCGGGGGCTGCTGGCGTACCGGCAGCTGCTCGACGACCGCCCCGAGTGGCGTGAGCGGGTGGTGCACGTGGCCTTCGCCTACCCCTCGCGGCAGGACCTGGCGGTGTACCGCGACTACACGGCCGAGGTGCAGCGACTCGCACAGGAGATCAACTCCGGGTACGGAACGCCGGGTTGGACCCCGGTCGTGCTGCACGTCAAGGACGACTTCGCCCGGTCGCTGGCCGCGTACCGGCTGGCGGACGTGGCCCTGGTCAACCCGATCCGGGACGGCATGAACCTGGTCGCCAAGGAGGTGCCGGTCGTCTCCGACGAGGGATGCGCGCTGGTGCTGTCGCGGGAGGCCGGAGCCTTCGCGGAACTGGGTGAGGACGCGATCGCCGTGAACCCGTACGACGTGACGGGCACGGCCCGCGCCCTGCACGAGGCGCTCTCCATGTCCCCGGCGGAACGCGCGGAACGCTCCAAACGCCTCACGTCAGCGGCAACGGCCCTCCCCCCGACGCAGTGGTTCCTGGACCAGCTGCACGCACTGGAGGCGGAGGCCCCTGACCGGCCCGCCTGACGGGCGATCCGCCGAAACGGCCGTACGGGGGGCGCGCCCCGCACGACACGCTGACCCCGAGACCGGCGGAACAGGCGAAACGCCCCGACCGCCTCGCGTCAGCCGGGACAGCCCTCCCCCGGCCCAGTGCCCCTGGACCAACTGCGCGCGCAGGAGGGGCGGAGGGCCCTGACCAGCCCGCCTGACCGGCGCTCCGCCGCAACAGCCGTACCGGCACACGCCCCGCACGACACGCTGACCCCGGGACCCTCGGAACAGACGGAACACCCCGACGGTTTCGGCGTCACCCGGGACAGCCCTCCCCCGGCCCAGTGGCGCCTGGACCAACTGCGCGCGCAGGAGGGGCGGAGGGCCCTGACCAGCCCGCCTGACCGGCGCTCCGCCACAACAGCCGCACGGGCTCGCGCCCCGCCGACGCGCCGACCCCGGGACCGGCGGAACAGGCGAAACGCCCCGACCGCCTCGCGTCACCCGGGACAGCCCTCCCCCGGCCCAGTGCCCCTGGACCAACTGCGCGCGCAGGAGGGGCGGAGGGCCCTGACCAGCCCGCCTGACCGGCGCTCCGCCACAACAGCCGCACGGGCTCGCGCCCCGCCGACGCGCCGACCCCGGGACCGGCGGAACAGGCGAAACGCCCCGACCGCCGCGCGTCAGCCGGGACAGCCCTCCCCCGGCCCAGTGGCTGCACGCGCTGGAGGGGGACGGAGGTGGTCAGCCCGCCTGATCGGCGATCTGTTGCAGCAGGCGTACGACTCCGTCCGGGCCGTCGACGACGAGGTCCGCTCGCTTCGACAGTTCGGTGACCTCCTCGCTGCCGCTGCACACCAGCAGGCCCGGGGTGCCGGCGGAGCGCAGGTCCTCCACGGCGGCGTAGGCCGGGAGGTCGCCGAGGTCGTCGCCAGCGTAGAGGACGGACTCGGCGCCGAGTTCGCGGACGTACTCGCTCAGCGCCACGCCCTTGTCCATGCCGGGCGGGCGTAGCTCCAGGACCATCCGCCCCGGTTCGACGACGAGGCCGTTGCCGGTGGCGAGGTCGTGCAGGGGCGCCCGCAGTGCCTCGAAGGCGCCCTGGGGATCGGCCGCGCGGCGGGTGTGCACGGCAAGGGCGTGCCCCTTGTCCTCGATCCGGACGCCGGAACCCGCGCCCTCGCGCTCCAGCACGCCCGGCAACTGGGCCCGGACCGCCGCGACACCGGGGTGCGGGTCAGGTGCGGTGACCTCTCCGCTCACCGCGTCCCAGCGCTCGGCGCCGTAGTGCCCCAGCACGACGAGGTGCTCCAGCCCCGCGGCCCCCGCGAAGCCGCCGTACCGCACGGCCACCTCGGCCGGGCGTCCGGTGATCACCGCGACGGCGGCCACCTTCGGCGCGAGCGCGGCCAGCGCCGGCACGGCGTCGGGGTGGGCGCGGGCCTGCTCCGGGTCCGCCACGATGGCCGCGAGCGTCCCGTCGAAGTCCAACGCCACCAGCGCCCGCTCGGGCCGCGCGAGAACGGCCTCCAGCCCCTCCCGCCCACGCGGAGTCACGGGTACCGGCAGAGATTCCTTGTGACTGCCCATACGCCGAACCTATCCAGGCGGGCCCGGGTGTACGCCTGCCTCACCGCTCCGCGCGCCGCGCCTCCCGCACCCGCCGCAAGCGGTTCACCGTGACCGGGTCATGGGCCAGGGCCCGTGGGTCGTCCAGCAGGGCGTTCAGGAGCTGGTAGTAGCGGACGGGAGCCAGGCCCAGTTCCTCCCGTATCGCCCGCTCCTTCGCGCCGGGGCCCGCGAAGCCCCGCCGCTCCAGCGCGAGGACGTCCCGTTCGCGCTCGGCGAGGCCGGGGCCGGGACCGACCCCCTCCCGGCCCCGATCCGGGTCCTGCTCCTGCTCCCGCTCCTCGTTCATGTCTCGCACGGTAGCCGCAGCCACCGACAACGCCCCGTCCCTCCCCTACTCCGCGCTCTCCACCCGCGCGGCCGTCGACTGGAGCTGCCCCAGGATCGCTTCGGGGTTGCCGCCGGCCGTGACGGTCCTGCCGATCTGCTGCTTGACCTCCGCGCTGACCGCCGCCCAGGAGGTCCGGCCGACCGGATACAGCTCGGAGAGCGGCAGCTGATCCAGGAAGGGCTTGAGGTCGGCGTCCTGCTTCGCCCCCGTCATCTCCGAGGACGCGGAGTTCGTGACGGGCAGCAGGTCGTAGCGTCGCGAGAAGTCCAGCACGTTCTGCTTGTCGTAGACGAAGTCGAGGAACTCGCCCGCCTGCTCGGCGTGCCCGTTCTTCTTGAAGGCCATCATCCAGTCGGCCACACCCATGGAGAGCTTGGCGGGCCCCTCCACGCCGGGCATCGGCACCATGCCGAACTTCACGCCCTTCTTCGTCGCCATCTGCATCAGCGAGGGGTGCCCGTTGAGCATGCCGACGTCCCCGGCCGCGAAGGCGGAGAACGCGTCGGCCCGGTTGAGCTCACCGGGCGCCACCGGCCCGGTCAGCCCCTTGCCGACCAGGTCGTTCTTGAGCCAGTCGAAGGTGGCGACGTTCTCCGCGGAGTCGATGTTGTACGTACCGGTCTCCGCGTCCGTGTAGCCGCCCCCGCCGCTGAGCAGCCACTGCATCGTCTCCGCCTGCGCCTCCTCGGGCCCGAGCGGCAGCGCGTACGGATACTTCACGCCCGCCGCCTTGAGCGCCTCGGCGTTCGCGGCCAGCTCCTTCCAGGTGCTCGGCGGTGTGATGCCGGCCTTCCGGAAGAGCGTCTTGTTGTAGAAGAGCACGCGCGTGGACGACGCGAACGGAATGCCGTACTGCACGCCGTTCACCTGCCCCGCGTCCGCGAGCTGCGGGACCAGGTCGGCCTGCACCGCGATGGAGAGCAGGTCGTCGGCCGAGTAGAGCAGATCCTTCGCCGCGTAGTCCGCGTACGCGCCGATCTGCGCCAGGTCCGGGGCGTCCCCGGCGGCCACCATGCCCTTGACCTTGGCGTCGACGTCGTTCCAGGAGTACACCGTGACGTCGATCGTCACGTCGGGGTGCTCCTCCTCGTACTCCCTGGCGAGCTTGTCCCAGTACTTCTGGGACGTGTTCGTCCCGCTGTCGCCGTAGTCGGCCGCGACCAGCTTCAGCGTGACTTCGTCCGAGCCGCCGGTCAGCCCGCAGCCGCCGAGGACCACCGTCAGGCCCAGCGCGGACACCGCCGCGATCGTTCCCGTACGCCTACGCCGCTGCACGCAAAACCGCCCCACACCCATGTTCGAAAACTTTCGAAACGTCATACAAATTGCCCCCTAAGGTCTACACCACGTAAGTGGACTAGACCTTTCTCGGGTATGCAAGCCAAACTGTCCCCGTGAGACATGTCATCGCCCTCGATGTGGGCGGCACCGGGATGAAGGCCGCCCTCCTAGGGGCGAGCGGCACCGCGCCGGCCGACGGCCCGCCCGCCACGGCCGCCCTGCTCCACCAGGCCCGCCGACCCACCGGGCGGGAGCGCGGGCCCGACGCGGTCGTCGAGGGCATCCTCGACTTCGCCGCGGAACTGCGCGCCTACGGCGAACAGCGCTTCGGCGAGCCCGCGGCGGCCGTGGGCGTCGCCGTCCCCGGCATCGTCGAGGAGGAGCGGGGCATCGCCGCCTACTCGGCCAACCTGGGCTGGCGGGACGTACCCCTGCGGCAGCTGCTCTCCGAACGGTTCGGCGGCGTCCCCGTCGCGCTCGGCCACGACGTGCGCACCGGCGGCCTCGCCGAGGGCCGGATCGGCGCGGGCCGGGGCGCCGACCGCTTCCTCTTCGTGCCGCTCGGCACCGGCATCGCCGGCGCCATCGGCATCGACGGCCGGGTGGAGGCGGGTGCGCACGGCTTCGCGGGCGAGATCGGCCACATCGTCGTACGGCCCGGCGGTGCCCCCTGCCCCTGCGGGCAGCGCGGCTGTCTGGAGCGGTTCGCCTCGGCGGGCGCGGTGAGCGAGGCATGGGCCGCCGCCTGCGGGGACCCGGCGGCGGACGCGGCGGCCTGCGCCAAGGCGGTCGCGTCCGGCGACCCGAACGCCGTGCGAGTCTGGCAGGAGGCCGTGGACGCCCTCGCCGACGGCCTGGTCACCGCGCTCACCCTGCTGGACCCGCGCACCCTGATCATCGGTGGCGGCCTCGCCGAGGCGGGGGAAACCTTGTTCACACCGCTGCGGGACGCGGTCCGGCAGCGAGTCACCTTCCAGAAACTGCCGGAGATCGTCCCTGCCGCCCTGGGCGACACGGCGGGATGCCTCGGCGCCGGGCTCCTGGCCTGGGATCTCCTGGGCAACACCGACGGTACGGAGGTAACTGCCTGATGGCCAACGCCCCAGGGGCGCGGGGAACTGCGCGACCAGCCACGCACAGCCCGCACCCCGCATCCGGCAAGGCGCCCCTGATCCTCTCCGGCGCCACAGCGGTGATGCCCACGGGAACCGTCAAAGACGCCCAAGTGATCGTCGACGGCACCCGCATCACGGGCGCGGCCCCACCGGACGCCCGAGTGATCGACCTCGCCGGCCACTACGTGGTCCCCGGCTTCGTGGATATCCACAACCACGGTGGCGGTGGAGCTTCGTTCACTTCGGGCACGGCAGACGACGTGGTCACCGGCATCCACACCCACCGCCTGCACGGCACCACCACCCTGGTCGCCTCCACCGTGACCGGCGACATGGACTTCCTGACCCGCCGCGCCGGCCTCCTGTCCGAGCTCGCCGAGCAGGGCGATATCGCAGGCATCCACTTCGAGGGCCCGTTCATCTCGCCGTGCCGCAAGGGCGCCCACTCCGAGGAGCTGCTGCGCGACCCGGATCCGGCGGACGTACGCAAGCTGATCGACGCGGCACGCGGCCACGCCACGATGGTCACCCTCGCCACCGAACTGCCCGGCGGCCTGGAGTCCGTACGGCTGCTGGCCGACCACGGCGTCATCGCGGCGATCGGCCACACCGACGCCACGTACGAGCAGACGGTGCAGGCGATCGACGCGGGCGCCACCGTCGCCACCCACCTCTTCAACGCGATGCCGCCGCTCGGCCACCGCGAGCCGGGCCCGATCACCGCCCTGCTGGAGGACGAGCGGGTGACGGTCGAGCTGATCAACGACGGCACCCATCTGCACCCGGCCGCCCTCCAGCTGGCGTTCCACCACGCGGGCGCGGACCGGGTCGCGTTCATCACGGACGCGATGGACGCGGCCGGCTTCGGCGACGGCCGTTACATGCTCGGCCCGCTGGAGGTCGAGGTGGCCGACGGGGTCGCCCGCCTCGTCGAGGGCGGCTCGATCGCGGGCTCCACGCTCACCCTGGACCGGGCCTTCAAGCGGGCGGTGACGATCGACCGGCTGCCGGTCGAGGACGCGGTGGCGGCCCTGTCCGCCAACCCCGCCAAGCTGCTCGGCCGCTACGACCGCATCGGCTCCCTGGAGCCCGGCAAGGACGCCGATCTGGTGCTGCTGGACGCGGCCTTCGACCTCAAGGGCGTGATGCGCCGGGGTGAATGGGTGGTTGAGCCCCAACTGGGGTGATCTGTCCTGCTGTTGAGGGCGGCGGTTGGCCTGGGAGACTGGGCCGGCCGCCGCCTGTTTGGCATGATCAAGCATCCGGGCGAAGCGTCCGGCAGACAGACGGCGAACGCACTCTTAACTTCTTCGGGGGAGGTCCGCCCAGGTGATCCTCACGGTCACGCTGAACACCGCTCTCGACATCACCTATCGGGTCCGGTCGCTACGGCCGCACGCCTCCCACCGGGTCTCCGAGGTGACCGAGCGCCCCGGCGGCAAGGGCCTGAACGTGGCCCGGGTGCTGGCGGCCCTCGGCCATGAGGTGACGGTCACGGGTTTCACGGGCGGCGCGACGGGCCGCGTGGTCCAGGACCGGCTCACGGCCACGCCCGGCGTGGTCGACGCCCTGGTCCCGGTCAGCGGGCCGACCCGCCGCACCATCGCCGTGGTGGACGACCGCACCGGCGACACGACCCAGCTCAACGAACCCGGCCCCACGGTCACGCCCGCCGAATGGTCCGCCTTCCAGGAGACGTACGCCGCTCTTGTGACCTCCGCCTCGGCGGTGGCCCTGTGCGGCAGCCTGCCGCCGGGGGTGCCGGTGGGGGCGTACGCCGGTCTGGTCCGTGCGGCGAAGGCCGCCGAGGTTCCGGTGCTCCTCGACACCAGCGGCGAGGCACTGCGCCGGGGCGTCGCCGCCCGCCCCGACCTGATCAAGCCCAACGCCGACGAGCTGGCCGAGCTGACCGGTTCCCATGAGCCGCTGCGCGCCACGCAGGACGCCCGCAGACGCGGCGCCCGAGCGGTCGTCGCCTCCCTCGGCGAGGCCGGCCTGCTCGCCCTCACCCCCGAGGGCCGCTGGCGAGCCACCCCACCCACCCGCCTCCACGGCAACCCGACGGGCGCCGGCGACGCGACGGTGGCGGGCCTGCTGTCGGGCCTGGTGGAACACCTCCCCTGGCCCGACCGCCTGGCCCGCGCGACAGCACTGAGCGCGGCGACCGTGGCGGCACCGGTGGCGGGGGAGTTCGACCGAGGGGTCTATGCGGAGCTGCTGGCACGGGTCACCGTGACCAGGGAGACGGCGGCGGCCTGACGCCCGGTACGGCTGAACGGCAGCCGCCGGCTCAAAGCGTCCGGTGGGTGACGGCCCGCGAGGCTAGCTGCCGGATTTGACCCAGCCCTTGACCAGCCACATCTGGTCGAGGAGGGCGTCGCACTGGTTGCCCTGCTCGCAGGAGACCTTGATCGTGTTGGTTCCCTTGTTGAGCTGGATCCAGTTGTAGGTCGCCGTCCAGCCCTTCTCGTAGTCACCCTCGGCGGCTTTCGCCCAGTTCTTCAGGTCGACGGGGTTCTCGGAGGGCGTGCCGTTGACCGTGAGCGTGGCGTTCTGGTCCTTGCCCGGAACGCTGTAGCCGACGTTGACGGTGTACTTGCCCGACTTCGGAATGCCGTTCACGGTCCAGGTGACCGAGGAGCCGACCTGATTGAAGCCGCTGACATAGACACCGCCATCGGCCTTGGCGCCCTTGATGTCGGACGCGGTGGCGGCGCCGCCGGCGAGGGCGAGGGCCTTCGTGTCGATCGTCGGCAGGTCTTCCTCGGCCGCCTGGCTGTTGCTGTTCGAAGGGCTGGGCGCGCTCGACTGCTCCGACTGCGTCGGCTTGGTCGTGGCGTCGTCCTTCGCCTTGTCGTCCTTGCTGCCGCCCAGCATGGCCACGCTGATGCCGATGACGACCGCCCCGACGACCGCGATCGCGCCGATCAGCAGGCCCTTGGTGTTGGGGCCGGAGCCGCGCCCTCCGCCTGAGCCGCCGCCGCTGTGGGCCGGCTGCTGCGGGGCCGTCGGTGCTCCCCCGGGAAACGTCTCCGGCGCCGCGTAGTGCGCGTTCGGCTTTCCGTACGCGCCCTGCTGCTGCGGTATCTGCGGCGCGGCGGGCTGGCCGTACTGGCGGTGGCCGACCGTGCGCACCCGGTTGACGGCGTTCGGGTAGCCGTAGCCACCGGACGGCGGCTGGGCCCCATTGGCCTGCCCGTCGGCGTAGAGGTAGCCGAACGGGTCGTCGTCCTCGGGCGTGCTCGCGCCGTTGTTGCCGGACGTCATCCCTTGGTACTCCTCACCAGGTGCGGGTGGATGCCATGCGTGTGGTCAGAATGGCGAGCCTACCCGCTCTCCCTGGCCCAAACGGGTGACTCGGATCGCACCGACCCGCTGACCTGGGCCTTACCCGGCGCGTCGATGTTGTTTGGGACGAGATCGTTTCTCTACGTACATCCGCTCGTCAGCGGACTTCAACACTTCGTCCGCAGTCATTCCACAGTGCGCCCACCCGATGCCGAAGCTGGCGCCCACCCGGACGGCCCGCCCCTCGGCCCTGATCGGCTGGATGATCTCGTTGCGCAGCCGCACGGCGAGGTCCTGGGCGTCGGCCCGGCCGAGCCCGTCGGCGAGGATCACGAACTCGTCGCCGCCGAGCCGGGCCACGGTGTCGCCGTCCCGCACCCCGCGGGTCAGCCGCCGGGCCACCTCGATGAGGACCGCGTCACCCGCGTTGTGCCCGAACCGGTCGTTGATCGACTTGAAGCCGTCGAGGTCGCAGAAGAGCACCGCGAGCCCCTTGGTCCCGTCGTCGCGCTCGCTCTCCACCGGGGCGACCGTGTGGACGTGGTGGTCGAAGGCGTCGTACGCCGTCGTGGCGGGCCGGAAGTCGAAGCCGTGGCCGTTGGCGTCGAAGACCGCGGGGTGGCCGTAGGCCGCGTCGGTGGACTCCAGGGCGCCCGCGTGGGCGGGCCGCTTGCACAGCCGGGAGGAGAGGCGGGCGCGCAGCTCGGCGGAGTTCGGCAGCCCGGTGAGCGAGTCGTGCGAGGCGCGGTGGGCGAGCTGGAGCTCGCGGCGCTTGCGGTCCTCGATGTCCTCGACGTGGGTGAGCAGGAAGCGCGGTCCGTCGGCGGCGTCGGCGACGACGGAGTTGCGCAGCGAGACCCAGACGTAGGTGCCGTCCCGGCGGCCGAGGCGCAGTTCCGCCCGTCCGCCCTCCGCCGAGGTCCGCAGCAGGGTGCCGATGTCCTCGGGGTGGACGAGGTCGGAGAAGGAGTAGCGGCGCATCGCGGAGGCGGGCCGGCCGAGCAGCCGGCACAGCGCGTCGTTGGTGCGCAGGATCCGGCCGTGCTGGTCGCCGCCCATCTCGGCGATGGCCATGCCGGAGGGGGCGTACTCGAAGGCCTGCCTGAAGCTTTCCTCGCTGGCCCGCAGGGCCTGCTGCTCGCGCTCCAGCCTGACCAGTGCCCGCTGCATATTCGCGCGTAGACGTGCGTTGCTGATGGCGATCGCCGCCTGGAACGCGTACATCTGGAGCGCCTCGCGCCCCCACGCGCCCGGCAGCCGGCCGTTGCGCGGGCGGTCCACGGACAGGACGCCGATCAGCTCGCCGCACGCGCCGCCCTGCACACCCTGGGTGTACATCGGCGCGAAGAGCCGGTCGGAGGGGTGCCACTCGTCCTCGAAGCGGGGCGCGGGACCGTCGGTGTACCACTGCGGTACGTCGTCGTCGTCGAGGATCCAGCCCTCGGTGTGCGGTATGAAGACCAGGTCGCCCCAGTTCTCGCCCATGTTCAGCCGGCGCTCCCAGGACTCGCGGGAGCCGACGCGGCCGGTGATGAGGGCCTCGGCGGCGGGGTTGCCGGCGAAGGCGGCGACGACGAGGTCACCGTCGGGGCGCACGAGGTTGACGCACGCGAGCTCGTAGCCGAGGCCGGTGACGACGCCGTCGGCGACGGTCTGGAGTGTGTCCGCCAGGCTTCGGGCCGTGTTCATGTCAGCCATGACCTGGTGCAGTTTTCGCAGGGTCGCAAGACGGACGTACGGCTCCGACTCGGTCTCCATGCTCGCCCTCCCCCCGAGACCTCGCAGCGAATCAAGGGTTCTCTTCGGCGTAACGTTCCTTACTGGTCTTCCCCGCCACTGAATCACAGCGCGCTGCCCACTCGGTACACAGGGTCAACAATTAATGGCTCTTGTGACTCAAGTCACAGGTAAACGTGAACAATTGAGCGGTGTTTCTGCGTTTTTCCTGTGCGTTTCCTGAACGCAAACTCGGCGCGTGTGTGGAGGTACCGCGAAACGGCCTGGAAGAAGGTAGGTCGGGAGTCCTAGGTCCGTTCTCGGGCGAAGGCCCGATGTGCCGTGCGCGGCACCGACATTAGCGTTTTCGCCGTGCCGAACACTTCTCCTGCCGCGCCGCCCGCGACCGCCGCCCTCCCCGCCTCCCGGAGCGCCTTTGGGCATGCTGAGGGAGTGAGCAACGACGACTTCCGTGCCGCCATGTCGCGGCTGGCAGCCGGTGTGGTCCTGGTGACCGCGCTGGAGCCGCCGCTGGACCCGGACGACCCGCACGCGCCGGCCGGCGAGGACGTCGGCATGACGGCGACGGCGTTCATGTCGGTGTCCCTGGACCCGCCGCTCGTGCTGGTCAGCCTGCGTACGGGCGCCCGCATGGACGACCTGCTCGACGAACAGCCCCTGTGGGCGGTCTCGGTGCTCGCCGAGAGCCAGCGCCACATCGCCGGCCGCTTCGCCATGAAGGGCCGCGTCAGCGACCGGCTGCTCTTCGCCGACATCCCCTACGTCCGCGGCAAAGAGACCGGCGCCCCCCTGGTGGGCGGCGCGCTGGCCACCCTGGAGTGCCGCACCGAGCAGCGGGTGACGGCCGGTGACCACACCCTGGTGATCGGCCGCGTACTGTCGGCCTCGCTGCCGAGTGCGGACGGGGGACCGCTCACGTATTTCCGGGGCCGTTACCGGCACTTGGCGTGAGTTCCCGGTGGTGCGGGAACGCAATTGCATGGCATGCGGTTGATCATCCCGCTTACCGTTCCGGGATGACGTCCACCACTTCATCTCCGCGCCTCGAAAAGATCACACCCGGAAACTTCGAGGCCGCAACCGGCATACGGGTCCGCCCCGACCAGGAACACGCGGTCTCCCCCGTCATGCGGTCCCTCGCCGAGGCATACGTGCACCCCGGCGTCGCCTGGCCGCGTCTGATCGTCGACGACGGCCGCCCGGTCGGGTTTCTGATGGCCTTCTTCGACATCGACTGGTACGAGAACGGCACGGTCTTGCGCTCCGGACTGTGGCGGCTGAACATCTCCGCCGAGGAACAGGGCCGCGGTTACGGCCGGTTCGCGGTCGAGTCGGTGGCCGCGGAGATCCGCCGCCGGGGCGGCGATCAGTGCTACGTCACCTGGCACCCCGGCGCCGACGGCCCGGAGGACTTCTACCTCGGCCTCGGCTTCCGACCCAACGGCGAGAAGAGCGAGGGCGAGACCGTGGGCGTGCTGGAACTCGGCTGACCCGGGCGGTGCACCTGCCGGTGCCTGCCGCCTACCGGTACCGACCGGTGCCCTACCCCCAGTCCCGCCCCGACCGTCCCCGCTTCGTCTGCGCGCGCTGCTTCTTCTCCCTCAGCCGGCGTTCGTTGATGCCGCGAGGGATCCGGGTGGGCTTGCGGGGCTTGGGGGGCGGGGCCGTCGCCTCGGCGAGCAGCGCCGCGAGGCGTACGGCGGCGGTCTCGCGGTTGCGCCACTGCGAGCGGTGCTCGGAGGCGCGGACGGTGAGGACGCCGTCGACCAGCCGCCCGGCCAGCCGCTGGAGCGCCCGCTCCTTCCACACCTCGGGCAGCGCCTCGGTGCTCGCCAGGTCGAACCGCAGCTCGACCTGCGAGTCACTGGTGTTGACGTGCTGCCCGCCGGGGCCGCTCGATCGCGAGAAACGCCACATGAGCTCGGCCTCGGGGAGCGAGACGGAGCCACGGATGACGTGAGGACCGGACATGCCGTCCATGTTCCCCGTCCTGTCCGGTCCACGTCACCCGAATATCCCTCCGGACCCTAGGGATGCTCGCGGGCCCCGCCCGCGGGTGCTCCTGATCCTTCGGGTGCTTCTGATCCTGATCCTTCGGGTGCTCCCGGCTCCCTTCGGGTGCTCCCGGCTCCTTCGGGTGCTCCTGGAGCCCTACGGGTGCTCTTTGGCAAAGAAAGTAAAGACACCTGGAACCTCCGGCACCCCTCTCCGCGTTCATAGGGGTAGCTGTAGCGTCTAGCCGTACCGCAACGAGGGAAGGGACTCCCAACAATGGCTGTAAGCCTGTCCAAGGGTGGCAACGTCTCGCTCACCAAGGAGGCTCCGGGCCTGACCGCCGTCACCGTGGGCCTCGGCTGGGACGTCCGCACCACCACCGGCACGGACTTCGACCTCGACGCCTCGGCGATCGCGGTCAACCCCACGGGCAAGGTCTACTCGGACGCCCACTTCGTCTTCTTCAACAACAAGCAGACCCCGGACAGCACCATCGTCCACACCGGTGACAACCGCACCGGCGAGGGCGCGGGCGACGACGAGGCGATCAACGTCAACCTGGCCGGCCTCCCGGCCGACGTCGACAAGATCGTCTTCCCGGTCTCGATCTACGACGCGGAGAACCGCTCGCAGAACTTCGGCCAGGTCCGCAACGCCTACATCCGCATCGTCAACCAGGCCGGCGGCGCCGAGATCGCGCGCTACGACCTGTCGGAGGACGCGGCCACCGAGACCGCCATGGTCTTCGGCGAGCTCTACCGCAACGGCGCCGAGTGGAAGTTCCGCGCCGTCGGCCAGGGCTACGCCTCGGGCCTGGTCGGCATCGCGCAGGACTTCGGCGTGAACGTCTGAGCCCACCGCACGCTGTACGGAACCCCCGGCCGCCCGGCCGGGGGTTCCCGCGTTCCGGACGCTTCACCCAGGCCCGCGAAAGGTTGCCCACGTGATACTCGACCCCCTCCCCCTCACCCCCGACCACGACATCCCCGCCCCGGTCCTGACCGAACTCACCGCCCTCTACGCCTCCAACCGCGACTTCCACGCGCTCAGCGGTGACTTCCCGAACCCGGACGACGTCCGCCCGGAGCAGGTGGCCGCAGCGCTGGCCGAGGAGTTGGCGGCCCCGGGGGCGGGCGTGCTGCTCGCCCGCAGCGAGGGCCGCCTGGTCGGCATCGCCGTCACCCTGGACCGGCACCCGGACCCGGTCGACCCGGACCCGTGGATCGGGCTGCTGATGGTGGACGCGACCGCCCACGGCCAGGGACACGGCCGCAAGCTGGCCACCCTCGTCGAGGACCGCTTCCGCACGACGGGCCGCACCGCCGTACGCCTGGCCGTCCTCGACAGCAACCCCGAGGCCCTGGCCTTCTGGAGCACGCTCGGCTACGAGACGATCGGCTACGGAAGGGACCGCCAACTCGACCGCGCCTGCACGGTCCTGCGCAAGTCGCTGGCCGACCCCCCGCACACCCCGCCCACCCCGCGCACCCCCCGCCGAGCCGCCCGCGTGGCCGTGCTCGACCCCGAGGGCTCGGTCTTCCTCTTCCGCTACGACAACTCCGAGGTCGGCGTCCACTGGGCCCTGCCCGGCGGCGGTCTGGAGGCGGACGAGACACCCCGCGAGGGCGCCCTGCGTGAACTGCGCGAGGAGACCGGCTGGACGGACCTGGAGCCGGGCCCCCTGCTGTGCACCTGGGAGCACGACTTCACGCACGCGGGCACCCCGGTCCACCAGCACGAGCACGTCTACGTCACCCAGGGCCCGCACCGCGCCCCGACCGGCCCCCACCTCGCCGCGGCCCACGCCGCCGACGGCATCCTCACCTGGCGCTGGTGGACCCGCGCGGAACTGGCCGACGCCCCCGAGCCGCTGTGGCCCCCGGACCTGGCCCGGCTGCTGGACGAGCGGGACGCGGGCGCGACAGCGACCGAAGGCTGAGGCGAGGGCGAGGGCGAGGGCGAGGGCGCCTGAACGTTACGGCCGGTCGGGCTTTCCCTCGCCGTACAGCCAGTCCTCCCAGACGGCGCTGAGATCCGCGTCCGGGGCCTTCCCCTCCACATACGCCGTGAAGTCCTCGGTGTCCGCGTTCCCGTGCCGGTGGTCGGCCGCCCAGCCCTGGACGATCTCGTGGAAGGTGTCGTCCCCGACGGCCTGGCGGATCTTGTGGAGGACCATCGCGCCGCGCTGATAGACGGGGGCACCGGAGATGTGCGCGGCGCTCGTCGGCTCCGCGGGCGGGAAGGACCACAGGTCCTCGTGCTCGTCCTCGCCGTGGTCGTACAGGGCGTCGAAGGTCTCCTGCGCGCTGTCGCCGTCGGCGTCCTCCTGCCACAGCCACTCGGCATACGTGGCGAAGCCCTCGTTGAGCCACATGTCGCGCCAGCTCTTCGGCGTCACGGAGTTGCCGAACCACTGGTGGGCGAGCTCGTGCACGAACAGCTCGGTGCCCGGGGCGCCGGGGAAGACGGGCCGGTTCTGGGTCTCCAGGGCGTATTCGGCGGCGCTCTCGGGGGCGACGACCGCGCCGGTGGAGGAGAAGGGGTAGGGGCCGAAGTTGTCCTCGGCCCACTCCATGACCTCGGGCAACCGGTCGAGCACGGCACGGCTCGCGTCGGCCTGCGCGGGGGCGACCGCGGTGAGCACGGGCAGCTCGCCGTCGGCCTCCGTGGCCACGGTGGAGCGGCGGAGGTCGTACTCGCCGATGGCGAGCATGGCGAGGTAACCGGCCATGGGCTCGCCGGTGTGCCACCGGAACGTCGTACGGCCGTCCCGGGTGCCGCGGTGCGTCAACTCCCCGTTGGAGACGGCCTTCAGGCCCTCCGGCACGGTGATCGCGATGTCGTACGCCGCCTTGTCGGACGGGTGGTGGTTGCCGGGGAACCACGCCATGGACCCGGTCGGTTCCCCGAGCGCGAGCGCGCCGCCCGACCCGGGAAGCCAGCCTTCCTCCGATCCGTCGGGGTCGGTGAGGGTCTCGGGGGTGCCGGAGTAGCGGACGGTGAGCCGGAAGGTCTCGCCCTCGTCGAGGTCGTCGCGCGGACGTACGACCAGCTCCTGGCCGTTGCGGCTCCAGCGGGCGCGCTCGCCCTCCACGGTGACGCGCTCCACGTCCATGCCCAGCAGGTCGAGATTGAGGGCGGAGAGGTCCTGGGTGGCGCGTGCGGTGATGTCAGCGGTACCGGAGAGTCGGCGGTCGTCGGGGGCGTAGGCCAGGTCGAGGGCGTAGTGCGTGACGTCGTAGCCGCCGTTGCCGGCCTTGGGGAAGTAGGGATCGCGCAGGCCGGAGCCGCCCGGGGTGCCCTCGACGCCGCCACCGCACGCCGTGAGGACGAGCAGGGCGGAGGTGACAGTCAGGGCAACGGGCGCGAAACGGGACACGCCAGTGATCCTATGAGGTGGAGCGTGACACCATCACCTCCGTGCTCGACATCGGCTACGCCCTCTCCACTCGCTTCCCGGACCCGCCGCAGACGGACTACCGCCGCGCGGACGTCCGCACCCTGCGGCACGACCTGTTCTGCGGGGACGTCTACCTCGCCGACACCAAGGCGGACCGGGAGCTGTCCACAGCCTGGGGATGGGTGCCGGTGCTCGACTTCGCCTGGGCGCTGTGCGACATCGCCGAGCGGCTGGACCAGGACCCGGCCGGCTCCCGAGCCTCCCGCCCGCAGCACGCGGAACTGGACTTCACCGAGTCCACGGACCGCATGCTCTTCGAGCGCCGGTTCGGCTGGGTGGACATCGAGGCGGACTGGATGCCGGCGGAGGAGGCCCCGCTGACCTTCTCGCACACCGAACTGCGCCGCGAGGCACGTGACTTCCTGCACGACCTGATCGCCGACCTGGTCGACCTGCACGAGGATCTGGGCGAGAACCCGGCGATCTGGACGCTCCAGGCGCGCTTCCCGCGGGTGGGCTAGCTGCGAGCGGGCCGGCCGGCTGACCGGCCGGCCGTGACAACGGACGAGCCCCTCCCGTCGGTACGGGAGGGGCTCGTCATCGGAGCGCCGGGCAGGCCTTGCACCTGCATTTCCCCGCAGGAAGCGGGGCGTCTTTCCTTGGACCACCAACGCAGCACCGTCCGCCGGGAGTTCCGGCGACCAGCTCAAGATCAAGCATACACGCCCACCCGCCTCTTACCTACTCGTCCTCCTACTCGTCCCCCGCTCGTCCTCCTACTCGTCCCCCCGCTCGCACTCTTACTCGTCCCCCGGCTCGCCCTCTTACTCCGTCTCCACCCGCAGCCCCATCTCCGCCGCCAACACCGGAGCCAGGTGGAGCAGTTGCGAGGGGCTGATCACCGCCCCCGCCAGCCGGTCCACGCCCCGCGAGACGTCCAGCTCGGCCGCGCGGCGCAGGTCCACGTCCGTCAGGGTCGCCCCGCTGAGGTCCGCCCTCTTCAACGCGCAGTCCACGAACTCCACGCGCTCCAGCCGGGCACCCCCGAAGTCCGGCTCGACCAGGACGCAGCTGTCGAAGACGACGTCCTTGAGCTTGGCCTTGCGCAGGTTCAGATAGTCGATCTTGCCCCCGCGCACCACGACCCGCTCCAGCACCGCGCCATGCAGCTGCGCCCCGCCCAGACGGGCGTCGATCACCTCCACATCGCGCAGGGTCGACTCGGCGAGGTCGGTGCCGACGCCCCGCGGGGCGGTGAGGACGGAGTCGAGGATCCGGGCGTGCCGAAGGCCCGTCTCGTCCAGGACGCAGCCCCGCAGGGCGCAGTCCATGAAGCGGGCGCCGCCGCCGTCCTGCCCGGCGAGGTCCTCCTCCTGGAAGTCCAGGCCGTCGTAGTCCCCGTCCGGCTCCAACCGCCCGCCGCGGAAGGGCTCCAGCGGCGGCAGCCGCACCTCGGGCCGCCGCGCGCCCTTCACACCGCCCCGCCCAGGACCGCCACGGTCACCCATCGCTCTCCTCACCATGCCCCCATGCTGCACCCCACCACTGACAGCGCCCCCCGATGTCACATTCCACGGCCCCCGTCCCGTCGTACTCACGAAGACAGCGCGAGAAACGCGACCCCGAGCAGAGGGAGCATCCCAGTCATGCACCGGATCACCCGGATCACCGTGATCGGCGGCGGTTTCGCCGGGCTCACCGCGGCCATCTCCGCCGCCGAGGCCGGCGCCAAGGTCACCGTGCACGAAGCCCACCACACCCTCGGCGGCCGGGCGCGCACCGCCGAGGGGCCGTACCGGACGAACGAGGGGCCGCACGCCTTGTACAACGGCGGCCCGCACTGGGCCTGGCTCAGGCAGCGGGACCTGATCGGGCCGCTCGCGCCGATCCCGCCCCTGGAGGCGGCGCGGCTGCGGCTGCGGCACCGCGGTGTGCTGCGCCGTACGCCGCCGTTCGCCATGCTCAAACTGCTGCGGCGCGGGCTGCCGCCGGCACCCGTCGACGTCGACTTCATGACCTGGGCGACCGGTGTCGCCGGCGAGGAGGGCGCCCGGGCCGCCGCGCACTACTCCGCCGTGGCCCTGTTCCACCACGATCCCGGCGCGTTGTCCGCCGCGTTCGTGCAGGAGCGGCTGCGCCGGGCCACCAAGCTGCCGCCCGAGGCGCACTACCCGAGGGGCGGCTGGGCGTCCCTCATCGACCGGATGGCGGCCCGGGCCTGGAACCTCGGGGTGCGGATGGAGACGCTGTCCCGCGTCGACGAGTTGCCGACCGACACGCCCGTGGTCGTCGCCACCTCCCTCGACGCCGCCCGCCGACTGCTCAAGGACGACTCCCTGACCTGGACGAGCGGCCGTACCGCACTCGTCGACCTGGCGGTGCGCACCCGGCGCCAGGACGCCTTCGCCGTGTCCGATCTCGACGGGACGGGATGGCTGGAGCGGTTCACCGCGCAGGACCGGTCGCTGGCACCGGCCGGCGAACAGCTGATCCAGGGGCAGCTGCCGCTCGCGCCGCACGAGTCGAAGGCGGACGGCGTGGCGCGGGCCGAGCAGCTTCTCGACCTCGGTTTCCCGGGCTGGCGCACACGGGTCACCTGGCGGCGCGAGGCCGTCGCGAACGGCCGCACCGGTGCCGTCGACCTGCCCGGCACGAGCTGGCGGGACCGTCCGGCCGTGGACCGGGGCGACGGCGTCTATCTGGCGGGCGACCAGGTCGCCGCGCCCGGCGTCCTGTCCGAGGTGTCCTTCAACAGCGCGCTCACGGCCGTGTCCCTGGCCCTCGGCCGGCACACCCTTGACCTCGAGCGTGCTTGAGGTTGCAGCATCGAGCTGCCTCCTCCGAGGCGGGTGCGGCGGTGACCTCCTGCCGCCCCCCGCACCGCACACAGGGCACGTCACGCAAGGCACGTCACGCAAGGCACATCCGATGGGGGACCCATGCACGCCATCCGCCTGCACACGTTCGGCCCGGCCGAGAACCTCACCTACGAGCAGGTCGACGACCCGGTACCGGGCCCCGGCCAGATCCGGATCGCCGTCGAGGCGGCCGGTGTCCATCTGCTCGACACGGCCCTGCGCGAGGGTCTCCGGGGCCCGGCGCCCGAGCCGCCCGTCCTGCCCACGATCCCCGGCCGCGAGGTCGCCGGCGTCGTCGAGTCCCTCGGGGAGGGCGTGGCCGCGCTCTGGCTCGGCAAACGCGTCGTCGCCCACCTCGGGTTCGCGCCGGGCGGCTACGCCGAGCTCGCCGTCACCGATGTCGAGCGCGTCCACGAGATCCCGGCGCATCTCGACTTCGCCGAGGCCGTCGCCATGATCGGCACGGGCCGTACGGCGATGGGGATCCTCCAGTTCGCCGAGCTCGGCCCGGATGCGGTGGCCGTGATCCCAGCGGCGGCCGGCGGCATCGGCACCCTGCTCGTGCAGTACGCCAAGAACGCCGGCGCCGTCGTCGTCGGCCTCGCGGGCGGACCGCGCAAGGCCGCGCTCGTGCGGGAGAACGGTGCCGATCTCGCCGTCGACTACACCGACCCCGCGTGGCCCGGGAAGGTCCGCGCCTTCCTGGGCGGGCGCCCGGCGACCGTGGTGTTCGACGGCGTCGGCGGCGAGGTCGCCCGTGAGTCGGTCGCCCTGCTCGGCCCCGGCGGCAGACACGTCGTCTTCGGCTGGTCCGGCGCGGGGCTGCACGACGGCGAGCCCTACCTCGTCGACGGTGTCTCCGAGGAGGTGCTCGGCCCGGTGATGATGCAGAAGGCCGGCGGCCCCAACCCCGTGCGGACCCTGGAACTGCGCGCTCTCGCCGAGGCCGCCGCGGGCCGCCTCACCCCGGCCGTGCAGCGCTTCCCGCTCGCCGCGGCTACGGCCGCCCACCGCGCCCTCGAGACCCGCCGGACCACCGGCAAGGTGGTGCTGGAGCCATGACCGGCCGCGCGTCCTGCCGGAGCCCGGCATCCCGGCCGCCGGCACAGGGGGCGCCCCGGATGCGACCCATCCCGGATCGTGGTCTTCTGGCCAGGTGAGGCCGGTACCGGAGCCGGTGGCCCAGGACCCGCTGCACAGACGGAGGAGGGGCCCCCTCGGACCGCGGAGCCCCTCCCCCGTCCACGCACCACTGATCGTCCTGCCGTCTGCGTACCACTGGTAGGAGTACGTCGTCGGCGCGGGCTCCACGTCCCGTTGGGGGTTGCGCTCAGTGCCGCCCGGCCACCCGGTCGGCGATCCGCGCCAGTTTCGAGGGCTCGGCGCGGTTGGTGAGGTCCTCCCGCCGGTCCGCGGCCCGGTAGGTGGCGTACAGCCCGTGCACCCCGAGCCACCGGAAGGGCTCCGGTTCCCATTTGCGCACCTTGTGCCCCACCCAGGGCAGTTCGGTGAGCCCGGTCGGGCCGCCCTGCCCCGAGTCCAGCTGGACCAGGTCCCGCAGCGTCCGCGCGGCGAGGTTCGCCGTGGCCACGCCCGAGCCGACGTAACCGCCCGCCCAGCCGAGCCCGCTCGACCGGTCCAGTGTCACCGTCGCACACCAGTCGCGCGGCACCCCGAGCACACCGGACCAGGCGTGCTCGACGCGCACCCCGGCCAGCGACGGGAAGAACCGGACGAGGATCTCGCGCAGCGCCGCCACCGTCTCGGCCTGGGTCCGCCCGTCGTTGTCGGTGCGGGACCCGAAGCGGTACGGCACTCCGCGCCCGCCCAGCGCGATCCGCCGGTCGGCCGTGCGCTGGGCGTACATGTAGGCGTGGGCCATGTCGCCGAGCGTCTCCAGCCCCGCCCACCCCACCGACTCCCACTGTTCGCCGGTCAGCGGCTCGGTGGCGATCATCGAGGAGTTCATCGGCAGCCAGGTCCGCTTCTCCCCCTTCAGCGCGGCCGTGAACCCCTCGGTGCAGCGCAGCACATAAGGGGCGCGGACCGTGCCGTACGGCGTGACGGCGTGCTTCGGCCGGATCTCCGTGACCGGTGTCAGCTCGTGGATGGTGACGCCGAGCGCCGCCACGGCCGCCGCGAGGCCCTTCACCAGCTTCACCGGGTGCAGCCGCGCGCCGTGCGGTGTCCAGGTGGAGCCGACCGCGTCCGCGACCTTGATCCGCTCCGCCGTCTCCCTAGCGCCGTAGAGCGCACGGTCCTTCTCGCCGTACGCCAGTTCGTGCTCGTGGAATGCCTTCAGCCGCGCCCACTGGGCCGGTGTACGGGCGACCTCCAGGACGCCGCCCTTGTGGACGTCGGCGTCGATGCCCTCGGCCGCCGCGACCCGGACGACCTCCTCGACGGTGTCGTTCATGGCCTGCTGGAGCCGTACGGCCGCCTCGTGGCCGTGCAGTTTCGCGTACCGGTCGCGGCCCGCGATGCCGTTGTACAGCCAGCCGCCGTTGCGCCCGGAGGCCCCGTATCCGCAGAACTTCTGCTCCAGGACGGTGATCCGCAGGAAGGGGGCCGCCTTCTTCAGGTAGTACGCGGTCCACAGTCCCGTGTACCCGCCGCCCACGATCACGACGTCCGCGGAGGCGTCCCCCGCCAGCGGCTCGCGCACCTCGGGGAGGCCGTCGTCCGCGTACCAGTAGGAGATGCCGCCGTTGACGGCACCACTGTCCGAGCTGCTCATGCGAGGACGTTAATTGGAGTGAGCCGATTCCGGTACACCAGTAGGGTCCCCAAAGTGATCGACATCCCGGAGGAACTCGCGGCGGTACAGGCGGAGGTCAACGGCGATGAGGGGCGGGCGTTCATCGCACGGCTGCCGGAACTGGCGGCGGAGTTCCTGCGGCGCTGGGGCCTGCGCGTCGACGGCCCGCCGATGCACGGCTGGTCGGCCCTGATCCTGCCGGTCACGGCGGCCGACGGCACCCGCGCCGTGCTGAAGCTCCAACTCCTCGACGAGGAGAGCGCGGGCGAGCCGGTGGCCCTGCGCCGGTGGGACGGCGACGGGGCGGTACGCCTCCTCGGCCACGACGAGGCGAGCGGCACCATGCTCCTCGAACGCCTCGACCCGGACCGCATGCTCGCCCACCTCCCGGACGTCCATGAGTCCGTCCTGGTCATCGCCCGCCTGCTGGCGCATCTGACGTCGTTCGCCGCGCCCACCGGGCTGCGCCGCCTCGGCGACATCGCGCGGGACATGCTGGAGCAGACCCCGGGGGCGCTGCGGCAGATCCCCGACCCGCGAACCCGCCGCACGGTCGCCGACTGCGCCGCCGCCGTACGGGAGGTCGTCGACGAGCCCGGCGACCGACTGCTGCACTGGGATCTGCACGACGAGAACGTCCTCGCCTCCGCGCGCGCCCCATGGCTCGCCATCGACCCCAAACCGCTCGCCGGCGACCCGGGTTTCGAGCTGTGGCCCGCCCTCGCCAACCGCTTCGACGCCGCCGACGTGCGCTGGCGCTTCGACGCCATGACCGACGTCCTCGGCCTGGACCGGGCACGCGCGCGTGCCTGGACGTACGGCCGGCTGCTCCAGAACGCGCTGTGGGACGTCGAGGACGGCAACGCGCCGGAGGAGCAGCATCTGGAAATCGCCCGGCGGCTGCGCGAGCCACGCGGTTAACCTCACGGCATGATCCGCACCGCCGCACCCGACGACATCCCCGCCCTGCACGCCCTGATCCGTGAGCTCGCCGAGTACGAGAAGGCCCCGCACGAGGCGAAGGCCACGCCGGAGCAGCTCCATGAGGCCCTCTTCGGCGACCGCCCGGCCGCCTACGCGCACATCGCGGCCGACGACGCGACCGGCGAGACCGTCGGCTGTGCCATCTGGTTCCTGAACTTCTCCACCTGGCGTGGCGTCCACGGCATCTACCTGGAGGACCTCTACGTCCGCCCCACGGCCCGAGGTGCCGGACACGGCAAGGCCCTGCTCACCGAACTGGCCCGGCTGTGCGTGGAGCGTGGCTACGAGCGCCTGGAGTGGTCCGTACTCAACTGGAACACCCCGTCCATCGCCTTCTACGAGTCCCTCGGTGCCCGCCCTCAGGACGAGTGGACGGTGTACCGCCTGACGGACGAGGCGCTGACGAAACTGGGCAGCGGCGGCTGACGGCGGACCCACTGCCGCACCGCCCGCTCTCACCGCCCCGCCCGCTCTCACCGCCGCACCGCCCGCTCTCGACCGGTCAGGTCGACGCCCGCTCTCAGCGGGTCACGTCGACGCCCGCCAGGGCGCGGCCCAGCCGCAACGGGTCGGCCCGGCCCCCCAGTTCCGTGTGCAGGGCCATCGCCCACTGCGGGCGGGCGAGCAGAGCGTCGCCCGCCGGGTCACCTGCGGCCCGGGCGGCCAGGCCGAGCCCCACCCAGGTCTCCGGGTCGCCGTCGCCGCGGCCGATGCGCGCGAGGCAGGCGCTCAGTGCCCCGGCCGGATCCCCCGTGACCAGCGCGATGTCCTCCGGCCGGGCCCCGCTCACCGTGCCGCCCGGGTCGTCGCGCAGCGCCTCGAAGCCCGCCGGGTCGGCCAGCGACCAGCGCAGCAGGACCGCCCGCGTGTCGAAGCCGCGCGCCGGGCTGCCCGGGGTGAGCGTCCCCTCGGTCGTCGGGGACGGGAGCGGGTCCCCGTCGGCCCAGGCCGCGGCGAGCGCGCCGACCTCCCGTGGATCGGGCCGCAGATGGTGGGCCCGCCAGGTCGCCCTGTGGTCCGCGACCGCGAGCTCGGCGGCGGACCGGGCCCGCGCGTCGACCGGCTCGTCGAGCCAGGGTTCCAGGCGCCGGGACAGCTCGCCCACCAGCCGTCGGCCCAGCTCGGTGAGCCCCTCCGCCGAGGCGATCGCCCGCAGCGCGTACGCCGTCTGGGCCCTCCACAGCGCGAACTCGAACTGCCCGAGCGCATGGGTACGCCGCCGCCAGAACCCGGTGACGCCGAAGAAGGCGTACACGCCCTGGAGCAACCCGCCCAGCGGCCGGGGGTCGTCGCGCCACGGGGCGTAGTGCAGCCCGGCGCTCCGGTCGTCGTACAGGGTGAACAGGTGCATGAAGGCGCTGAGCTTGTTGTGCTGGAACTCGTGGACCAGCGTGGACGCGAGCTGCTCGGCGTCGTCCGGCATCGACGCCAGCGCGGCCCCGAAGGCGTCGCCCGAGGAGGCACTGTGCGGCCGGAACCGCTCGGCGCGCGGTCGCGGCACCAGCGTGACGAGCCCGCCGGCGAGCGCGTCGGCCTCCTCGGTACCGCTGCCGCTGCCGCTGCCGCTGCCGCGCAGGATCTCCCAGGCCGCACCGAACAGTTCCTGCCAGGCGGCGGCGTGGTCCGGGGGCTCGGGGGCCGTCGGTCGGCGCAGGGAGCGGTAGGGATCGATGCCGTCCAGCAGCAGGGTGCAGCCGGCGGTCCGCAGCTCGGTCAGGCCGTGCCAGTCCGGCCCCGCCAGTGGCCGCCCGCCGATGCGCACGCCCTCGGCACCGGCGACGACTTCGGCCACGCACCATTCCGCCGGTCCGGGCACACGCATGGCCCCGAGCGAGGGAAGCACCGCCCAGCCGTGCCGGACCGGGACGGTCGTACGGAATTCGAGGCCGGCGCGGATCGCCGCGCAGGCCGCGATCGCGTGCAGGTGACCGGTGTCCGCCCACAGAGGGGCGTCGTCCTCGGCGGTCCCGCGCAGCCGGCGCAGCGTATGCGCGGCCCACACGCCGACGGGCGGATAGAGCAACAGCCGTTCCACCGCGCCCTCGTCCGCCGCCCGGGCCCTGGACAGCAGCAGCCAGCCGTCGCCGAGCGGGGGCAGCGGCCCGGTGGGGGCCGCCACGGCCGAGTCCAGCAGGGCCCGTACGACGAGCAGGCGCCAGCTGCGCTCACTCGCCCGCAGCGCGTCCACGGTCGCGGGACCGCCGCCGCCCGCCAGCAGTTCGTCGAACGACCGGGGAGGCAGGGAGTGTCGGCGGGGGCGGCGGTCGGTCTGCGGTGTGCGGGACACGGAGGCGGGGCCTACGCGTCGCGCTGCGGGTTGTAGCCGCCGAGGCTGCTCGCCGGGTCGTCGATACGGCTGAGCAGCCGCCGCATGGAGCCCTCGGCACCGGAGAGGTCGAGGGACGGCCAGGCGTCCAGGGGGACCTCACTGAGATCGATCAGCTCGGACTCGACCGACGACTTCTCCATGACCCGTCCTTGTGACAGTGAAAGTGCTGACGTACGTGAAGGTGCTGACGTGAAGGGTGCTGATGTGAAAGTGCTGACGTGAGGGTGCCGGCATCGAAGGTGCAACGAGAATGCGATGAGTACGGATCGCGATGAATACCCGCAATGATCCTGACCATCACATTTTCAGGTGTTTTCATGCCGCTTCAGCACCCTAATGCATCACAGGATTCGCACAGCTCAACAGCGCGGAACCGGCCCCCGATCGAGTGACGGCAGGCCGATACGGGTAGGCCCCGTTCGTGATTGAACTCGCGGAGATGATCGAGGAGTTGCGCAGGGAACTGACCGCCGCGCGGACCGCCGCGGCAGGTGAGGACCTCTACTTCGAGGTGGGCCCTGTGGAGTTGGAGGCGACCGTGGCGGTGGAGCGGTCGGCGACGGCGGGCGGCAAGATCCGCTTCTGGGTGGTGGAGGCGGGCGCGGACGGCCGGGTGGCGGACAACGTCACCCACCGGATCAAGCTGACCCTCGATCCGCGCACCCACAGCGGTGGCGGACGGGCGCCCTGGGTGGGCGGCGACGAGGCCGAGCGGGAGCGCTGAGCCGATGCCGGCAGCGGACGGGCGCCGCGGGCTGGACCCGGTGCGGGTGGCGGAGGTGCTCGCGTGCACGGCACAGGGCACCGGACGCCGTGGTTCCGGATACCGGGTGGGGCGGCGCTGGGTCCTCACCGCGGCCCACGTCGTCAGGGACGCCGACCCGGCGGCCACGCGGGTGCGTTTCGAGGCCGACCGGGCCGACGAGTGGACGGTGCCCGTCGACGTGGTGCTGGCCTCCGACAAGGCCGATGTGGCGCTCCTGGAGATCTCCGGGCCCGTGCCGGCGGGCGTGCACGCGACCGCCGCCGAGTCCCCGCCCGCGTACGGCGCCCTGTCCGACGCGGACGACGTACTGCCGGTCACGGCCATGGGCTTCCCGCGGTTCAAGCTGCGCGAGGACCGGATGCGCCGGCTCGACGACGGCTCGCCGTCCCAGTACCGCGACTCCTGTCACGCGACCGGGCTGACGTCGGTGCTGTCCAACCGCCGCGAGGGCACCCTCGAACTCGCGGTCACCCCACCCGGATCGGACCCCGAGCCGGACCGGTCACCGTGGGAGGGCATGTCCGGCGCGGCGGTCTGGCACGACGGCACCCTCGTCGGCCTGGTCAGCGCGCACCACCGCACGGACGGACTGGGCAGGCTGGCCGCCGTCCGTGTGGACCGCTGGCACGCCCTGCTGACCGGCGCCGAACTCGCCCTGCTGCACCGGCATGCCGGGCTGCCCGCGACGCCGGACGAGCTCATCCACGCGTCCGCCCCGCATCCGGGAGCGACGGCACCGGCCGGCCTCACCCACCTCCCGGACGATCTTCCCCTGCGCGAACTCAACGGCCTGGTCGACGCGTTGACGGCGCTCCCCACGGTCAGCGACCGCACTTCCCTCGCTCTCGTCCTGGCCGGCATCGACCCGGTGATCGCCGCCATGAGCCCCCGCTCCCCCGCCCTGCGCCCGGACGTCTTCGGCATCGTACGGACGTGCCTGCGCTACCGGGGCACACTGGACCAACTCCTCGAAGCCATACGCTTGTTGGAGGGCGGCTCGGCCGGCGTGGCCCGCCTCGACCAGGAGGCGGCGGAGTTGTCCCGACGCCACCGCCGAGCCGACGGGAGAGGCTGACCTGATATCGCGGCGCCGTGCGGACGCGGGGTTTCATCCTCTGTACGGCGGGCCATTATCAGGGGGATGTGGGCAGATCGCATCCACCAACCAGTCGGGGAGGGAAGGGGTTTGGCCGTCATGGAGCCGTCTGTGGCCGCCGTCGAGTCCAATCTGGTCGATCTCGCGGGGGTGTCTCTTGAAGCGCTGCGCTCCATTGACGGTCGAGTTCTCGCCACGTCATTGCAGGAGCTGCTGCGAGGGATCGACCACCCGGCGGCCAGTGTCAGTGACTACAGAAACGTGGAGTAGCCGGGCTGGCACCGGCTGGGGCGTAGATGAGCGCTGAATCGTTCCTGCCCCATCATCGCCTCCCACCGGACACCCTCGCCGAACTGATCCGCGGTGAAGGCGGTCCGGCGACGGTGGACCTGCTCCTCGCGGCCGAACTCAGCCGCCGTCTGCTGCTGTTGCGGATGCTCGACGACGCGGCCGGCCTCGGCCCCGCATGGGACCTGCTCAGCGAGGCGCAGCGACGCGCCCCGTCCGTCGTCGACGACCTGCTGCTGTATCCGCAGACCGGCATGTGGCTGGCCACCGCGCTGCGCCAGGTGCGCGGGACGACACCACGGGACGAGCCGCCCCGGTGGGTCGTACTCGGCCACTTCTGCGCCCTCGCCGCGGTGGCCGGACTGCGCGCGGGACTGGACTTCACCGTCGAGGTGCCGGTGCGGCACGGCCGGGTGCCCCTGCCGACCCTCGGCTGCGCGGTACTGCCCACCACCACGCCCTGGGCCACGGCCACGGTACGGAGCGAGGGCGGACGCACGCTGATCGAGACGCCCGGCGCCACGGTCCCCCTGCCGCTCCCTCCGCACTCCGCCGCGCCCGGCTGGCATCCGGTGCGCCGGCTCGCGGTGGGCCCGGCGGACCGTCGGTTCGAGCTGGTCCTGGACGACGTGGACCCGTACCGGACGTATCCGGAGCCCACCGAGCCCACCCCGCTCTCGGAGGGGGCCGCCGAGCAGTGGCGGCGGCTGCTGGAGCGGGCCTGGACGGTGCTGCTGCGGCAACAGCCGGGGACGGCCGAGGCCATCCGGCGCGGTGTGCTCTCGCTGAGTCCTACGCCGGCGAGGGGGAGGTTCCGGCCGCGCAGCGTGTCGTCGGGCGACGCGTTCGGCGGTATCGAGGCGTCGGAACCGGATGACGCCGTCCAGCTGGCCGCCACCCTCGTGCACGAGTTCCAGCACACCAAGCTGGGCGGACTGCTGCATCTGACGCCGCTGTCGTCCGACGCCGACGGCCTCGGCCCGGACCTGTGGTACGCACCCTGGCGGGACGACCCCAGGCCCATGGCCGGGCTCCTCCAGGGCATCTACGCCTTCGTGGGGGTCGCCCGCTTCTGGCGCGCCCACCGCCGGGCCGCCGACGACGGCTCCGCCCTGGCGCACTTCGAGTTCGCGCTGTGGCGGGAACAGGTGGCGAGGGCGATGGCACAGATCCATCGCCATCCGCGGCTCACCCCGCTCGGCGCCGCCTTGCTGGACACGCTGCGCGACCACTGCGCGCAATGGCTCCAGGAGCCCGTGCCGACGGACCATCTGGCCCTGGCCCGGCTGTGCGCCGCCGACCATGTCGCCCGCTGGCGGGCGCACCACCTGCGCCCCGCCCCGGCGGCGGTGGACGAGACCGTACGGGCGTACCTGGACGGGGCACCCGGCCCGCCCCCCTCCTTGGCTGCCGAGCCGAAGGTCGTGCCCGAACCCGCCGCGCGCGGGCTCGACAGCGTGGCGATCCTCGTCCGCTACCGCCTCACCGCGGACGGCCCACAGGAGGAACCCGAGAAGGCCGCGGACCGGGTCACGGGAGCCCTCACCGGCGACGCCCTCCTGGCCGCCGGAGACGCCACGGCGGCCCAACACGCCTACCTGGCCCACCTCACGGCACACCCGGGCCACCCGGCCGCCTGGGCAGGACTCGGCAGCGCCCTCACCGCCACCGGCACCGCCCCCGCAGCAGCCCACCTCCTACGCCACCACCCGGAACAGGCCCGCACCCTCCACAAGGCCCTGTCCCACCACCCCGGCCCCCACCCGACCCCCCTCCAACTCGCCACCTGGCTCAGCACACCCCGCACCTGACAGCCACACGCGCCGCCAGACTTCGCGCAGGCCCCGGGGCCCACCCGACCGCCCCGACCCAACTCACCACCCGGCCCGGCACACCCAACCCGCCCCCCGCCAGACCCCACAGAGGCACTCCACCTCACACCCCACCGCCCCCGACGCGGCTCACAACTCGGCGCGGTTCACCGCCGACCCGCCAGCTGCCCCCACGCCCCAAAGGCACCACAACCAGCACCACCAGCAGCAGCCCAGCTCCCACACCACTCCCGGAAACAGACCCGCGCCCACCACCGGCCCGCGTCACCCTGCCCGCCATCCGACCGGACCCACACGCGCCGCCAGAACCAACGGGCACCCCGGCACCCACCCCACCGCCCCGACCGCGGCTCACCACCAGGCCCGGCGCATCCCCACCGGACAGCCCACCCGCTCCAGCTCCACCAAGCCCCCATCAAGGCGATCGCGCACCGACGGGCCGCGACCCTGCGTCAGGGCCTCGACCCGGCTCGCCACCCGGCGCGGTTCACCGTCAGCCGGCCGGTGCCGTCACCCCGGCCGGACTCACGTCACAGCGGCATGGGGTCGATGTCGCAGTTGGTGCGTACTCGGGCGCGTACCTGGACCGTCGCCGGGTGATGTACGGTCTCGGGCTCTCCGGAGCCCAGTCGGATCGTGTCCAGGACCCGTTCCATCCGCTCCAGGACGTCCGCGCGCAGCGCCTCGCCCTCGGTCTCCTGGCCGACGGCGATGAGGTCCAGGGAGAGGTTCGCCGCACCCACCAGCGTGGTCGGATGGTCCTCACCGAGCCGGGCCCGGCACAGCGCCACCGTCTTCTCACCGAGCTGCCGGGCCTCCTCCACCCGCCCCAGCGCGGCGAGATCGCTCGCCAGATTGTTGGCGCAGGCCAGCACGATCGGATGGCTCTCCCCGAGCCGCCCGGTGAGTGACTCCAGCGCCGCCTCGTCCAGTTGCCTGGCCTCCTCCGCCCGGCCCAGCAGACGCAGGGTCACCGCCAGGTCGACATCGGCAGCCAGGACGTGCGGATGGTCGGAGCTGAAGATCTCACGGAAGAGCTCACACGCCTTCTTGCCCTCGTCGCGCGCCTCTTCCAGTTCCCCGTTGTGCCGCAACGCCACCGACAGGGCCAGGGCAGCCGCAAGGGACTCCGGGTGCAGGTCGCCGTAGCGGCGGGTGAACTGGTCGAAGGCCTCGCGCGCCAGCTCCAGCGCGGTGGCGTGGTCGCCCTCCTTGCGGCAGGCCGCGCTCAACTGACGCAGGGTCTGCAGGGTCGTCGGGTTGCCGGGCCCGAAGCTGGCCCGGTAGCCGTCGACGACCGCCTGCTGAAGGGACCGCGCGCCGACGTAGTCCCCGGCCTCCCGCACATCGACGGCGATGCTGGCCTCGGTCGTCAGGGACTGCTGATGGTCCCGGCCGAACAGCCGCGTCTTCATGGCATGGGTGTGCCGGTCTAGTTCCAGCGCGCGCCGGAAGTCACCGATCAGCCGCAGGCTCACACCGAGGTTGTGCGCGGTGACCAGCGTGGCGGGGTCGTCCTCGCCGAAGGCCCGGCGGGCCCGGTCGTAGACCATCTCGTCCAGTTCGGCACCGGCGGTGAAGAACCCCTGGGCACGCCGTACCGCCGCCTCGAAGTTCAGCGCCTCCAGCGCGTCCTCGCGGGTGTCCTCCTGGCCCTCGGGAGCGGTGCGGGCGTAGACGTCCTTGAGCCGGGCGGCCACTTCCGACGCCTCGTCCAGCCGGCCCAGCTTCAGATAGAGGTAGCCCATCCAGAAGCCCATCAGCCGGGTCTGCTGGTCCTCCTCACCGAACATCTCCTCCCATGTCTGGTAGGCCTGCTCGGTGAATTCGAGCGCGACGTCGTGGTCGCCCCAGAACCAGAGGTACTTGGCGACGTTCCGCACGAGCTCACGGACCCACGCCTGGTCGGACTCGATGGCCCGCGAGGCGATGACATGGCCGTAGAGCTCGGCGTAGCGAGGCCAGTTGGCCGCCTGGTTGGGGCCCTTCGGGTCGGCGGCGGCCAGGAGCGTGTGAGCCCCGTTGCGCATGCGGTTCTGCTCCTCGGTGGTCATGCGGTTGATCAGTACGGCCTGGACGAGACGGTGCATCTCGATCGAGTTGGTCCGGTGGTCTATGCGAGCCAGGGAGTACCGGTTGATCTCGCGCACGGCGCGCGCCAGCCGCATCGGGTCGTTGAGCGCCCGGTCGAGCTCCGGGTCGATGCTGCCGCCGCCGAGGCCGGAGAAGATGGAGCGGGAGATGGGGTCGGGCGCGAAGTAGGAGCACAGCTGGAGCAGCCGAAGGGCGGTCGGGCTGCGGGTCTCCAGGCGGTCCAGGGAGACGTTCCAGGCCGCGGCGACCGGCAGCTGGTAGTCCGGGGGCGGCGAGACCTCCAGCAGTTCGCTGCGCTTGTGCTCGAACAGGCGCAGGTACTCCGACACCGGCATTCCGGTCTCCGCACGCCAGGCGGCCGCCTGTTCCAGAGCGAGCGGGAGGTCGCCGAGCGCCTCGGCCAGCCGGTCCGCGTCGGCGTCCTCGAGGTCGTCGCCGATCGGCCCCGAACGGCGCAGCAGCTCCTTGCTCTCCTCACGGGTGAAGACATCGACCTCGAGCGACGGACCGACCACGCTCCACCGCCGGTTGCGCGAGGTGACCAGGATGGTCCCGCTCCCCCCGGTGGGGAAGTACTCACGCACCCGCTCGGGGCTGTCGGCGTTGTCGAAGATCAGCAGCCAGCGGGAGTACGGCCGTCCCTCGCGCAGCGCCTCACGCAGCGCCGGGCCGGCGATGTTGGCCTCGGCACTGGAGACCAGGCCGAGCCGCTGGGCGAGCTCCACCAGCGCCTGCCCGATCTGCCCGGGCCGCTCGGCCGGGATCCACCAGACGATGTCGTACTCGGACTGGTGGCGATAGGCGTACTCGATGGCCAGCTGTGTCTTGCCGACGCCGCCCATGCCGTGGATGGCCTCGGGCAGCACGGTCGTGGTGCCCTCGCGAAGGCGTTCGCTCAGTCGTTCCAGAAGGTCCACGCGGCCGGTGAAGTTCGGGTTGCGCGGGGGGATGTTCCCCCAGATACGCGGCTGTGTCGAAGGCCCGCTCCCCACTGTGGGCTGCTGCGTGGTGGCCATCGTCGTCGCTCCTTCTGAAGTTGTCGGGGGCCTCGTGGACCTCTGTTCGGTGGGGTGCGGCACAGCGGCGCGGCCCGGGCGCCCGGCCCGGCCGCCCGGGCCCTTGCGCAAGCTGACGCTGTTCTGCCGGTCGTATGCGCGCAATGCGCGTTCAAGCCGCTCGGCGCGGGGCAGGAAGCGCCCGGACAGGGCGCGCAGCGCGGCCAGTTCGACCCGCAGGAACGCCACGTTCAGCCGAGTCACGGACGGCACATCGCTCGTCTCGAGCGGTTCCTCCGCAGCGGGCGGCCCCGCCTCGGTGTCCGCCCGGCGCTGCGCGAGCAGCTCCCGCATGTCGTGCAGCACCCGGGCGGTGTCACGGCGGCGGGACAGCGCCAGTAACTCCTGGCGGATGTCGGGGCCGAAGACATAGGCCACGTCGGCGGCCCGCTCGGCGTCCGCGCCCGCGGGCCGCACGAGTCCGCTCATCAGCAGCTCGGTGAGATGCTCCGGCCCGGCCCCCGGGACCGAGGCGGTCACGGCTCTCATCGCCGGCAGTGTCAACGGCGCCGCGGCGAGCCTGGTGGCCAGTGCGAACGCGGTCGGGGACGCGGCGGCCCGGAACTCCGAGACCCGCTCCCACGGCCGTACGGCGCTGGCGGGGTCGGGGACGTCCTCGATCCAGGGCACCGCCCGCGCGGCGTCCGGCCGCCGCTTCCAGTCACGGGCCCGGACACCGGACATCTCCACCCAGTCGTGGGCCCGCCCGGCCACCAGGGCGGCCCAACAGGCCATGGAGCGCTCGGTCAGCTCCAGCACGGGGACGGGCACCACACCGACCCGGGCGGCGGGTTCGTCGACGGGTTCCAGGGGGGAGGTTCGCAGCTCCCAGCCCAGGGAGTCGTTCGACGCCCAGGGGCGTGCCGTACGCAGCCGCATGCGGTACACGTCCAGACCGGTGCGGAACCACAGCCGCTGCGGCAGCAGATGCAGGATCGCGAGCGGCTCGCTCCGGCCCAGTTCGCGCAGCAGCGGCAGCACCGCGTCCGAACGCCAGCCCGCGGCCAGCCCGTCGGTCAGCACCAGCACCACCCGGGCTCCGGCGTCGGCGGGCGGAAGGTGCTCCAGCCGGATCCGGGCCGGCTCGGTGTCGTCGGAACTCAGCAGCCGTACGGTGGAGATCTCACCCAGCCGCTCCTCGCGGGCCAGCGACTCGGCCAGTCGGGCGACCGTGTCCTCCCAGACCCGCATGGTCACATGACTGTCCACCACGAGCAGCACGCCGGGGCGGCCGGACTCCGGGCGCTGAAGTTCACTCAGGGCCCGCACGAGCACGTCGACCGACGCGACGTCAGATGGCGGTCCCGGTACGGGTCGTGGGCCGTCGTCACATTGCATAAGCGCTCTCAGAGCGTCCGGTAGTGCCCGAGGGCGACGGGAGTGACCGAGGGGGCGCTGCCGAGGAGTCCCGCAGTCCGCGGGCATGCGTGACATCCACGTGCCAAGACTGGCAGCGGTCCGCTTGCGTTGCAACACGGACACAAGCCACAAAGCCGTGGTGAAAGGGCCACCCTGCCCGAGAGCAACAGCCTCGCCTCCACCGTGCGGGTGAGTCAAGGATCTGTGGATGCCGCCCCTTGCTGCGAGATGGCCGGGGACTGCCGGATCGTATACCTGAAATCATGGCGGCTACACGGGCCCTGGCGGGCTCGGCTTGCGCTCCGGATCGTCGAGCAGGATGGCCAGATGCCGGCCGACATGCTGGTCCCAGCCGCCGGGGCCGAGGGCCAGCGCCTCCTTGCGCCACTTGCCGACCCGCTCGGCCAGACTGCCGAGTCCGCGGTCCTCCAGAATCTCGCCGATGGCGTCCTGGAACATCGGGTCGGAGCAGTCGTTGCGATGCCAGATCATCGCGGGCACCCCGGCCCGCAGCCCGGCGAGGACCTCACGCCGCCCGGTGCCCGAATCGTCGCCGGGCGGCTCACTGAGCACCAGGCACACCGCGTGCAGATCCTCCTTGAGCTCCCGCTCCAGATGGAAGAAGTACGCCCCGTCCTCCTCCGGACGGCTCCAGTGCGGATGGCTGTCCGCCGGACGCTCCCGCAGCTGACGCCACTTGTGGTGCCAGGGCCGGTGCCAGGCGCCACGCTGGAGCCGTTCGAGACTGCGCACCACGATCGGGTAGTCCAGGGCGAGTGGGGTGGGAGCGGCGGAATCGGACTCCTTCGGCCACCACTCGACCGGCTCGTTGAGCAGCTCCCACGGAAGCACGAACTCCAGTATCACCGGCTGCCGCAGGTCGGCCCACTTCTCCTCGACCTCCTCGATGAGCCGCTCCACCGCACCCGGCAGCTCCTCCCGCCCCAGCCGCTCGGTCTCACCGCGCACGGGATGCCAGCCCTCGGAGTCGGACTGGCGCCAGTGCGAGAGGTAGTAGTGGTCCGCCTCGATGCGGTCCGGCTCGAACTGGATGAGCAGATACGCCGGCACGAGGGAGGGCGCCGGCTGCGGGAACTCCGAGTGCTGCCAGTCCGCCAGCAGCTCGGCCACGCCCAGGTCCGAGGCCCGGCCGCGGTTGAACCGGCGCAGCAGCTCGGCCGCGTCCGCCCGCCCCTCCTCCACCAACCGGTCGGCGGACAGCGCGAGGAAGGCCATGCTGGGCGGGAGCTCGCCGAGCGGGGTGTTCTCACCGGCCAGCCGCAGGAAGACCTGCCACGCCGTCTGGCACCACGCGGGCAGTTCCTGGACCCGGGACCGGCTCGCGCGCCGCGCCATGGCGGCCAGGTCCGAGGACGGCAGGGACAGCAGTACGGGCCGCAGGTCGCCGAGGTCGTCGTGGCTGAAGAAGTCGACGGCCTCCCACTCGTCCACCAGCGGCCACAGTGCGGCAACCGTCACCGACTGCTGTTCCACGTACTCCAGCGACCGCACCAGACAGGCCAGGCCGTCACCGACCTCGGTGCATCTCTTCACCACATGCAGCAGCCAGGGCCGCAGCCGGTCGCCGCCGAAGGGTTCCACGGACGAGTCGAGTTCGTCCGCGAGCATCTCCCGCCATAACTCGCGGCTGCTCGCCTGGTTCACCGTGGCCGAGCCCTGTAAGGCATCCACGATGGAGACGACCAACTTGTTCCGGACCCGCTCCGGATTACGCCCTGCCACCCCGTTACCTCCAGACAGCAGCCCAGGTGCCCTGATGGTGCCGACCAGGGTAAGGCCGCCGCCCGGGGCATCGCAGGAGGACTAGGACACTGCGACCGCTTTCAGTTCCTGGGCCACCGCCTCGGCGAGCATCCCCGCGTCCCCCGCGAGCAGGTGGCTGACGACGGTCAGCGTGTAGGCGTCGCCGGTGTGGACGAGGCAGAGGTTCGCCGTGCCCGGCGGGGAGAGCTGCGGCAGCGGGACGACGCGGGACAGCGGGCGGCCCAGCAAGTGGCTGGGATTGTCCCGCCACTTGAAGGCGGTGCACAGACTCGTGGTGATCTCGGGACGGGCCAGGCTTCTGGCCATCACCCCGGCGAGCCACGGCACCGTACGGGCGATTCGCTGGAGCGTGGGAAGGATGGCGCGATGGGCGTCGCTGCGCTGCTGGAACCGGGCGACGAGGTCCTGGCACTCCTGCAGACGGGCCACCGGGCACTCGGTGTCGACGGGCAGCGGCATGCGCAGCGCGGTGACGCCGTTGCCGAGCTGCTGGGCGTTGTCGCGGGTGCGCAGATCGACCGGCACGGTGGCGTAGAGGGGGGCCGACCCCGCGGGCCAGGAGCTCAGCGGGCCGTAACAGGCGCGCAGAGCACCGGCGTACGTGCTCAGCAGCAGTTCGTTCAGCGTCGCCCCGCGCCCGTCGGCGGGCCGGCGGCGGGCGGCGCGCATCACCTGCGGATCGAGCTCCACCACGGCCACCGACGGCCGCGCGTCACCGCCCAGAACCCCCGGGAGGCGCTGCCCGCGGGCCCGGATGCGGCGCAACTCGCCGCCGATGCCGCGCGGACGGGCGCGTGGCCGTTTCTGCGCCGCCGCGGACGGGTGGGCGGGGGCCCGGCCGGGAAGGGCCGGCGGTACGGCCGTGTCGTCCATCAGCAGCCGGAACAGGGTCTCCAGGGACCGGCCGTCCAGCAGGGCGTGATGGGCGAGCAGCACGACGGCGAGCGGGGTGACCAGCAGCCGCCACGGGGGCAGTTCGGGCGGCAGCGGGTGCCGGACACCGTCGGCGAGCAAGGTGTCCAGATCCTGGTCCGTGGCGCTGATGTGCGCCGCGGGGTCGAACGCGCCGGCCGACTGCCACCGGTGGCCCGCCAGCCCCGCCGGCCCGACGGGGGGCCTGATGGCCAGGCTCATCCGCTCCAGTGCGCCCCATCGTTCGCGGACCCGGGACCGTACCTGCGTCAGGTCGAGCGGCCCGCCGGGGAACATCGCGGCGATGCCGACCGTCCCCGGCATCCCGTTGCGCAGGTGCCCCTCCTCGATGGCCGTCAGCCTCATGCTCCGCAGCCTCCTTCGGCGCTCAGCCGTGGGGTGAATCGAACACGACACAGGCGTTGTGACCACCGAAGGCGAAGCTGTTGCTGATCACCGGCCCGCCCGGGATCTTGCGCGGCTCGGCGGTGACCGCGTCGATGTCGCACCGGGGGTCCAGCCGCGTCAGCGAAGCGGTCGGCGGCGCCAGTCCCTCCCGCACGGACAGAACCGTGATCACAGCTTCCAGCGCTCCCGCGACCCCGAGCCCGTGGCCGGTCACCGACTTGGACGCGGTGACCGGCACCGCGGCGGGCCCGAACAGGTCGGCGATGGCCCGGGCTTCGGCGAGGTCGTTGAGCTCGGTGCCGGTGCCGTGCGCGTTGACATGGGCGACGGCGTCGGGCGTCGTACCGGCGTCGGCCAGCGCCTGCTCCATGCACGCCCGGGCACCCGCGCCGTCGGGATGCGGTGCGGTGAGGTGGTGGGCGTCGGAGGTGCGCCCGTATCCGGTCAGCGTGGCGTGGATCCGCGCGCCGCGCGCCAGGGCGAGGTCCAGCCGCTCCAGCACCAGGAACGCGGCCCCTTCGGCGAGGACGAACCCCCGCCGGTCGACGTCGAACGGCCGGGACGCGGCGGCCGGATCCTCGCACTCGGTGACCATCGCGCCGGCCCGCCCGAAGGCCAGCGCCGTGGTGGGCGTCAGGGGGCTGTCGTGGCCGCCTGCCACCACCACGTCCGCGCTCCCCGCCCGGATCATCTGCATCGCCTCGCCCACCGCGTGCGTGCCGGAGGCGCAAGCGGTGGAGATCGTCAGGCTGGGGCCCGTGACACCGAGCCTGGCGCTGACCCAGTACGCCCCCGCGTTGTGCATCAGCCGGGGCGCGTAGAGCACGTCGGGATGCCCGATGCCGTTCTCCTGGCTGATCACCCCGCCGTATCCGGTGCCGGTCACCACCGCCCGCCGCACGGGCTCGACATGGAGCCCTCCGGCGTCCTCGACGGCGTCCGCGGCCGCGCACACCGCCAGCTGCACCGACCGGTCGGCCCGCCGCACCTCCTTGGGCGACAGATAGCCGGCCGGATCGAAGCCGGTCATCGCGGACGCCGGACACACGACGGTGCCCTCGTCGTCGAAGGTGTGCAGCGAGATCGCCGGACGGCCCCGCAGCAGGCTCTCCCACAGCTGCGCCACCGTGGCCCCGGCAGCACAGCGGACACCCAGCCCCGTGACGGCGACGGCAGGTCGGCGGCTCATCGGGCGACGGTGCTGTGGGCCTCGTGGGCGCGCAGCCGCACGATGAGGTCGGCGACATCACCCACCGTGGACACCCCGGACTTGTCGGTACCCCGCAGGGACACCCCGAACAACTCCTCGGACGCCGCTTCCAGTTCGGTGACGTCCAGGCTGTCGGCTCCCAGGTCGGCGACGAGCCGGGCCTGCGGCACGACCGCCTCCGGCGGCACCGACATCACCCGCGCACACAGCGGGCGCAGCGCTTCCCATACGTCGTCGCCGTGTTCCACATCCATGCAACTGCCTCCATCTCCTGGTGCCGTCAGGGCCGGCTCACTGCGACGGCGTAGCCGCCCGAGCCCATGTCTCGAACTCCGTGACGACCGCGTCGGCCAGCCGCCCCGCCTCGTCCGGGCCCAGATGGCACACCACGGTGAGCGTGAACGCGTCCCCCGCCTGTGCCAGGGCGAAGCTGACGGTGCCCGGGTGCTGCAAGGGCGGCAGCCCCACCGTGCGCACGAGCCCGCTTCCCTCGAAGGTGCTCGGGCCGCCGGGCCACTTCATGGCGGTGGTCGCGGTCGCCGCGAAGCACGAGCGGCGACCGCGACCGGTCAGCAGCCTGGTCACCCACGGGCCCGTCCGCCGAACCGCTTCTGCAACGGGAAACAGCACGCCTGCGTGTACGGCGGCCCGGTCGGGGACGGTGGCCATCGCGGCCTGGCCGGCCCGAAGCCGCGCCACGCAGCCGTCCACGTCGACGGGCAGCGGCACCCGAACCACCGTGAGGGTGTTGCCCAGTTCCCTCGGATTCGTCCGGGTGCGCAGATCGCACGGGACGGCCGTGTACACGGGCTCCGCCCGCTGCCGCCACTCCCGCACCGGCCCGTACTCGGCCCGCAGCGCGCCGGCCACCGCGCCGACCAGCAGTTCGTTCAGCGTCGCGCCCCGGCCGTCGGCGGGCTGCCGGCGCGCGGACCGGACCGTGTGGGCGGACAGTTCACACACCGCGACCGAGGGACGGGCCCGGCTCGGCGACCGCAAGGGAAGGGCCTGCCCGACGGCCGTCATCGCCCTGAGCTCCCTGCCCGCCGCGCGCAGACCGGTACGTGCGAGCGGCATCGGCCGCGCCGAGTCCCTTGCCGCCACCGGGATGTCCATCAGCGAGCGCATCAAGGTCGCCAGGGAGCGTCCGTCGAGCAGCGCATGCTGGGCCACGAGGGCCAGGGCGAAGCCGCCGCCGTCGGCCGCGTCCGGGACCACGAACAGCCGCCAGGGCGGGACGTCACCGTCCAGCGGCCGGTCCACGCTGTGCGCCCACAGATCGTCCAACTTGCTCTCGGCCAGGGTGACATGCACGGCGGGATCGAACGGCCCCGGCACGACCCACCGCACCCGCCGCCCGAAAAGCCCCCGCCGCCGGGTGCCCGCGTCGTCCGGCGCACGATCGAGTACGCAGTTCATCCGCTCCAGGCCGGTCCACCGCTCCGCGACCCGCGCCCGCACCTGCTCCAGTCCGGGCTGCTCACCGGAGAAGACCGCCGCCAGGCCGATCACTCCCGGGCATCCGTTGAGCAGCAGCATCTCGTCGGCACAGGACAGTCTCATGCGACAGGTCGCCCACCCTTCCTGGAACGAGTTCACCCTACACACAGGGTAACGAGCCTTCACTCAACGTACATGGAGCCAATAGTCCGACGCCCGCCCCGTGGTGGAGCGGGCGTCGGAGGGAACGCTGCGATGCGTTACCGGAGCGCCTGGCTGTTGCAGCCCATGTCCGAACCGAGGTGGCTGGGCTGCGCACCCGGGGAGCCTTCGCCGTTCAGCAGGTTGCCCGCCAGGCCGTTGACGAGGCCGAGGTTGCCGAGGACGTCGATGTTCATGTCGTGCGAGCGACACTCGATGCCCTGCGTGATGTCGAGGTCGTGGGCTCCCGCCTCACCGTGCGCGACGGCGGTGCCGACGCCGAACGAACCGACACTGCCGAGGACGGCGCCCACGAGGGCGACCTTGTGCAGCTTGCGCATTTCTTCTCCGTTGGTCGAGCAGATCTGATGTGCAGCAGATCGATGGAAAACGGTGGACAGTGACGGGCCGTCAGCCCAGTCGCGGCAGGCCCAACTGGCCGACGGGCGGCGCCTGGACCTGACCGAGGCCGAGACCCGGGACCTGCGGCGGGCCGGCTGGCGTGAGCAGCGGGTTGATGAGCGGGTTCACCTGCGGGTTGACCTGCGGGTTGACCTGCGGGGCGACCCGCGGCGGGGGCTCCGGGTTGAAGACCTGCGGCGCGTTGACCTGCGGGGCGACCTGCGGCATGACCTGCGGAGCCGTCTGCGGGGTGACCTGCGGCACGACCTGCGGGACCGACTGCTGCGGAGCGGCCTGCGCGCGCGGTCCGTTGGAGACTTCCGCGAAGCCGCCCGACACGGCGGAGGCGGAGGCGTAACCGCTCTGCTGCTGCGGGGCGGGCGCCGGAGCAGGCGCCGGGGCCGGAGCAGGCGCCGGAGCCGGGGCGGCGTAGTGCGGCGCCGGCTGGGGGTGCGGACGGGGAGCGCTGACCTGCGCGGCGCCGGTCGAACGGGCCTCCGCCGTGGCCTGCTGGGGCGCTGCGTACTGCGGGGCGGGCGCCGGGGCCGCGTACTGCGGCGGCGCGTACTGCGGGGCGGGTGCCGGAGCGGCGTACTGCGGCGCCGCGTACTGCGGAGCGGGCGCCGGGGCCGCGTACTGCGGCGGCGCGTACTGCGGGGCGGGTGCCGGGGCCGCGTACTGCGGCGCCGGATACTGCGGACCCGGCGCCGGAGCGCCGTTGTACCCGACGGGATATTCGGCGGCCTCGCTGACGCCGGCGCCGATGGCGGTCAGACCACCGGCTGCTGCGACGACGAGCGCGGCCTTGTGAAGCTTGCGCATGGAACCCTCGGCCCTTCATTACCTGTGCAGGGAATCCGGTGTATTCAGTGCAATCTTGCGTGCGCTCAGTCTGATATTCGTACTGCACCCTTACAGGGGTAATGCCTGAGCTGTCATGTGGACTTCACGCTTTCACGCTGGAGTCGGCAGCGAATCCCGCAGCCCTCTCCGGCTCCCGGTCGCTGCTCTCTCCCCGCTGGCAACGACAATTCCTGGGCCAAGTCACGGGGATACGAGGGTCCGTCACTCCATTGCCATCGATCCGATAAACGGCTCTGCGCACTTGTCATCCCGTCAAGCCCACGCAACAGCAGGCGCACTTCTCATCGTTGATGATTAACGCCGTATGGCAAATGGGTGACCACGTCCCGACTCACGTGACCGTCAGCGCAGTTGTTTCGTTCCCCACGGGTCAGAGCAATGGCTCACCGCACTTCCATACGTTCCATGCCAGGTCAACGAAGGGCCGAGTTTCCATGCGCAAGCTTCACCACGTCGCGCTCGTCGTCGCAGCAGCCGGTGGTCTGTCAGCCATCGGCGTCGGCCCCAGCGTCGCCGGCGACGCCGTCGGCCACCACGGCGGCGCTCCGGCCCCCGTCGGCCAGCAGGACGCCCAGGCCCAGTCATGGACCCGCTCGCAGGCATCCGTCCAGACCTCCGGCGCCCAGGGCGGCCACCAGGCGGCCCCCGCCCCGCAGCGCGGCGCCGAGGTCAGCCCGCAGCTCAACCCCCAGTTGAGCCCGCAGATCAGCCCCCAGATCACGCCGCAGCAGGCCCCGCAGTCGGGCCCGCTGGACCAGACGAACCTGTTCCGCCCCTACCAGGAGTGCAGCCCGCAGTCGCTGCTCAACGCCAATGTCCCGGTCGCCGCTCTCGCCGCCGCCGATGCCCGCGGTGTCGACTGCGACCAGTACAACAGCCAGGCGAACGCCGTCTCCAGCGCCCGCGCCTCGCGCTGAGACCGCGCGCCGAGATCACGCGCCGACGCCGCACCCTGACAACAGCCATTGACGACACGCGCACATAAAACACCGGCGCGTCGTTGCGACATATCAGATATTTCGTATTAATCTTCGGTGACTGTACGAAGTCGATCCCTTACGGGTCGCAACCACACCTCACTCCACCGGAGATGACATGCACAAGCTTCGCAAGGCTGCCGTCCTGGTCGCCGCCCTCGGCAGCGTCGGACTTCTGAGCGCCGGCACCGCCACGGCCCAGGGCCTCGACGGTCACGGCGGCAAGGGCGGGGACAAGGTCAGCGTCCTGCAGAGCTCCAACTGCAAGTCGCACGACCTGAACCTCGACGTGCTGGGCCAGGTCGGCATCCTCAACGGCCTGCTGGGCAACGGCCTCAACGGCGAGGGCACCGCCGGAAGCCAGGCCACGCACCTCGGCTCGTCGATGGGCTGCAACAACAGCGCGTTCTGAACGCCTGACAGTCGCACCGCCGACTGAAAGACGGGACAAGGTCCCGGCACCGAGCCTCGAGCCCGGTGCCGGGACCCCTCTTTTGTGCTCCGGATCAGACCCGACTCAATCCCACGACGCGCCATTTCCGGACCATCGGCCAAGACGGTGAGACCTATTCGTAATTCGGCGCGCCGCGGATTGTCTCGCATTACTTCCTATTAGCCTCCGTAACCGTACGAAGTCGATCTCTTACAGATCGCACCCCTCCACTCCACCGGAGAAGAACATGCACAAGCTCCGCAAGGCCGCCGTGGTCGTCGCCGCCCTGAGCGGCGTCGGGCTCCTGAGCGCCGGCGTCGCGCACGCCGACCAGGGTGGCTACGGCTCGAACGGCCGGGGCAAGAGCGGCACCTCGTTCAGCGTTCAGCAGAGCACGACCTGCCGGTCGCACGACGCCAACGCCTCCATCCTGGGTCAGGTCGGCATCGCCAACGGCCTGGGCGGCAACCTGCTGAACGGCGAGGGCAACCCGGGCGCGCAGGAGACGTCGCTGGGCTCGACCATGGGCTGCAACAACAGCGTCGGCAAGTAAGCCGTAGTCACGACGCTTTCCCGGTGCCCCGGCCGCAAGGCCGGGGCACCGGGCTTTTGCCGGAACACGAAAATGCCGGACCGGGCTCGATCCCGGTCCGGCATTTTCCCGTGCGCACTCAGAACTTGAACTTGGGCAGCTTGTAACCCTTCGGCAGCTTCGCCCTGTTCGAGCAGTCCACCTCCGGCCCGGAGTCCGTGGAACCGTCGTTCAGCAGGCTGCCTTCGGGGAACGTGACGCGGGGCCGCTCGACCGTCTGGCAGTCGTGCCGCTGCTTGACGACATAGCCGCGCTTGTCCTTGCGGATCGACTCGTCCTTCTTGATGCAGACGATGTCACCCTGGGCGGACATCGTACAGGCGACCTTGTCCTCCTCGGCGTGCGCCTGCACGGCACCCCCGTAGACGAGGGCGAGAGCCCCGATGAAGCCCGAGACGGTTGCGATCTTGTGCCGACCGATCATGTGCTGCGTCCTTTGCGATCGAGGCCCGGGCGCCGGCGCGTTCACCAGCACCTGCCCGAGCCTTGGAGAACACTGACGCAGCCCGGACGCGCACCCTGATGGGTCTGCCGCGCGTCCGGGCTGCTGTTGCTAAGGGTCCGAGGAATGCCGATGCGCCCGTCGTGAACCACGCCCTAGGGGGCGGCCGTCACGACGACAACCGCAGTGCCCTGAATCTCGCGCATCGAGGCCTCGGCGCTTTTGTTACTTGGCGACGTACTCGCCGTAGCCGACCTCAGGAGCCGCGGCCTGGGGGGCGGCCTCGGGAGCGACCTGCGGGGCCACCTCGGGGGCGGCGACCTGCGGGGCGGCCTCCGGCGCGACCGCCGGGGCAGCCTCGGGCGCGGCCTGCGGAGCAGCCTGCGGGGCGGCCTGCGGAGCAGCCTGCGCCTTGTCGTCGCCCGGAACACCCCACATGCCCACGGCGTTGGCCGTCGAGGTGGAGATCGCGGTCACGTTCTCAGCGGTGACCTTGTCGTCCTCGTGAGCAAAGGCGGTGCCGGCGCCGATACCGAAGGCGGACAGACCCGCAACGGCCGCGGCTACGACTGCAACGCGCTGAAACCTGCGCATAGTTTGACCCTTTCTTCCCGGGCACGAAGCCCTGGCTTGACTACTTAATGTGAGCATATACATGCAATCAGTAGCAATTTGGGACCTTTACCCTTGTCCGTGTCGTGTCGGGCCATGCCGAGGAACCCTTTCGTCCGTCTCGTCATGGACCCGAAGGGGAATGCGGGAGCGAGTGCCGCGACCCGCCTCGGGGCCGCCCTTCTCCTTTGAAACAAACGACAGTTGCCCGAGGGCGAGTAACGGGCAGCCGGAGCCGGTCACCCATTTGCCGACGACGCAAAAGCAGCGGAGGCCGGACCAGGTCGACCCGGTCCGGCCATCCGCTGCTCGAGAGAGATGAAGAAGGCGCTGACGCTACGCCTTGGGGCTGCCCAGCAGGCGAGCCAGCGCACTGGCGTTGTCGTCGCTCGCGTCGGCGGCGGGCGCCGGCCCCGCGGGCGTCGTGTCGGCGCAGGTGATGTGCGGGCCGATCCGCGTCTGCCCGTTGCCCAGCAGCCCGGGGGAGGGCAGGGTCAGGGGCTGCGTCGGCTGGCAGGTCACCGACCGGCGGAGCGCGACCGGCTCACCCTCCGGCATCTCGCCCACGATCCGCTGGGTGCAGACGATGTTGCCCAGGGCGTCGAGCCCACAGGTGCCCTGGCTCGCCGCGGCCTGTGCCGGGGTCACGCCGATGCAGGTCATGGCGAGGCCGCCGAGAAGCCCCGTGACAGCCGCGATCTTCTTTCCGTTGAACATGTGTTGCGTCTCCTTCTGTGAGGGGTGCCCGGGCACCCGACGCCGCGATCCGCCGCGACGGGACCTGGGAAGTCGGAGAAACGAAGTGAAGGACTGATCTGCCGAGGGGCGCCGTCCGAGAGGGGCGCTGTCCGAAAGGGCCACAACCGCTCGTCGCCGCGCCTGAGTCACCGCATGAACGGGCCCCTTCGGAGATCTCCCCGAAGGGGCCCGCGGAAGGCGTCGCGCACGGCTACGCCGCCGGGGTCAGCCAGTGAAGGCGTTGTTGAACTGACCGCAGGTGGTGTCGAAGGTCTCGGCGAGACCGAGCACGGCGATCGGGAGGTCACCCTCGGCCACCGTCTGCGGGCTGCACTCCTGGTAGGGGCGGTACAGGTCGGTCCGGCTCGGCCCGGTCTCGTAAGCGACACCGGTGCCCGCACCGATGGTGGACAGGCTGCCGGCCGCCGCGGCCGCGACGATCATGACCTGGTGGAGCTTGCGCATGGAACCCTCGGTTTTCATGACAAATACTTTGAGGCTGATTGCCTACCGTGACTGAATGAACACTAGCAGTAGCGGCACGCTTCCATGACGGTCCATGTCCCGTGTCCCAAGGGGGACATGGGGATGCGAGAGAGAATGGGAAAAACGTGCGGGACGGTGTCATTCGACAACCGCCCCGCTCGGAAAGAGCCCCCTGTCGGATTCGAACCGACGACCTGCTGTTTACAAGACAGCCGCTCTGGACCAACTGAGCTAAGGAGGCCTGCGCCCGCCCGACGGGCAGGCGCCCGTGCAGTGTACCCAGGTTCCGAGCCTGCTCTGTCGAAAATTTCCGCGAAGGTCACATGCCTCCAGGTACTGACAGACCAGGCCGACGCCAGGTAGCGTCCAGAGCCAGTCCACACGTGTGGACTAAACCAACCACCTTCCTACAACGGATCGTCCGGCACGTTCCTGCCGGTAGAAGGGGGCCCATTCACCATGGCCACTGTCTCGTTCGACAAGGCGACCCGGATCTACCCGGGCACCGAGAAGCCCGCCGTGGACGCGCTCGACATCCACATCGAGGACGGAGAGTTCCTCGTTCTGGTCGGCCCGTCCGGCTGCGGCAAGTCCACCTCGCTCCGCATGCTGGCGGGGCTCGAGGACGTCAACGGCGGCGCCATCCGCATCGGTGACCGCGACGTCACACACCTGCCGCCCAAGGACCGGGACATCGCCATGGTGTTCCAGAACTACGCGCTGTACCCGCACATGACCGTCGCCGACAACATGGGCTTCGCGCTCAAGATCGCCGGCGTCAACAAGGCGGAGATCCGCAAGAAGGTCGAAGAGGCCGCGAAGATCCTCGACCTCACCGAGTACCTGGACCGCAAGCCGAAGGCCCTCTCCGGCGGTCAGCGCCAGCGTGTCGCCATGGGCCGCGCCATCGTGCGTGAGCCGCAGGTCTTCCTCATGGACGAGCCGCTGTCCAACCTGGACGCCAAGCTCCGTGTGTCGACCCGTACGCAGATCGCCTCGCTGCAGCGCCGGCTCGGCATCACCACCGTCTACGTCACCCACGACCAGGTCGAGGCCATGACGATGGGTGACCGCGTGGCGGTCCTCAAGGACGGTCTGCTCCAGCAGGTCGACACCCCGCGCAACATGTACGACCGCCCGGCCAACCTCTTCGTCGCCGGCTTCATCGGCTCCCCGGCCATGAACCTGGTCGAGGTCCCGATCACCGACGGCGGCGTGAAGTTCGGCAACTCCGTGGTGCCGGTCGACCGCGAGGCGCTGTCCGCCGCCACCGACAAGACCGTCACCGTCGGTGTCCGTCCCGAGCACTTCGACGTGGCCGGCGCGGACTCGGACCAGGGCCTCGCGGTCACCGTGAACGTCGTCGAGGAGCTCGGCGCCGACGCGTACGTCTACGGCACCGCCAAGGTCGGCGGGGACGACTCCAAGGACCTCGTCGTCCGGGTCAGCGGCCGTGACGTCCCGGAGAAGGGCAGCACGCTGCACGTCGTCCCGCGCTCCGGTGAGAGCCACGTGTTCTCGACGTCCACGGGCGCGCGTCTCTCCGACTGAGGGAGCGCCCCAGGGCGTGCACAGGAAGTACAACCCCGGGTAATTCACCCAGGTTGACGAAGAGGGCCCCGCAAACCCCTGCGGGGCCCTCTTCGTTGTCGACAAATACCCCGGCAGACCGGGGCATTTCGAGCAGTGTGCGTCAACACGCCACCGAGGATGCGCGCCAGTTCATCCCCCGAAACGGTGACCAAATGTCGCCATATCAGCACTGAACGCTACCCTCACTCGCGTGAAGCACTCCACCACCCAACAGACACGACGCGGCCACCGGGGCCCCGCCCGCCAGCTCGGCCGCACACTCGCCCTCGTCCTGCCCGTCGTCCTGGTGCTCTCCGGGACCCTCGCGGTCACCCGGGTCAACTGGTCGGGGAACCCCTCGGACTCGGTCCTCACCGCGACCGACGTCTCCGCTGCGGGTGCCAAGAACGCCGCCCCGCGCGCGCCCCAGGACGTGCTGCGCGACCAGCTGCTGACCGAGTTGCAGGAGAAGGACCCGGGCGTCGCCCTGACCCACCTCCAGGAGGCCGTCGACGACCGCCCCTCGCTGGGCCGGCACTGCGCCTCGATCGCCCGCGCCCTCGGCCGTGCCGCGGTGCGTGCCTACGGTCCGACGCGCGCCCAGTCCTTCTCCCGCCCCGTCTGCGACACGGCCTTCGCGTCGGGAGTGGCGGCGGCGCACAGCTGATCCTTTCGGCTCATCCAGGAACGGTTGCCGGCGAATGCCGCGAGCGGGACGCCGCGTACAGTTCGGTCATGACTGATCCGAACGCCGCGTCCCGTCCCGTCCAAGCCGTCGTCCTGGCCGGTGGCCAAGGGTCCCGGCTGCGTCCCTACACCGACGACCGGCCCAAGCCGATGGTCGAGATCCCCGGCACGGGGACGCCGATCATCGGCCACCAGCTCACCTGGCTCGCCGAGGAAGGCGTGACCGACGTGGTGGTCAGCTGTGGCCATCTCGCCGAGGTCCTCCAGGAGTGGCTGAAGACGGCCGACCTGCCCGTGCGGGTCACGACCGTCGTCGAGACGGAGCCGCTCGGCCGGGGCGGCGGTCTGAAGTACGCGGCAGCGCATCTGCCGCACCCGGATCAGCCGTGGTACGCCACCAACGGCGACATCTGGACGCGCTTCTCGCTGCGCGACATGGCGGACTTCCACACCGAGCGCGACGCCGTCGCCACGCTCGCGCTCGCGCGCCCCCGGATCCCGTGGGGCGCAGTGAAGACCGACGGCTTCGGGCACATCACCGACTTCATCGAGTCCCCGCCGTCGACGTTCGAGATCAACGCGGGTGTCTACGTCTTCTCCCCTGCCTTCGCCGACCTGCTCCCCGAGCGCGGCGACCACGAGCGCACCACCTTCCCCCACCTCGCGCGTGAGCGCCGGCTGGCCGGCTTCCCGATCCCGCACGGGGCCTACTGGCGCGCCATCGACACGGCGAAGGACCTCACGGAGGCCGCGAAGGAACTGGCGGCACTGGGCCGCTGAGGCCGCCCTCAGGAGGCGCTGCTCACCGTTCGTGCCGTTCTTCGGAGGGCGGGCGGGCCGCGCACAAACCGCATGGCGAAGGGCCCTGGACGACATCGCGTCCAGGGCCCTTCGTCGTGCGGATATCAGCCGGTGGAGGGCCCGCCGAGCAGCCCGCCCACCGGCCCGCCTACCCCAACAGGCCACCCACCAGGCCCGTGTCGCCGGATCCGGAGCCGCCGCTGCCGGACCCTCCGGTCGAGCCACCGCCGGACGACGGCCCCCCGGAGGTGGGACCGGTGCTGGTGCTCGGCGCCTCGTCGGCCGGGGCCGACTGCTGGGGCGGAGCCTGTCCCCCGGTGCCCTGCGTCTGGCTGGGCATACCGGCGCCGGTGCTGCCGGTGTCGCTGGTGGCGCCCGGCGTGGTCGCGGCACCCGACGGGGTGGCCGCGCCCGAGGTGGCGCCCTGGGTGGGCGAGTTGGAGGCCGACGGCGTCCGCTCGCGCTGCTCGGGCTCCTGCGGGAGCGGCGAGCCCGGCAGTTCGTTGCGGGGAGCCTCGCCGGGCCCGGGGACGACCACGCGGTCGGCGTCGCGGACGGCACCGCCGAGCAGGGAGCCGACCAGCAGGGTCAGCCCGGTGACGATCACCGTGATCAGGGCGCCGCGGCGCAGTACGTACTGACGCAGCTCCCAGATGTCGGAGCGGGGCCCGAGCCGCCGCCAGGCCATGCCGGCGAGCCGCCCGTCGATGGAGTAGACGGGGGCACCGGCGATGATCAGCGGGGACCAGGCGGCGAGGAAGATGATGTCGGGGGCGTCGTAGACCGGGACGCTCTTCCAGCTCACCGTGACCAGGAGCGCGCCGGACAGCAGCGCGCCGACGACCGCGGCGACCCGCTGCCAGCAGCCGAGGACCGTGAGGACGCCCACGATGACCTGGAAGAAGGCGATGACGAGACCGGAGCCGACGGGGTGCGCCAGGGCGAACTGGCGCAGCGGCTCGGCGACTTCCCACGGGTGCAGGGTGTTGAGCCACTTGACCATCGAGCCGCGCTGGCCGCCGTCGAAGTAGACGGGGTCGCACAGCTTGCCCATGCCGGCGTAGATGGAGATGAAGCCGAGGAAGACGCGCAGCGGGAGCAGGACGACGCCGAGGTTCATACGGCGGCCGGGGTAGTACGCGTGCCGCGCGGGGTCGTCGCCGTGCCGCTTGAACTGCGGGTCCGACTCGTCCGCGCCGTCGGCGGCGTCGTCCTCGAACTCCTCCTCCCCGTAGCGGACTTCCTCGTCGTACGCGCTCTGTACCGTGCGCATGTTGGGCAGGAGGCGGGTCTCGACCGATTCGTGGGTGCGCTGGGCGCCGACGATCGGTGTCTCGACGGTCTGCGACAACTCGTCGTCGTAGCCGATGTCATAGCCCCCGTCGTAGCCGTCGACGTCGACGCGAGGGATGACCTGGGTGCCCCCGCCGAGGGGAGCCGGTTCGTCGCCGTGGCGGACGCTGCCGTCCCGCACGGCCTGGAGCAAGCGGTGGGCGCCCGTGTCGTCCGGCGCGGAGGTGCCGTTCCAGACGGAGACCCGGCGGCGGGCGCCGGTCGCAGCGCCCGCTCTGCCGGCCGCGTTGACGACGGGGATGCGGGCGGTGTCCTCGGTGGCGCTCAAGTGCCGTGCGATCCGCGGGGATTTGGTGCGCCCGGTCGACGCGCCCAGCAACACGCGGAAGCTCGCGTGATTGACGATGATCTGCGCCGGATCGCTCGGCACCTTCACCATGCTCAGCGCGGGAGCGTCGTCGTATCCCGACGAGCGGTCCCCCGTGGGTGTGCGGGGTGTTCTGGTGTCCACACTCAACTAACCGAGTGACGTGACGTTAGGACACTGCCTTGACCGGCCGGATCTGTCCGGACTCCGTCAAAGATGCGCAGGTCGCACCACTGCCACCAGAATTACCCCGTACGGGTGACGCGACGGACGGGTGTTCAGCCGCGTCGGCGAGCCGCCTCGTACAGCACGATTCCCGCCGCCACACCGGCGTTGAGCGACTCGGCACCGCCTGGCATCGGGATGCGGACGCGGAAGTCGCACGTCTCGCCGACGAGCCGCGACAGGCCCTTGCCCTCGCTGCCCACGACGATGACGACCGGGCCCTCGAGGGCTTCCAGCTCGCCGAGTTCGGCCTCGCCGTCGGCGGCGAGACCGACGACCGCGATACCGGCCTTCTTGTACGCCTCCAGGGCACGCGTGAGGTTGGTGGCGCGGGCGACCGGAGTGCGGGCCGCCGTGCCGGCGGACGTCTTCCAGGCACCGGCCGTCATACCGGCCGCGCGGCGCTCCGGTACGACGACTCCGTGGCCGCCGAAGGCGGAGACCGAGCGGACGACGGCACCGAGGTTGCGCGGGTCGGTCACCCCGTCCAGGGCGACGATCAGCGGGTCCTCGCCGTCGTCGTAGGCGGCGGAGGCCAGGTCCTCGGGGTGGGCGTACTCGTAGGGCGGGACCTGGAGGACCAGGCCCTGGTGGTTGAGGCCGTTCGTCATGCGGTCCAGCTCGGGGCGCGGGGCCTCCATGAGGTTGATGCCGCCGCGCTCGGCGGCGAGCTGGAGGGCCTCGCGGACGCGCTCGTCGTTGTCGATGAACTGCTGGACGTAGAGCGTGGAGGCCGGGACGCCCTCGCGCAGCGCCTCGACGACCGGGTTGCGGCCGACGACCAGTTCGGACGACGACCTGCCGCCGCGGCCACGCGGCGCGGGACGGCGCACGGCCTGCTTCGCCTTGGCGTTGGCCAGGCGGTTCTTCTTGTGCCCCTTGCGCATCTCGGCGGGCGGCGTCGGGCCCTTGCCCTCCAGGCCCTTGCGTCGCTGGCCGCCACTGCCGACCTGCGCGCCCTTCTTGCCGGACATGCGGCGGTTGTTCGCGGCCATGACCTACCTGTCTGTTCGTGAGCGTTCGAATGTACGTCTATGCAGTGTGCCGCCCGGAGGCCCGGGCGGCACAATCGATCTTCCGCGGGACGGTCCGGTCAGCGCGGGCCGAGGGTCCAGCGCGGGCCCTGCGGGCCGTCCTCGATGACGAGACCCGACTGGTTGAGCTGGTCGCGGATGGCGTCCGCGGTGGCCCAGTCCTTGCGGGAGCGGGCCGCCTCGCGCTGGTCGAGGACCATGCGGACCAGGGTGTCGACCACGCCGTGCAGGTCATCGCCGCGGTCGGTCTCGCCGGCCCAGTGCGGGTCGAGCGGGTCCAGGCCCAGCACGCCGAGCATGGCGCGCACCTCGGCGAGGCGGGCCACGGCGGCTTCCTTGTCGTCGGCGGCCAGCGCGCTGTTGCCCTGCCGGACGGTGGTGTGCACGACGGCGAGCGCCTGCGGGACGCCCAGGTCGTCGTCCATCGCCTCGGCGAAGGCGAGCGGCACCTCGGGGGCGGGCTCGACCACGCCCGCCTTCTCCACGACGCGCTGCACGAAGCCCTCGATCCGCGCGAACGCCGACTCGGCCTCGCGCAGGGCCTCCTCGCTGTACTCGATCGTGGAGCGGTAGTGCGGGGTGCCCAGGTAGTAGCGCAGGACGATCGGGCGCCACTGCTTGACCATCTCGGAGACGAGCACGCTGTTGCCGAGCGACTTCGACATCTTCTCGCCGCTCATGGTGACCCAGGCGTTGTGCACCCAGTACCGGGCGAACTCGTCGCCGTAGGCCTTGGCCTGGGCGATCTCGTTCTCGTGGTGCGGGAAGATCAGGTCGAGTCCGCCGCCGTGGATGTCGAAGGCGGAGCCCAGGTACTTGTGGGCCATCGCCGAGCATTCCAGGTGCCAGCCCGGGCGGCCCCGGCCCCACGGCGTCTCCCAGTCGGGCTCGCCGGGCTTGGCGGCCTTCCACATCGCGAAGTCGCGCGGGTCCCGCTTGCCGGAGATGCCCTCCTCGGCGGGCTGCCGCATCTCGTCGAGGTCCTGCCGGGACAGCTCCAGGTAGGAGGGCCAGGAGCGGACGTCGAAGTAGACGCTGCCGTCCGCCTCGTAGGCGTGTCCGCGCTCGATGAGGCCGCGCATCATCTCGACCATCTCGGTGACATGACCGGTGGCGCGGGGCTCGTAGGTCGGCGGGAGGCAGCCGAGGGCGGTGTAACCGTCGGTGAAGGCGCGCTCGTTCTCGTAGCCGATGGACCACCAGGGGCGGTCCTGGTCGGCGGACTTGGTGATGATCTTGTCGTCGATGTCCGTGACGTTCCTGATGAACGTCACGTCATAGCCGCGGTACGTGAACCAGCGGCGCATGATGTCGAAGTTCAGGCCGGAACGGATGTGCCCGATGTGCGGTGCGGCCTGCACGGTGGCGCCACAGAGGTAGATCGAGACACAGCCCGGCTGGAGCGGGGTGAAGTCACGGATCTGCCGGGCGCTGGTGTCGTACAGGCGAATAGTCACGGCACCTAGGGTAGTGGGCCGACGGGGGTGCGTGGAGCAGTGCCTCGGCCCCCGGGCCCGGACCTCTCAGCCTTCTCGCACCACCAGCGCCGTCGCCACCGCCATCAGGCCCTCGTCCCGGCCCGGGAAGCCCAGGCCGTCCGTCGTCGCGCCCGACACGGACACCGGTGCGCCCGCCGCCTCCGAGAGGATCTTCTGGGCCTCGTCCCGCCGCTTGCCGATCTTGGGGCGGGGGCCGACGACCTGGACCGCGATGTTGCCGATACGGAAGCCCGCCTCGCGTACGATCCGGGCCGACTCGGTGAGGAGTGCGACGCCCGACGCGCCCGACCACTCGGGACGCCCGGTACCGAAGTGCTGCCCGAGGTCGCCGAGGCCGGCGGCCGAGAACAGGGCGTTGCACGCGGCGTGCGCGACGACGTCCGCGTCGGAGTGGCCGGCGAGTCCGGGGCCCTCGCCCTCCCACTTCAGGCCCGCGCACCACAGCTCGCGGCCCTCCTCGAAGGCATGGATGTCGGTGCCGATGCCGACCTGGGGCAGCGGCACGGCCGCGTCAGAAGCCATCGTTCAGCCTCCGGCGTGCCAGGACCGCCTCCGCCAGGACCAGGTCCAGCGGGCGGGTGACCTTGAAGGCCTCCTCATGGCCGGGGACGACCACGACGGTCTGCCCGAGCTGCTCGACCATGCCGGCGTCGTCGGTGACGGCGCCGTTCACCGCCTCGTGCGCGCGGATCAGCGTGTCCCGGTCGAAGCCCTGCGGAGTCTGTACGGCACGCAGGCGGGCGCGCGGCGGGGTGGCCACCACCGGTTCGGGCTCGCCCTCGGCGGCGGCCGGCTCGACCTCCTTGACGGTGTCCGCGAGCGGCAGGGCGGGCACCACGGCAGACGCCCCGTCCCGTACCGCCTCGATCACCGCGTCCACCGTGTCCACCGGGACCAGCGGGCGGGCCGCGTCGTGCACCAGCACGATGTCGTAGTCCGACGGCAGCGCGTCCAGGCCCAGCTTCACCGACTCCTGGCGGGACTCCCCGCCGGGGACGACCAGGAAGTCGGTGCGCTCGGGGAGGGCGTGGGCGTCGAGCAGCGACTTGACCTCGGCGGCGCCGTCGGGCGGGGCCACGACGACCACGAGGGAGACGGCGCGCGAGGCGGCCATCGCGCGCACGGCGTGGATGAGCATGGGCGTGCCGTTCAGCGCGCGGAGTGCTTTGGGGGCGCCCGGACCGAGCCGCACACCGCGGCCGGCGGCCGGGATCACAACGGCCGTACGGGTCCTGGCGGGGGCCGTACTACGGGCTTCCGAGGGCGAAGGACGCGAAACGTCAGACATCGGTTCCTGTCAGGTTTGTGTGCTCGGCCTACGTGGGTATGGCCCTGGGGGTACCCCCTGCTCCTGGAGCCGGGGGAAGTGCCGGGTGGGACGTCTTGACCGGACCCTTCCGTGACAGCGGTCGAGCAGCTGCCCGGCCCGGCACACCAAGTATCGGGGAGCACCCCCGGGGTAGGACGGACGGCGCCTGTGAGCGGACATGCCGCAGCGCCCGGCGACAGCATCTACGTCATCGGGCACCGCGGCACTTTTATGAATCACACAGCGCTGTGCTGAACTGAGGCGGGTGGACCGCGTCAGAAGCGCGTCAGGACGCGAGGACCTCGTCGAGCAGGGCCTCGGCCTTGTCCTCGTTGGTGTTCTCCGCGAGGGCGAGCTCGCTCACCAGAATCTGGCGGGCCTTGGCGAGCATGCGCTTCTCACCGGCGGAGAGTCCGCGCTCGCGCTCACGACGCCACAGATCGCGCACGACTTCCGCGACCTTGATGACATCGCCGGAGGCGAGCTTCTCCAGATTTGCCTTGTAACGACGCGACCAGTTCGTGGGCTCCTCGGCGTACGGCGCGCGCAGCACCTCGAAGACCCGGTCCAGCCCGTCCTGACCGACCACATCACGCACGCCGACGAACTCCGCATTGTCCGCTGGCACACGTACCGTCAGGTCACCCTGGGCGACCTTCAGCACCAAGTAGGTCTTGTCCACGCCTTTGATCTGGCGAGTTTCGATGGCCTCGATCAGCGCGGCCCCGTGATGGGGATAGACCACGGTGTCGCCAACCTTGAACGTCATGTGACAGGTACCCCTTCCGTGGCTATCCAGGGTAACACGGAAACTGCGGGTTCTGAATGGCGTTTTCGCAGGTCAGGGCATATCTCGGGGCTTGACAAGTCCGACAGGAACGTGCTTCGCGGCCGGAGCGGAAGAATGTATTCGCAGGTCGGAGGCGCTCTGCGGGCGAGGTGAAACGCGTACGTTACACACATCCGGAGGCGCCTCCAAGTGGCCGAACGTCCACATATGTCCGGTTCCGAGTGTGCGACTTCCGCTACTCCGTTCGGCGTCCGGAGTCGGGTACCGGACGATTCCGGAATTGATCACGACCAGGTCCGCGGCACACTCGGTGATCAATTCCGGGGCGGTCGCGTATTCCTTCACGGAAATTTCGCGCGCGGAGTTGCGAGGGGCTTATGTGAATGACGGACGAAGGCCGCGGCCAATGTGACGGGCGGCTCACTTCCGGGTGTCGGGACGGCTGCCGCAACAGGTACGAAGAGGTTCTTCCTCGGTACTTCGGCCGCTCAGGGGAGGGTCGGGTGCGCTCGCGCGAGAACGGCTCGGTAACCTAAGGCCGCTGACAGACACTTAGGGCGGCTTTACGCAGCCCGCCCCGTTCGAGTCAAGGAGTTGCCGCCGCCGTGAGCAGCAGCCTTCGACGCGGCGCACTCGCCGCCGCCGCCATCGCGTTCTCGATCGCCTCGCTCGCCGCGTGCGGTGCCGGCAACAACGCCCAGACACTTCAGGTCAAGCCGGACAACGCGGCCACCTCGGTCGGCGACATCAAGATCCAGAACGCCATCGTCATCACCCAGCCCGACCTGGAGTCGACGGGCCCGGCCGCGATCTCCGCGACCCTGTTCAACTCCGGCAGCACCGCCCAGACGCTGGACGCGATCAAGGTGGACGGCACCGACAAGAGCGCCCAGCTCAAGCCCGCCAAGGGCGGCAGCCTGACCATCCCGGCCGGTGGCTCGCTGATCCTCGGCGGCAAGGACAACGCCTCCGCCGTGCTGCCCAGCAGCCGTGAGGCCGTCCAGGACGGCAACGCCCAGAAGGTCACCTTCACCTTCAGCAAGACCGGTGACGTGAGCCTGCGCGCGTTCGTGGTCCCCGCCGAGCACTACTTCGAGAGCTGGGGCCCGAGCCAGGTCCCGGCGGCGCCGGGCACCTCGGCCTCCCCGAGCGGCACGCCGGCCGGCGGCGCCACGCCGAGCGCCGGGACCTCCCCGAGCGGGACGGCCACTCAGACCGGCGGGGCCGGTGCCGGAGCCGGGCACGACGCCGGCACGGGCACGGCGTCCCCGTCCGACAGCGCCTCGCAGACGACGGCCGGTCACTGAGTCGTCGTACGGCGCTGGGTCGTCGTACGGCGCCCGCACAGCCGTGAAGAAGGGCGGGACCCCCCGAAAGGGAGGTCCCGCCCTTCTGTCTGTCTTTCGTCTGGTCTACGGCTCGAACTTGTAGCCCAGGCCACGCACCGTCACCAGGTACCGGGGCGCGCCCGGGTCCGGCTCGATCTTGGCGCGCAGGCGCTTGACGTGGACGTCGAGGGTCTTGGTGTCGCCGACGTAGTCGGCGCCCCAGACCCGGTCGATGAGCTGCATGCGGGTCAGGACGCGGCCGGCGTTGCGCAGCAGCATCTCCAGCAGGTCGAACTCCTTGAGCGGGAGGTCGACCTTGGAGCCGGAGACCGTGACCACGTGGCGGTCGACGTCCATCCGGACCGGGCCCGCCTCCAGGGCGGCCGGGGTCACCTCCTCCGGCTCGCCGCGGCGACGCAGGACGGCCCGGATACGGGCGACCAGCTCGCGCGAGGAGAACGGCTTGGTGACGTAGTCGTCGGCTCCTATTTCCAGGCCGACCACCTTGTCGATCTCGCTGTCCTTGGCGGTGACCATGATCACCGGGACGTTGGAGCGGCCACGCAGCTGACGGCACACCTCGGTGCCGGGCAGACCCGGCAGCATCAGGTCGAGGAGGACGAGGTCGGCGCCGTTGCGCTCGAACTCGTCGAGTCCGTCGGGCCCGGTGGTCGCGACGGCGACCTCGAAGCCCTCCTTGCGGAGCATGTACGACAGGGCGTCGGAGAAGGACTCCTCGTCCTCGACGACGAGCACTCGGGTCACGGAAGGACCTCCGGGGCGGAAAGCGTTTCGTACGCGGTGGTGTCGGGGGGTGAGTCGGGGGACGGGCGGGAATGGGAACCGGCGGGCTGTCCGGCCTCGTCGTCGAGGTCGGGGTGCTGCTGAGCGCGGTCGCGGGCGGCACCGGCCTCCGGCAGCCGCAGGGTGAAGGTGGAGCCCTGTCCCTCGGAGCTCCACACCGTGACCTCCCCGCCGTGCGAGGCGGCCACGTGTTTGACGATCGCGAGACCGAGGCCGGTGCCACCGGTGGCACGGGAACGGGCCGGGTCGACGCGGTAGAAGCGCTCGAAGATGCGCTCCTTGTCCTTGTCCGAGATGCCGATGCCCTGGTCGGTCACGGCGATCTCGATGTGCTCCCCGCCCGGGGCGGTGACCCGGCGGGCGGCGATGCCGACGCGGGTGCGGGCGGGTGAGTAGTTGACGGCGTTCTCGACCAGGTTGCCGAGGGCGGCGGCGAGCTGGCCGCGGTTGCCCCAGATGCTGAGGTCGGCGGTGCCTCCGGCGGCCATGGTGATCTGCTTGGCCCCGGCGGCGTGCCGGCAGCGGTCCATGGCCTCGGCGACGAGCTCGTCCACGCGGACCGGCTCGGCGTCCTCCAGGGGGTCGTCGTTCTGCACCCGGGACAGGTCGATGAGCTCCTGCACCAGGTTGGTCAGCCGGGTCGCCTCGATCTGCATGCGCCCGGCGAAGCGCTGTACGGCCTCGGGGTCGTCGGAGGCGTCCATGACGGCCTCGGACAGCAGGGAGAGTGCGCCGACCGGCGTCTTCAGCTCATGGCTCACGTTGGCGACGAAGTCGCGCCGTACCGCCTCTATGCGCCGGGCCTCGGTGAGGTCCTCGACGAGGAGGAGGACCAGACGGGAGCCGAGGGGCGCGACACGCGCGGACACGGCGAGGGCCTCGCCGCGTCCGGTGCCACGCCTGGGCAGATCCAGCTCGACCTGCCGTATCTCACCGTCGCGTCTGGTGTCCCGGGCCATCTGGAGCATGGGCTCCACGGAGAGCTTGCCGCCGCGCACCAGACCGAGGGCGTACGCCGCCGAGCTGGCCTTGACGACCGCGTCCGCCTCGTCGAGGACGACGGCGGAGGAGCGCAGCACCGACAGGACCGTGTCCACGCCGGGTGGCAGGACCGGGTCGGTGTGCAGGGAGGTCCGGGTGGGGCGCTTCAGGTCGCGTTCGCTCCAGCGGAACGCCAGCATGGCGATGACGCCGGTGAGTACCCCGGCGATCGCTGCCGCTGCGGCGACCGCCGCGTTCACGTCCATGCGTCCAGGTTAGGCATGGCGCAGGCGGTGGCCACAGCCGTCGGAGTGCGAGCTCGAACACTCGTCGCCCAGAGTTCACCTTGGAGCCAGTGGTGGTTCATTTGGGGTGGCGGAAACAGACGCGTACGGGCCGGATCGTGGGAGCGTCGGGTTCGCCCCGGCCGTTTAGCGTGGAGATCACACTGACGATTTCACGACAGTCCGACTGACGTTTTGGCGACAGTCTTACTGTCGAAGTCACGACGGTAAGACTGTCGGTTAGACGGTTTGACCGGTTTGACGACAAGACTGACGGCCGGATCGAACGGACCGGGCCGATCGGCCGCGCGGATCGACCGGACCGGAACGGCGGCGCGGACCTGACCGGAACGGCGAGCGGACCGGACGTTCGACGACGGTCTTCGGCCCCCGGAACCACCGAGGCAGACGTAAGAGAGGGACTCCCTGATGCGGGACGCGTACCACGAGGAACTGGACTCGATCAGCGACAGTCTGGTGGAGATGGCCCGGCTGGTCGGGTCGGCGATCGGGCGCGCCACGGCGGCGATCCTCGACACCGACCTGAAGCTGGCCGAGAGCGTGATCGAGGCCGACCAGAAGGTCGACGATCTTCAGCACGACCTGGAGGCACGAGCCATAGCGCTGCTCGCCCGCCAGCAGCCGGTGGCGACGGACCTGCGTATCGTCGTGACCTCGCTGCGCATGTCAGCGGACCTGGAGCGCTCCGGGGACCTGGCCCAGCACGTGGCCAAACTGACGCGGCTGCGGTACCCGGAGCGGGCGATCCCGCAGGACCTGCACGCGACGATCCTCGAGATGGGCCAGCTCGCCCAGCGCCTTATGGCGAAGGCGGCCGAGGTGATCGTCACCAAGGACGTCGACCTCGCGCTCCAGCTGGAGCAGGACGACGACGCGATGGACCTGCTGCACCGCACGCTCTTCCAGCATCTGATGGACGAGCGCTGGAAGCACGGCATCGAGACGGCCGTGGACGTGACGCTGCTCGGCCGCTACTACGAGCGGTACGCCGACCATGCGGTCGCCGTGGCCAAGCGGGTCGTGTACCTGGTGACGGGCGAGCACGCGGACGAGCTCCAGGCGGACATCCAGCCGGAGATCCAGCCGGTCACGGGAGCCGAAGGGGCGTGAGTCTCCTGGGCGCTGGACCGCCGGGGGGCGGTTCCAGCTGCCCGGGCGCGGGCTTGCCGGGGCCTGTTCGGGGCGTGCGCGAGCCTCCGTGCGCCGTTGATGCGCCCAGCGGGGCGGGCATGGAATGGGGACAGGCATCAGCCCTAGGAGGGACCATGGCCGAATCCCCCAGCAGCGCCGGCGCGACACCGGACCCCACACAGGAACGCCCGACCGAGCAGCCCGCCGACATCAGGAGCCTCCCGCTCGTCGCCGCGTGCGGCTGCGGCTCGGGCTGTGGATGCGGGTGCCAGTCGGGGAACCCCTGCCAGTGCGGGTGATCTTGTACGACGCCGTATGTCCCGTACGGCGATGAGGGGCCCTGGCGCGCGTGACGTGCCGGGGCCCTTCGCCATGCTCGCCTCATGCTGGCCTCGCTCGCGGCGTCGCAGAGGCGCAGCATGGAAGAGTAAGAGCGTGAGCGACCAGGTGAGCGCTCCCGGACGAAGCGGGAGGTGCGGAACATGGCTCAGTTCATGGACGTACACCACGGGATGAAGGGCATCACGCCCGACCAGCTGCGTGCGGCGCACAACGCGGACCTCGCCATCGAAGGGGAAGAGCGCGTCCACTTCCAGCGGGCCTGGGCGGACCCCGAGTCCGGAGTCGTCTATTGCCTCTCCGAGGCACCCTCGGCCGAAGCGGTCCAGCGCATTCACGAGCGCGCCGGACACAAGGCCGACGAAGTCCATCCGGTACCGCTCTCGATCTGATGACTCCGGCCGCGACGGAGAGCGGCCGAGAGGAAGGCGCGAACCATGACACGATTCATGGACGTTCACCACGGAATGCACGGCATCACGGCCGAGCAGCTGCAACAGGCCCACGACGCCACCGCCGTGGTCGAGCAGGAAGAAGGAGTGCACTTCGAACACGCCTGGGCGGACCCGGAGTCCGGCACGGTCTACTGCCTCAGCGAGGGCCCCTCGCCCGAGGCGGTCGAGCGCGCCCATGAACGCGGGGGCGGCCAGGCACCCGACGAGATCCACGCGGTGCCGCTCGCGGTCTGACGACACGGGCGGCGCAGTGCCCCGGCAGGAGCGCCGAGCAGCGGTCGGCGCTCTCCGTCGGTGGATCCGGCCGTCGGCGGCCTGCCCCTGTTCGCGTTTCGTCGAGCGGCGCTCAGGTCGACGGCGGGGCGGAGGTGCCGGGAGGCGGGTCCGTCGGTTCCGGCAGTGTCTGTTCGGCCCAGATCACCTTGCCCTGGGGGCTGTACCGGGTGCCCCAGCGCTCGGTCATCTGAGAGACCAGGAACAGGCCACGGCCTCCCTCGTCGGTCGTCGCGGCGTACCGCAGGTGCGGTGAGGTGCTGCTGCCGTCGGCCACCTCGCAGATCAGCGCGCGATCGCGGATCAGCCGTACGGTGATCTGCCCGCAGCCGTAGCGGATGGCGTTGGTGACCAGCTCGCTCAGCACGAGTTCGGTGGCGAAGCCGAGCTCGGCCAGGTCCCATTCCTCCAGCTTGCCCGACACGGCCTCGCGCACCCGGGACACGGCCGCCGGATCGCGCGGCACGTCCCAGCTGGCGACCCGGTCGGGAGGCAGCGCCCGGGTGCCCGCGATGAGCAGGGCGACATCGTCCCTCGGCCCTTCGGGAAGCAGTTCGTCCACCACCGCACGGCAGCTCTCCTCCGGTGAGCGCTCCGGGCTGTCGGCCAGTGCCCGGCGCAGCAGTTCCTGGCCCACGTCGAGGTCGCGGGTGCGGTCCTCGATGAGGCCGTCGGTGTACAGGACGAGCTGGGTGCCGTCGGCCAGGTCCAGTTCCGCCGTCTGGAACGGCATGCCGCCGAGGCCGAGCGGCGGTCCGCCCGGCAGGTCGGGGTAGGTGACCTGCCCGTCGGGGCTGACCAGCGCGGGCGCCGGGTGGCCGGCCCGGGCCATGGCGCAGCGGCGGGTCACCGGGTCGTAGATCGCGTACAGACAGGTGGCTCCCACGATCTCGGAGGCGTTCTCCGGGTCGGCCTCGTCCTGGTCGATGCGGCCGACGAGCTCGTCGAGGTGGCTGAGCAGTTCGTCGGGGGGCAGGTCGAGCGTGGAGAAGGTGTGCACCGCGGTCCGCAGCCGCCCCATCGTCGCGGCGGCGTGGAGACCGTGGCCGACGACATCGCCGACGACCAGCGCGACCCGGCTCCCCGGCAGCGGGATCACGTCGAACCAGTCTCCGCTCACACCGGACTGGGCGGGGATGTAGCGGTAGCCGACGTCGAGCGCGCTCTGCTCGGGCAGGGCCCGCGGCAGCAGGCTGCGCTGAAGGGTGACCGCCATGGCGTGCTCACGGGTGAAGCGGCGGGCGTTGTCGATGCTGACCGCGGCGCGGGCCACCAGTTCCTCAGCCAGCGACAGCTCCTCCTCGTCGAACGGGGCGTGCGGCTTGCTCCGCCAGAAGTTGACCATGCCCAGCACGGTGCCCCGGGCCTGGATGGGGGCGGCGATGAGGGACTGGATGCCGTAGTCGACGATCTGCCGGGCGCGGTCCGGGTCCTGGGCCTGCCAGCCGGCCGCGGTCGACAGGTCGGGCACCAGCTCGGAGCGGCCGGTGCCGTAACCGCGCGCCTGGGGGGTGGAGGGCAGGAAGTCGATCAGCCGGCCCTGCTCGTAGAGCGGGTGGTCGTCACGGATGCCGTACACGGCGACCCTGCGCATGTCCGACGCCGTGGGCGCCGGTTCGTCGCCGTGCACCACGCCGTCGGCCAAATCCACGGTGACGAAGTCGGCGAAGCGCGGGACGGCGATCCGCGCCAGCTCGTCGGCCGTGCGGACCACGTCGAGGGTGGTGCCGACGCCCAGGCCCGCGTCGTACAGCAGCTTGAGCCGCTCGCGTGCGACCTCCGCCCTGCCGGACACCGCCCGCAGTTCGGTGGAGTCGCGGAGTGTCACCACCGTTCCCCTGGGGCCCCCGTGGCGGTCCGTGGGCCGCTGGTTGACCGCCAGCAGCCGTTCTCCGGCGAAGTGCACCTCGTCGGTGGCCTCCCGTCCGGACAGGAGCAGGTCGGCCGTCTGCGGGTCGAGACCGGACAACTCCCACACATGGCGTCCCTCGGACTCGGGGGACAGTTCCAGCAGCCGCCTGGCCTCGTCGTTGGCCAGCAGCAGCCGCCCGTCGGCGTCGACGATGAGGACGCCCTCGCGCACGGAGTGCAGTACGGCGTCGTGATGCTCGTACATGCGGGTCATCTCGTCGGGGGCCAGGCTGTGCGTCTGCCGGCGCAGCCTCCTGCTCACCAGCGCCGTCACACAGGTCGACAGCACCAGGGCGCCGACGCCGGCGGCGACGATGATCGGCAGCTGCCGCTGCACCTCGCTGGTCACGTTCTCGACCTTCAGACCGGCGGAGACCAGAGCGGCGACCCGGCCGTCGGCGTCATTGACCGGAACGGTCGCCTGGACCTCGTGCCCCAGCGGTCCATGGACGCTCTCGGTGTACACCTGGCCCGCCAGGGAGGGCTCGATCGTGCCCACGAACCGCTTTCCGATCCGATCCGGCATGGGGTGGGTGTAGCGGATGCCCTTGGTGTCCATGACGACGATGAAGTCGACGCCCGCGGAGGTGCGCCCCGCCTCGGTGAGCGGCTGAAGCACCTTCGAAGGGGCGGGCTCCCGCAGCGCATCCAGGACACCCGGGGAGTTCGCGAAGGTCTGGGCGACGGCTATGGAACGCCGCTTCGCCTCGCTCTGCGTGTCCCGGCTCGACTGGATGATCAGTGCGATCACGCCACAGATCACGAGCAGCACGATGAGTGCCACCTGGGGGACGAAGACCTGGCCGGCGACACTTCGGGGGCTCCTGCCGACCAGCGAGCGCGGGTTTATCCGCCTGAAACGTCCGGATCGGACCGACATGTCGACATTTGTAGCATCAGCGCCATCTGCTGGCTACGACCTGTCCACGCGCTGGACCACCCGACGCGACGGCCGACCGACGGCAAGCCCCCTGGGGCCGTCCGGACCGGCGCGCGGGGCGCGTCACGCAGGGACGGCCAGCGGCGGGTGCTCAAGCACGGTGGGCTTGTACTCGACCAGCTGGGTGCGGCCGTCGAAAGTGCGGTGCTCGATCATCTCGAGGGCGACGTCCGGGTAGCCGTCGTAGATGCGTTCCGCGCCCGTGGCCCCGGTGATCACCGGGAACATCACGACCCGGAAGCGGTCGACGAGACCGGCTCGCAGCAGGGACCGGCACAGGCTGAGACTGCCGATCGTGCTGAGGAGCCCGAAGCCGCTCGACTTCATGGCACGGACCGTCTCGACGGCGTCGTCGCGGACGAGCGTGCAGTTGGCCCATGTCAGCGGCTCTTCGAGGGAGGAGGAGAACACCACCTTGGACGCTTGCGTGAGTTCGTCGACGGACGCCTCTTCCTCGGGCCTGAACTCGTCCTGGCCACTCGGGACCTCGCCCGCGGCGAAGCCCGACATCACGCGGTAGGTGTTCGCTCCCATCAGGTAGGTGACCTCGGGCTGCTCACCGAGCCAGGCGAGGTACTCCGGGCCCTCGAGGCCCCAGAACCCGGGCCATCCCTCTCCCGATGCGTATCCGTCGAGGGAGGTGATGAAGTCGACGAGAAGCTCCGACATGGCGGTGTCCTTTCCGCTGGTCCGCTGGTCCTCTGGGTGTCATGAGTCCCATGCGTGTCATGAGCTTGGACCGGCCGGGGGCCACAAACTCATCGGCCGTGTGGGGCCATCCGCGGGCGGGGCTGGGTTCCAGAGAGGGTCCGGAGAGGTTCCAGAGCACGAAAACGCCTCCCACCCGCGCCGTATGCGCAGGTGGGAGGCATGATCACAAAGGTTACTTCTTCTTGCCCTGGTTCTTGACCGCCTCGATCGCCGCCGCCGCGGCCTCCGGGTCGAGGTACTTGCCGCCGGGGGTGACCGGCTTGAAGTCGGCGTCGAGCTCGTAGTACAGGGGGATGCCCGTCGGGATGTTCAGGCCCGCGATGTCGGCGTCGGAGATGCCGTCGAGGTGCTTGACCAGGGCGCGCAGCGAGTTGCCGTGGGCCGCGACCAGGACCGTGCGGCCGGTCAGGAGGTCGGGGACGATGCCGTCGTACCAGTACGGGAGCATGCGGACGACGACGTCCTTGAGGCACTCGGTGCGCGGGCGCAGCTCCGGCGGGATCGTCGCGTAGCGCGGGTCGTCCGACTGGGAGAACTCGGTGCCGTCCTCGAGCGGCGGCGGCGGGGTGTCGTAGGAGCGGCGCCACAGCATGAACTGCTCCTCGCCGAACTCGGCGAGGGTCTGGGCCTTGTCCTTGCCCTGGAGGGCGCCGTAGTGGCGCTCGTTCAGGCGCCATGAACGGTGGACGGGGATCCAGTGGCGGTCGGCCGACTCAAGCGCCAGCTGGGCCGTGCGGATCGCCCGCTTCTGGAGGGACGTGTGGACCACGTCGGGCAGGAGGTCGGCGTCCTTCAGGAGCTCACCGCCGCGGACTGCCTCCTTCTCGCCCTTCTCGTTCAGGTTGACGTCCACCCAGCCGGTGAACAGGTTCTTCGCGTTCCATTCACTCTCGCCGTGGCGGAGGAGGATCAGCTTGTACGGTGCGTCGGCCATGCGTCTGAGCGTAATCGAAGGCTTTGGCGGGGTGAGCCCCCCGTTCGAGGAGCGGACGGTTGACGGGATCTGTTAATCGAGTGGCCGGATCCGGCCGAGCGCTCGTAAGTTGCGTCTGGCTGTTTCGCTTCTTACAGCCGCGTCCGCTTCTTGCTTCCGTGGGGGATCCCGTATGTCCGTCGCCGCCCTGAGACGTGCCACCCGGGAAACCGTCTCCGGGCTCCCCCGTGAGTTCTGGTGGCTGTGGACCAGCACGCTGGTGAACCGGCTCGGCGCCTTCGTGGCCACCTTCATGGCCCTGTACCTCACCCTCGACCGCGGCTACTCCGCCTCCTACGCCGGTCTCGTCGCGGCGCTGCACGGACTCGGCGGCGTGATCTCCTCCGTCGGTGGCGGTGTCATGACCGACCGGCTCGGGCGCAGGCCCACCCTGCTGCTGGCCCAGGTCTCCACGGCCGTCTCCGTGGCCGTGCTCGGGTTCATGCACCACCCCGTCGCCATCGCCGCCGTCGCCTTTCTCGTCGGTGCGGCCTCCAACGCCTCCCGGCCCGCCGTGCAGGCGATGATGGCGGACATCGTCCGGCCCGAGGACCGGGTGCGCGCCTTCTCGCTCAACTACTGGGCGATCAACCTCGGCTTCGCCGTCTCCTCCATGGCCGCCGGGTTCATCGCGGAGGTCAGCTATCTCTCCGGGTTTCTGATCGAGGCCGGGATGACCATGGTGTGCGCGGTCGTCGTGTTCGCGAAGGTGCCCGAGTCACGGCCCGAGCGCACGGCGGCCGAGAAGGGCGCCGACCCGGTCGGGCTCGGGACCGTGCTGCGCGACCGGCGCTTCATGGGCGTCGTCGGGCTGTCCTTCCTCGTCGCCCTGGTCTTCCAGCAGGGCGCGGTGGGGCTGCCGGTGGCCATGGGTTCGGCCGGGTTCTCGCCGGCCGACTACGGCCTCGCGATCGCCGTCAACGGCGTCCTGATCGTCGCTCTCCAGATCCCGCTCACTCGGTTCATCGAGCGCCGTGACGCCGGTCGGATCCTCGTCCTGTCGTCCCTGCTCGCCGGGTACGGCTTCGCGCTCACCGCGTTCGCCGGATCGGTCGGCGCCGTCGCGCTGACGGTGTGCGTGTGGACGCTGGGCGAGATGCTGCACGCCCCCACCCAGACCGGCCTCGTCGTCCGCCTCTCCCCCGCCCGGGGACGCGGGCGCTACCAGGGCGTGTACACCCTGTCCTGGTCGGTGGCGGCCCTGGTCGCGCCCCTGATGTCCGGCTTCGTCATCGACCACTGGGGCGCCGGGTGGCTGTGGGGGATGTGCGCCCTCGTCGGGACGGCGGCGGCCCTCGGGTACGCGACGCTCATGCGGTGGATGCCGGCCGAGCAGCCCGTCCCGACCGTGACACCGGCCGACGCGAAACCCGAGGTCAGCGCGGCCTGAGGGGGCAGGGGGCGGAGGGGTAGAGGAGGCAGGGGGTGGAGGGGGCAGAGGGGCCAAGGGGGCCGCGGGCCACGGGCCGTGGTCACGGATGCATCCGCGCCCCCTTCAGCACCTTGTCCACCGCGTTCCTCGGCCCGTGGACCGCCAGGCCCACCAGGTCCAGGTCCGCCGTCCCCACGGCACGGACCGCGGCGCGGTTGTCGCGGTCGTTGCCCGTGGCGAACAGGTCGGAGGTGAACACCGCGCGGGGCAGGGCTCGGGAGAGGGCGCGGGTGTGGGCCGCCGTCAAGGTCTCCTTGCTGCCCTCGAAGACCAGCACCGGCTGCCGGAACATCGGCAGGTAGGCCACCGAGTCGGCGTCCTCGTACGGCTCCCCGACGACCTCGGGGACCTCGGTGCCGAGGCCGCTGACCAGGAAGGCGGTGACATTCAGCCGTTGCCAGGGCTCCAGGTCCGCGCGCAGCAGGACGGCGATCTTGGTGTCGAAACGAACAGGTGCGTCATCACTCGTGCCAGTCATACGACAAGGCTGACGGCGGCCGTACGGCGGCGTCTTGTACGTTCTTTGCATGGCCGCCGCCCGGAACCGCAGTGAAGTCTCCGCGTGGCGTCCCGACGTCCCGGGCGTCACCGAGGTGTTCCACGCCCATTTCACCGAGTACGCCTATCCGATGCATGTGCACGAGGCGTGGACGCTGCTCATCGTGGACGACGGGGCCGTACGGTACGACCTCGACCGGCACGAGCACGGCACCCCGCACGACACGGTGTCCCTGCTGCCGCCGCACGTCCCTCACAACGGCTCCCCCGCCACCCCGCACGGCTTCCGCAAGCGGGTGCTGTACCTGGACAGCAGCCGGCTCGGCGATGACCTGATCGGCCCGGCGGTCGACTCCCCCGACCTGCGGGACCCTGCACTGCGGTTGCGCGTCGGCCAGTTGCACACCGCCCTCGCCCACCCCGGTGACGAGTTGGAGGCGGACAGCAGGCTCACGCTCATCAGCGACCGGTTGCGGGCGTGCCTGCGCCCCCTGACCCGCACCGACGTTCCGCGCCGCGATCCCGTCCTCGCCCGTCGCCTGCGCGAACTGCTCGACGAGCGCGTCGTGACCGGCCTCGCCCTCGACGAGGCGACCGGGCTGCTGCACGCCCATCCCGCCCATCTCGTACGGTCGTTCAGCACCGCCTACGGCATCGCCCCGCACCAGTACCTGATGTCCCGCCGGGTCGAACGGGCCCGCCGGCTGCTTCTGGAGGGCCGCTCACCGGCCGAGGTGGCCACCGCGACCGGCTTCTACGACCAGTCCCATCTCACCCGGCACTTCCGGAAGCTGGTGGGGGTGCCGCCGGGGCGCTATCGCGCAAGGGCGCGCTGAGCGTCGTACAGATTGCGCGGGCGGGAATCAGTCGGTGGGGCGCTGGGTCAGATTGCTGAACGCGTCCAGGTTTCGCGTCGACTCGCCGCGGGCGACTCGCCACTCGTACTCCTTGCGGATCGCCGAGGCGAACCCCAGCTCCAGGAGGGTGTTGAACGCGCCGTCCGCCGCCTCCAGGACCTGGCCGAGGAGGCGGTCGATCTCGTCGGCGGTCACAGCGGCGAGCGGGAGCTTGGCGGTGACGTAGACGTCGCCGAGCCGGTCGACGGCGTAACTCACGCCGTACAGCTTGAGGTTGCGCTCCAGGAGCCAGCGGTGGACGCCGGGTTCGTTCTCGTCGGGGTGGCGGATGACGAAGGCGTTGAGCGAGAGGGAGTGACGGCCGACGAGCAGCGAGACCGTCGTCGACAGCTTGCGGGTGCCGGGGAGTTTGACGACGTAGTTGCCGGGGGCCGGGCTCTCCCAGTCGAGTTCGGCGTCCTTCAGGGCTCCCTCGACGACCTGTGCCGCCTTCTGTACGTCAGCCATGGTGGGAGCGTACGCGACGCCTGTGCGCCTGGGACGCGGCCGTGTAGACGTCCGCCGTGGCGGCGGCCGCGGTGTCCCAGCCGAAGGACTGGGCGTGCCGGGCCGCGGCCTCGCCCATCCGCGGGGACAGGTGCGGGTCGTCGGCGAAGGCGCGCAGCACGCGCGCGTAGTCGGCCGGGTTGTGGCCCTGGACGAGGAATCCGGTACGGCCGTCGCGGACCGCCACCGGGAGGCCGCCCACCGCTGCCGCGAGGACCGGTGTGCCGGCCGCCTGCGCCTCTATGGCGACCAGGCCGAAGGACTCGCTGTACGACGGCATGACCAGGACGGATGCCGCCCGGAACCAGTCCGCGAGCTGCTCCTGGCCGACCGGCGGGCGGAACCGTACGACATCCGCGATGCCCAGGCGTGCGGCCAGCTTCTGGAGGCCCTCGGGCTTGGCCATGCCGCTGCCGCTGGGGCCGCCGACGATCGGCACGAGGATGCGGGAGCGGAGGTGGGGGTGCTCGTCGAGCAGGACGGCCACGGCGCGCAGGAGGATGTCCGGGGCCTTCAGCGGCTGGATACGGCCCGCGAACACCGGGATCAGGGCGTCCTGGGGGAGGCCCAGGCGGGCTCGGGCCGCCGCCCTGCCGTCGGCGGGCGAGAAACGGGTGAGGTTCACGCCGGGGTGTACGACGGCGACCTTCTCGGGGTCGGCCGCGTAGTGGCCCACCAGGTCGTCGGCCTCTTCGGCCGTGTTGGCGATGAGGCGGTCCGCGGCCGAGACGATCTGGGTCTCGCCGATGACCCGGGCGGCGGGTTCGGGGGTGTCGCCGTCGGCCAGGTTGGCGTTCTTGACCTTGGCCATGGTGTGCATGGCGTGCACCAGGGGGGCGCCCCAGCGCTGGGCGGCCAGCCAGCCGACGTGGCCGGAGAGCCAGTAGTGGGAGTGGACCAGGTCGTAGTAACCCGGGCGGTGGCCGGCCCATGCCTGCATCACGCCGTGCGTGAAGGCGCAGAGCTGGGCGGGGAGGTCCTCCTTGTTGAGGCCCTCGTAGGGGCCGGCGTCGATGTGCCGGACGAGGACGCCGGGGGCCAGTTCCACGACGGGTGGGAGGTCGGTGGCGGTGGTGCGGGTGAAGATCTCGACCTCGATGTTGATCGCGGCGAGGCGCTGCGCCAGCTCGACGATGTAGACGTTCATGCCGCCGGCGTCGCCGGTGCCGGGCTGGTGGAGCGGGGAGGTGTGCACGGAGAGCATGGCTACGCGGCGGGGGCGGCGGTGCAGGCGCAGCCGGTGGGGGGCGGCGGCCTGGGAGCGGCGCCCGAGCCTGCTCACGTACTGGCTCACGTGGCGTTCCTCCTTGCTGCGGGCATGCCGGGCGGAGGGTGCCGGTGCGCCCTCCAAGGCGGTGCAACGCCGGAGGGAGGGGTTCCCATTCCGGGCGGGGTTGTTTTTGCCTAGGCATTACCGGGGGTCGCTCAACTGTTCGGGGCTGGGGGGCGTGGTGCCTGCCGGCGGCTGGGGGGGGGTGGGTCCTCGGGGGTTCGGGGGGTCTTGAGCCTGCGGGTGGGGTGGGGGTGCTGTTTTGTGCCTGCGGCGGCCTCTGCGGGTTTGTGGGGGGTGCTGTCTTGTGCCTGCGGCGGCCTCCGCGGGCTTGATAGGGGTGCTGTCTTGTGCCTGCGGCGGCCTCCGCGGGTTTGTGGGGGGTGCCGTCTTGTGCCTGCGGCAGCCCCCGCGGGTATCGAAGGGTGCGCGTCGCGCGTGCGGTTCGTTGGGGGTCGGGGCCGCGCCGGGGGGTGTCCGTCCTCGGACCGGCGGTCGGGCCGGTGAGGGTTCTGTTCCTTGACGCCGGCCACTGCGGGCGGACACCCCCCGGCACGTCCCCTGCTCGCCGTTGCGCCGGTGCGGGCCTCGTGGGCTTGTGGTCGGCGCATACCCTCGTGTGCATGAACTCCCGCGCCCCCGCCCGCCCTGTGGGCGCCGTCACTCGCGGGACCACCAACCCCAACCGGCTGCGCCGCATGGACCGATGGATCGCCCATACGCATGGCGGTGCGCTGCGGCGGGCTGTCGAGCCGATCGCCGTCGATCTTGGGTATGGGGCCGCCCCCTGGACCGCGGTCGAGTTGCTCGAGCGGCTTCGTGCGGTGGCGCCGGGAGTGCGGGTGGTCGGGGTGGAGATCGAGCCTGCTCGGGTTGCCGCGGCCAAGAGGTACGAGCGGGAGGGGCTCGTCTTCCGGCACGGGGGGTTCGAGGTGCCGATTCCGCAGCGGCCGATGCTGGTGCGGGCGGCGAATGTGCTGCGGCAGTACGAGGAGGGTGAGGTCGGGGCCGTCTGGGAGCGGCTGTGCGGGCGGCTCGCGGCCGGGGGGCTGCTGGTGGAGGGCACCTGCGACGAGATCGGGCGGCGGCACGTGTGGGTGGCGCTCGGGCCCGAGGGGGCGCGCACGGTCACGTTCGCGACCCGGCTGGGGTCGCTGGAGCGGCCGTCGGATCTCGCCGAGCGGCTGCCCAAGGCGCTCATTCATCGCAATGTTCCCGGTGAGCCCGTCCATGCCTTCCTACGCGACTTCGACCGGGCCTGGGCCGCCGCCGCGCCGTATGCCTCGTACGGGGCCCGGCAGCGCTGGATGCGGGCCGTGCGGGAGCTCGCGGCCGACTGGCCGGTGACGGACGGGCCGGTGCGCTGGCGGCAGGGGGAAGTGACGGTGCGCTGGGAGGCGTTGGCGCCGCGGGGCTGAGTTCGGGGGAACGATCTCTGTGAGTCGTTCGTCACAAAGGCGGGGAGTTCGTCGTACGACGGCGGGAATGGGGGAGGGAGTCACTGCCTCTGTCGTTTTGCGCCACGGCGTGGCACGATCCCTCAGGCGTCCGTATGTTACTGACGGTAAATCAGGTTGGGGGAAGAGGTATGGGACCGGGCAAGCGCACCCTCCCGGCGGGCAGGCGCAGCGTCCTCGCAGCCGTGGCCGTAGTCTGCGCGGTCACCGTACTGGCGGCGCCGGGCACGGCGTTCGCGGCACCCGATCCCTCCCCGTCGGCGTCGGCCACCGTGTCGAACGAGGAGCTCGAAGCCGTCCGCGGGAAGCTCGAGAAGCTCTATCACGCCGCCGCCGTCGCCACGGACGAGTACAACGCCGCCGAGGAGGCGACCGAGAAGCAGTCCGCCCAGATCGTCGCGCTGGCGAAGCAGATCGTCAAAGGCAAGGAGAAGCTCGCCGAGTTGAAGAAGCGCGCCGGTGCCGCCGCCGCCGCGCAGTACCGCTCGGGCGGGCTGCCCGACGAGGCGCATCTGATGCTCAGCGACGACCCGCGGCAGTTCCTCGACGGCGCGGGCCGGGTGTTGCAGGGCCAGCGGGCGACCAAGGGACTGCTGGCGGAAATGACCCGTACCCAGCAGGACTTGGAGCTGTACGCCAAGGACGCCTCCGCGCAGTGGCGCAAGCTGGAGGCGGGCCGCAAGGCCAAGGCGACCGCCCAGAAGAAGATCGAGAAGCAGATCGCGGAGGCCGAGAAGCTCGAATCCCGGCTGGAGAAGGAGGAGAAGGAGCGCCTCGCCCAGCTGGAGGAGGAAGCGGCCTACAAGGCGCAGACCGCCTGGCTGGACTCCGGCATCCTGAAGGACCTCGACACCAAGGCGTCCGAGCAGGGCCGCAAGGCCGTCGAGTACGCCACCGCCCAGCTCGGCAAGCCGTACGAGTGGGGCGCCGAGGGCCCGAAGAGCTACGACTGTTCGGGACTGACGTCACAGGCCTGGGTGAACGCAGGGCGCGGCATCCCGCGGACCTCGCAGGAGCAGTGGAAGCAGCTGGAGCGCATCGACGTCGCCGACATGCGCCCCGGCGACCTCATCATCTACAACGCCGACGCCAGCCATGTGGCCATGTACATCGGCGACGGCGCGATGGTCCACGCCCCGCGACCGGGGCGGACGGTGACCGTGGCAGGGGCGGGCTCGATGCCGATCCTCGGGGTGGTTCGCCCCGATGCGTGAGGATTCAGGGGGTCTTGTGGCGAGGGGGTCGTGACCCCGGCCACGTGACCCACCCCACGTCTCCTCGCCTCCCAAACCGAGGGCCGACGTGACGTTCGTCATCCCTCACCCGCTCCCGCCCTGTCCAACTGCGGTACGGAACGCGGCATATGACAGTGGCGAGAGTCAACGCGGCGTGGCTCACACCATTCCGTTGCGGCGCCGACTACCGCTATGGTCCCCGTCGGTGGATCGAGGACCCTCGCTCCCACCACCCTCGGGGGGAGGGAAGGAACTCAAGACAATGCCCGTACCCATACCGCGGCAGAGAGCGATCCCGGCCGTGGAGAGTGGTCAGGCGCCCGCCGCTTCCCCAGGCGGCACCTCCACGGAAGTGGCCCCGCGTAAGGAAGAAAAGGTAGAGAACACCACTCACACCAACCTGACGCTGCTGCTGATCGAGGACGATCCCGGCGGCTCGGCCATCGTGCCCGAGATGCTCGACTCGGCCGGCAAGCCGATCCGTGTGCGCACCGCCCGCAACCTCACCGAGGCCGAGCGACTGCTCACCGACGACGTCCACTGCATCCTGCTGGACCTCGCGCTGCCGGCGCCCGGCCATGCCGCCGACGACGAGCTGGCCGTGCTCAAGCACGTCCTGGAGCTCGCGCCCCGCCACGCCGTCCTCGCCCTCACCGCCTCCGGTGACGCCGAGCGCGGCGCCGAAGCCGTGCGCGTCGGCGCTCAGGACTACCTCTTCCGGGACGAGCTGGACGGGCGGCTGCTGAGCCGGGCCATTCGGTACGCGGTGGAGCGGAAACGTTCGGACACCGCCGAGCGACGGCTGGCCGAGGGCCGGATGCGGGCCCAGGAGAACCGCCGGCTGGAGCGCGGTCTGCTGCCGACGCCGCTGCTGGAGGGCTCCTCGCTGCGCTTCGCCGCGCGCTACCGGCCCGGGCGCTCGCGTGCCCTGCTGGGCGGTGACTTCTACGACGTCGTCCGCACCGCGGACGGAACCGTGCACGCCATGATCGGTGACGTCTGCGGGCACGGGCCCGACGAGGCCGCGCTCGGCGTGGAGCTGCGGATCGCCTGGCGGGCGCTGACCCTGGCGGGGCTGTGCGGGGACGCGCTGCTCGGCACGTTGCAGCAGGTCCTCGAGCACGAGCGGGCCGACGACGAGATCTTCGCGACGCTGTGCACGGTGGACATATCGCCGGATGGCCGGCGGGCCGGGCTGTGCCTCGCGGGGCACCCCTCGCCGCTGCTGGCCCGGCCGGGGCGGGCGGCGCGTCTGCTGCCGTACGACAACAACGGGCCCGCGCTCGGGCTGCTGCCCGGGGCCCGGTGGCCTCGGATGCAGGTGGAGCTGGGGGCCGAGTGGAGCCTGATGCTCTACACCGACGGGCTGATCGAGGGGCGGATCGGCGAGGGCCGGGAGCGGCTCGGCCAGGACGGCATGGTGTCCATGGTCCGGCGCCAGCTCGGTGAAGGGCTGCGGGGCGAAGCCCTGCTGCGGGCCGCGGTGAACGAGGTCCGGGACCTCAATGGCGGCGAGCTGACGGACGACGTGGCCGTGCTGCTGCTCGACCGGGGGGTCTGAGAGCGGGCGGTTCGAGAGCGGGCGGTTCGCGCGCCGCCCGTCCGGGGCGGCACGGGACCGCACCACCCGCCCCCTCGTCAGGGGGTCGTCAGGGCCTCGTCGCCCAGCGGCGCCGATCCGTGGGCGTCGGGCCGCCGCTGCTCAGCGCCCGCCGTTCCACGGGCCGTACGGGCCGTCGCTGCTGGAGCCCTTTCTGCTGCGGCCACCGCCCGGGAGGCCCTTGATCGCGGGGCGGACGTCGACCATGTAGACGATCGTGGCGATGAGGCCGATGATCGGCAGGAACGACAGGATGTTGAAGATCAGGTTCACCACGAAGGCGAGCCCGAGGATGATCAGCCAGAACGGCTTGGTCTGCTTGTCAGCGGCGCGGTAGGCGTCCTCACGGCGGATGGCCGCGTCGATCAGCGCGAAGCCGCTGAAAAGGATCAGGGCCACGCTCAGCAGCCACATGAACCCTGCGAAGCCCTGCATCAGCACAACGTCCACCACCTGAATCGGCTCGTATCTACGCGGTCACCGTACCCGCAACCGCCTGACCGCTACCCGAACAACGGGCCGAGCACTCCCTGAGTGCCCGGCCCGTGCCCATCGTCCCCTTTTCACCCGTCCGTGTTACGTGGCGGGTTACTTGGCGGGCGGCGTCGTCTTCTTGGCGGCGGGCTTGCGCGCCGGAGCCTTCTTGGCGGGGGCCTTCTTGGCCGCGGTGGGCGCCGCGGCCTCGGTGGCGGGCTTCGGCACGGCGGGCGCGGCCGGCTTGGCCTCGGTCCGGTCCTGCTTGACCTCGACCGGCTCGCCCTTCGGCTCGACCGCGATCGCGAACTCCTCGATCTCCTCGGCCGCCTCGCCGCGCCAGGTCCGCACGGCCTGCTCACCGTGCTCGGCGACCTTCTCGTAGGTCTCGCGGGCCTTCACGGCGTACTCGGCGGCGACGCCGACCGTGCGCAGCGCGAGGTCCTGGGCGCTCTCGCCGAGCTTCCTCAGGTCGGCGTCGATGCTGCTGCCGAACTTCTTGAAGTCCGCGTCCAGGTTGCTGCCCAGCTTCTTGATGTCGGCGTCGAGGGCGCCGATGAACTCGGTGACCTTGGTCTGGATGGTCTCCTGCGCCTCCTTGGCCTTGGCTCCCGCCTCCTTGGCGCGGGCGCCGGCCTTCTCCTGGACGGCCTTCGGGTCCGTGTTGCGAACGGCCTCGAACCGGGCCGGCGCCTCGGTGCGCAGCTGCTCCACCAGGCCGGGCACCTTCTTGGCCTGCTGGTAGGCCAGGTCGGCGGTGCCGGCGGCGAAGTAGAGCGGGGTCGGGTCGCTGAGGGTCTTACGCAGGTCGTCGGCGATGGCCATGGTGATGGTCCTCCCGGGTTGCTTTGAGGTGAGGGTTTTGGATCCCGCTGTCGGCCGGGCGCCGGGGCGGCCGTACGGCTGCTCGCCGGTGCGTGTCCGTGCCTGCCGATGCGTGCCGGTGCGTGGTCGCAGGGCGCGCGTGCGGCGAGGCATGGTCAGCCGGCCGACTGCTGCGGGTTGTTCGGGTTCTCCGGGTCGGCGTCGCTGCCGTCGGACGTACGGGTCGTACGGGTCGTACGGGTCGTGCGGGTCGTGCGGGGCTTACGGCTGCGGCGTACGGCGGTGTCGCCGGAGTCACTCGCGTCACCCGAATCACCGGAGTCACCCGAGTCACTGCCGTGGCCGTCCGCCGCGTCGTCGCGGTGGCCGTCGCTCCGGTCGGCGCCCAAGCCCGAGCCGACGGCCTCGGCCAGCTCGACCGCGTCGACCGCCGCCTCCCCCGCGTCGGGGGATATCCCGAACCCGTTCTCCTTGCGGAAGGATTCGTAGATCTGGAGCAGTACCTGCTTCTGCCGCTCGTTCAGCGTGGGGTCGGCGAGGATGACGGCGCGCGTCTCCACCTCGTCGCGGTCCCGCTCGGCGTCGAGGATGCCGGCCCGCACGTAAAGCGTCTCCGCGGAGATCCGCAGCGCCTTGGCGACCTGCTGCAACACCTCCGCGCTCGGCTTGCGCAGCCCGCGCTCGATCTGGCTCAGGTACGGATTGGACACCCCGGCGGCATCGGCGAGTTGCCGCAGTGACAGCTGCGCGGTGCGCCGCTGCTCACGCAGATACTCGCCGAGATTGCCGACGTTGAGCGATGCCATGCCTCCACCTTGCACCACCCTCGCTAACTATTGCAAGCACCTGCTTGCAAAAGTGCGCCACGCCACGGCCGGCGGTCCGCTCCGCCGGTGTCTGGCTGTCCTGCCCGCGTGATGTGTTGGCAGTCCCGTTCTGCTGTGGGCGTGCGGGGTGGCAGCTCAGGAGCATCGGCGTCCCATCTTCGCCGACCGGCGGTTGTACCCCTTGGTATCCCACCACTCCTCCAAAAGGCGGTGCACCAGCTCGACCAGTTGGCGAAGACGCTCAGCATCAGGGGCGGACGAGGTGAGTACATCCACAAAGGACTTGTCGCCCCAGGGCAGAGTGAACACCCAGCACTCGTCAGCGTGCCCCTTCCGCTCGACGATGATCCGGTAGGTCAGCGTGACACTGCGGTCCGGTTGGTGGTCTACCGTCAGGTCGGTGACGTTGAACCTGATAGCGCCATCATCGGTGGCGAATGAGCGAGCCAGGGCACGCTCAGCCGGCGTGTGAGTCGGCATGTGCACCTCTTACCCCTTTACGGGTAACCCAAGTTAGTCGCCAGCACCTGGCTGCGGCGAGGCCAGGTCGCGGCCGCCCGCCGTCCCGGACCCATGTCACGCCCACCCCCCGCCATCTCGTCCCAGATGACAGAGAGGCATTCCGGCCTCGAAGGACCGCATCGGGACGGTGAGGATCATGCGCGTGTTCGTGGCAGGTGGGACCGGGGTCATGGGAAGGCGGCTGGTGCCGCGGCTCGTGGCCGAGGGGTACGACGTGACGGCCACGACGAGGAGCGCGGCCAAGTTGGGGCTGCTGGCGGGGCTGGGCGCCCGGGGTGTGGTGATGGACGGGCTGGACGAGGCGTCCGTCGGCGAGGCGGTCGCGGCGGCGCGGCCGGACGCGATCGTGCACCAGATGACCGCGCTCGACATCGGCAGGCCCGACATGAAGCGCTTCGACCGGCTCTTCGCCACCACCAACCGGCTGCGCACCGAGGGCACGGACCATCTGCTGGCCGCCGCGCGGGCGAACGGCGTGTCCACCTTCGTCGCGCAGAGCTTCGGCAGCTTCAACGGCCTCCGCCGGGGCGGCTGGGTGAAGACCGAGGAGGACCCGCTGGACCCCATGACGGGGACCGCGCTGCAACCGATGGTGGAGGCCGTACGCCACCTGGAGGACGCGGTCGTCAAGGCGGGCGGCGTCGCGCTGCGCTACGGCGGGTTCTACGGGCCCGGCGCCTCCGACGACATGGTCGAGCTGATCCGGGGCCGTAAGTTCCCGCTCGTCGGGCCCGGCACCGGGCACAGCTCGTTCGTGCATCTCGACGACGCGGCGAGCGCCACCGTCCTGGCCGTGGAACAGCGGGCGACGGGGGTCTTCAGCATCGTCGACGACGAACCGGCTCCGGCCCGGGAATGGCTGCCGTATCTGGCCGCGTGCGCGGGTGCCAAGCGGCCGATGCGGGTGCCGAAGTGGCTGGCGAAGCTGCTGGCCGGGGACCTTCCGGTGCTGATGATGGTCGAGGGGCGCGGCTTCTCCAACGCCAAGGCCAAGCGCGAGCTCGGCTGGACGCTGCGCTACCCCTCGTGGCGCGAGGGCTTCCGGAAGGGACTCGCGTGAACGGGCGTGGCGCGCCCGTTCACCCTGACCTGTACGGGTCACCGAGCCGCCGGGCCGCCGCATGCGGTGAGCCACTCCTGTAGGACGGTGAAGTCCCGGTCGGTCAGGCCCTGGCGGGGATCGACGTGGTGGAGGAGGGCGGGTGCGGGGTGGTTGCCCGCCACCCAGGCCCGGTCGGCGTCGGTGATCTCGTCGTCGAGCCACACGAAGGGGCGCCCGGCGGCCCGTGCCACCAGGGGCCGCGTCTTCCAGTGCAGGCCACGCGGCCCCAGCCGGGGTGCGTCGCCCTCGTCCGGCCACTCGACCATCGGCAGCGGGGGCAGCCCTAGCCAGGGCGCTAGGCAGATGTTCGCGTCGTCCAGCCAGGTCGTGGCCCACACCAGCTCACAGCCGAGCGCGGCGAACCCGGACAGGCGGACGCCGAGGGCCGGGTCGACGCGGGAGAGCAGGGGGTGGTCGGCCGTCCGCGGGAGCGGGTGGGCCGCCTCGTACACCGGGTACGGGTGGTCCGCGCCGAAGGGGATCAGAGTTCCGTCGATGTCGAGGAAGAGAAGGACCGCAGGAGACGGGGACGGGGACAGGGACAACGCGCTCAGCCCTCGAACCCGCCCGCAGTCCCGCCCGCAGTCCCACCCTCGGACCCGCCCGCGAACCCGCCCTCGGCCAGGATCTTGTCGATGCGGGCCCGGTGTGCCGCCTCCCACTCGTCGAGGGACTCCTCCGCCTCCTTCGCCAGTTTCGTGCGGGCCGCCGCCAGGATCTCCTCCCGGCGATCCGCGGGGACGACCACGACACCCTCCTCGTCGGCCACCACCACGTCCCCGGGGTCGACCGCCGCACCCCCGCACCGCACCCGCTCGTTCAGCGGCCGTACGGCGGCCTTCGTGCCCGGGATCGGGACGACGCCCCGCGCGAAGACCGGGAAGCCCGCCTCCCGCACCTCCGCCAGGTCCCGGATCACCCCGTCGACGACGAAGGCGGCGATGCCGCGGCGCTGGGCGACGGCACAGACGTTGCCGCCGGCCAGGGCGAATCGCAGGTCCCCCGACTCGACCACCACGACCGAGCCGGACGGCGCCCGGTGGATCGCCGCGTGCAGCATCAAGTTGTCGCCGGGCGAGCACGACACCGTGTACGCGGGGCCGGCGACGCGCGGGACAGGGCTCCACAGGGAGCGGATGCCGAGGTCCAGTACCTGCTCGCGGCCCAGCAGGTCGGCGAGCGTCGTCGTGGGGATCTCCTGAAATTGCCTGGTGGTTGTCATGGGACGGACGGTACCGTGTGCTCCATGACTGCCGGGTCGGCCTTGTGCCGTGAGCGAGTTGGGTGTTGCCCGGCCTCTGAGTGAGGCCGTGGCGGCGGGCCAGGAGCCCGCCTCTTTCTCTTCGCCTTCCCCTCCGTTTCCTTCGTACGGAATCCAGCGACAGAGAAAGAGAAAGAGAGAGACTTGCCCAACGATTTCAATCAACAGGTCATCGACGAGCTCCGCGCCAACAAGGGCCGTGTCGGCGGCTACTTCGAAGGTGCGCGGCTGCTGCTGATCACCACCACGGGCGCCCGCTCCGGCCGCCGGCACACCACCCCCGTCGGCTTCCTCCCCGACGGCGAGCGCGTCCTGGTCATCGCCTCCGCGGCCGGCGCCCCGACGCACCCGGCGTGGTTCCACAACCTCCTGGCGAACCCCCAGGTCACCGTGGAGAGCGGCGCTTTCACCTACGAGGCGCGGGCGGTCGTCCTCGAGGGCGAGGAGCGTGACCGGGCCTTCGCGCGGGCCGTGGAGACGGACCCGGGCTGGGCGGAGTACCAGGAGAAGACGCGGCGAGTGATCCCCGTCGTGGCGCTGGAGGCCATCGCCCAGGACGGCCCGGGGAGCATCAACGCCTCTTCGATGGGCGAGGCCATCAAGGTCGTCCACGACGCCTTCCGGCGTGAACTCGCCCTGATCCGGGAGGAAATGGCCAAGGGGAGCGGTACGACCCTGGGCGCCCAGCTGCGCGTCAACTGCCTGACCTTCTGCGCCGGACTGCACAACCACCACACCGGCGAGGGCCTGGGCATGTTCCCCGTCCTGGCCGACCGCCACCCCGAGCTCCGGCCCACGCTGGACCGGCTGAGCGAGGAGCACGAGCGGATCGCCGAGCTCATCGAGGACCTGCGCGGCGTCGTGACCGCCGAGGACACGGACCCGGCGACCGCCCGCGCCGAGGTGGAGCGGCTGACGACGGCGCTGGAGGCGCATCTGACGTACGAGGAGGAGCAGTTGGTGCCGATCCTCGACGCCGCGTAGGCCGGGCCGCGACGAGGGGTGCCTCCACGGGGAGGGAAGCGCGGCGGCACCCCTCAGAACGGCAGCGGCCCGTCGTGCACCACCTCCAGCCCCGCCACCGCCCGCGTAACCACCACGTACAGCCGGTGCAACCCCCGCTCCTCCGCCGCCACCATCGCGGCCGGGTCCACGGCGACGACCTGGTCGTACTCCAGCCCCTTCACCACGCTCGCCGGCACGAGGGCCACTCGCGCCCCCGACTCGTCCGCGCCCCCCGCCCCGATCCCGGCCGCCCCCAGCGCCTCGCGCACCCGCTCCACATCCCCGTCGGCCGCGACGACCCCCACGGACCCCTCCCGGCCCAGGGCGTCCCGTACGGCGGCCACGACCGCACCCGGCAGATCGCCGTCGGCCGCCCGGAACCGCAACTCCCCCTCGCCCCGCAGCGAACGGGCCGCGGGCACCTCCACATCGAGCCGCGCGAGAAGCCGGTTGGCCAGCGCCAGCACCGCCCCGGGCACCCGGAATCCGGTCGTGAGCGGCACGACCACCGCGTCCGGCTTCCCCAGATGCCGCAGCACCGTCTCCCATGACCGCGCCGCCCACGGCGTCGTCCCCTGCGCCAGATCCCCCCGCACCGTCACCGACCCGAAGGCCGCCCGGCGCGCGATCGCCCGGCACTCCAACGGCGACAGGTCCTGCGCCTCGTCCACGACGACATGGCCGTACCCCTGCGGATGCTCGATGAGTCCGGCCACCTCGTCGAGCAGCACCAGGTCGGCGGCCGACCAGCGCGCCGACTTCCACGACCGGGGCGGCTTCGCCCACAGCAGCGCCTTCTGCTCGTCGGCGTCCAGCAGCCCGTCCGCCGCCGCGGCCAACACGCCTGGCTCGGTGAGCAGTTCGGCGAGGACCTCCTCGGCCCGGACCCGCGGCCATACGGCGTCGACGTACGCCCCGACCGCCCGCGACCGCGAGATCCGCTGCACCCAGGCGTTGCTCCGCGGCCCGGCACGCCGCTCGGCCTGGGCCTGAATGCGCCGCACCACACGCGTACGCACCCGCTCCCGGCCGACGGCGTACGGCGGCTCCTCGTCCCGCACGTCCGCCATGATCCGCAGCAGCTCGCTCTCGGTGACCCGCCAGCGATAGGAGCCGTCCGGCACCACGAGGGCGTCCACCCCCTCGGCGCCGACCCTCGCGTACAGCGCCCGTCGCAGGACCTGAGCCATCCGCACGTCGTGCTTCACGCCGGCCGCCCGCTCGTCGTCGGTCTCGGCAACCGGATGCCGGGCGATCTCGTCCCGGAGTGTGGACTGACGGACTCCGCTCTCGCCGAGGGCGGGCAGCACCTGGGAGATGTACGTCAGGAACGTCCGGTTGGGGCCGAGGATCAGCAGTCCGCCGCGCCGGACGCGGTGCGGGTGGGTGTAGAGCAGATAGGCGGCGCGATGCAGGCCGACCGCGGTCTTGCCGGTGCCGGGAGCGCCCTGCACGCAGACGGAGAGGGCGAGGTCGCCCCGTACGAGATCGTCCTGCTCGGGCTGGATGGTGGCCGCGATGTCGCGCATGGGCCCGACGCGGGGCCGCTCCATCTCCCGGGTGACGATCTCGCTCGCGCGGGACTCGCCACCGGCCTGCAGGTGCTCGTCCTCCAGGCCCGTGAGGTCCGCGGAGTCGCCGTTGCTGCCGGGCGCCCAGCCGAACCGCCGGCGCACGGCGACGCCCTGCGGGTCGTGGACGGTGGCCTGGTAGAAGGCGCGGGAGACGGGGGCGCGCCAGTCGACGACGAGGGGCTCTTGAGCGGGGTGCTCGCCGATGCGCAGCCGCCCGATGTGCAGCGACCGGAGCTCACCGGGGTCCGGCCGCTCGCCGCCGCCGAAGTCGAGACGCCCGAAGAACAGCGGCCCCTCGGGCAGCTCGCGCATCTCCTTGGCGCGGCTGCGCAACCCGTGGCCGAGGACCTCGGCGTCGGCTCCGGAGGCGGAGACGTCGGCGCCGGTGACGACGTGTTCCTGGGCGTCCTCGACCATGCCGTGGAAGGCGGTACGGCAGCGTTCGTGGTGGGCGCGTTCGCGGCTGAGGGCGTGACGGAGGGCGGGGTCGGGTGACGTCATTCCATGGAGCGTACGCCAAAAAACACAACCGAGTTAAATATTTTACTGAGACTCACACGGCGGAGCTCTGGACCTCAGGGAGCGGCCAGCTCCCCGAGCCCTGCCTCCAGCACCCCGAACGCCCGCTCGGCGGACGCCACCGCATCCCGCCTGACCTCGGCCAACGGCTCCCCCGCGGCGATCCGCCGCCAGTTCTCCTGAGCGAGGATCCGCTGGACGGCGACGATCTGGCCGGCGGCCAGCCGGGCCGGGAGCCCCCCGCCGAGCGCCTCGGCGAGCGCGGCCTCCGAGCGCTCCAGATAGCCGTACAGACGGGCGGCCAGCGCGGGGGTCTCGTACAGCATCGACTGGTAGGCGAGGACCTCGGGGTGGTCGTTGAGCCCGGTGACGGGATCGCACCGCTCGAGCCCGTCGAGAAAGTGCCGCCGCAGCGCCTCGACGGGCGCCGGGCCCTGTCGCACGATCCGGGCGGCCTCGTCCTCGTGGTCGGCGAACCGGTACAGGACGAGATCCTCCTTCGTCGGGAAGTACCGGAAGAGCGTCGGCTTGGAGATCTCGGCGGCGGCGGCGACCTCGGCGACGGAGACGGCGTCGAAGCCCTTCTCCAGGAAGAGCCGGATGGCGGTGTCCGACACCGTCCGGTACATCCGCCGCTTCTTGCGTTCCCGCAGCCCGATCTCACTCATGCCGTGAGCCTACGGCGATGAGATACGGGTCACCGTGGGGCGGACGGGCAGCCCCAGGAAGGCGGTGGCCGCGGCCAGGGTCATCGGGTACGAGTCCACCGCCCGCCGGACGTTGGGCGCGTCCATGCTCACGCCGGTGACCAGCCGGTCCAGGTCCACATAGGCGGAACGGACGGTCTCGATGCCCCGGTAGACCCGCCAGTCCCGCCGCCAGTTGCCGGTGTGCTCGCCGGGCAGCCGCTCCTCCCAGCGCCGGAACATCCGGTCCCGGATCTCCGGCCGGGTCGGGGTGAGGTGCATGTGCCGGACCAGGTCGTAGAGGGGATCGCCGACCACCGCCATCTCCCAGTCGATGATGGTCAGGGCCAGGCAGTCGTCCCGGCGCACCAGGTTCCACGGGTTGAGGTCGCCGTGCAGCAGGGAGGGCTTTCGGTCGCTCACCCGGTGGCGGGACAGGATCTGCCGGAGCCGGTCCGCGTCGGGGAGTCCCAGACAGCGGGCCGGCTGCTGCGACTCCTTGGGCAAGTCAGCGACCAGCTGCACCAGTTGATTGCGCAGCCACGCGAAGAAGTCGCCCTCCCCGGCGGTCGGGTCGACCTGCTTGTAGTCCACGTGCGTCAGGGCGCAGAGCTGGTCCACGAGCCGGTCCGCCTCGTGCGGGAGCAGACCGTGCACCGGATGACCGGGAGGCCTGTCACGCGGTCCGACATAGGTGTGGATGGCGAACAAGTCGTCCGCGTAGCTCACGCCCAGCGCGAGGGCCCGCGGCGCCGCCACCTCGACGGGCGCCTCCTCGATCGCACGGAGCACGGCGTGCTCGCTGAGAAAGCTGGGCTCCCGGCGGCGGACGTCGGGCAGCCTGCGCCGCACGACCACGGGAAAGTCGACCCCCGGTACCGATACGACGGTGTTGAGGTGCGCGGTCCCCTTGAACACCCGGTCCGCCGGAGCGGCCCCCTCGACCAGCAACGCCTCGCGCACGGCCGAGACGGGAAAGTCGGGCGGCGCGCCGAGCCGCCGGTCGGGCGTCCAGGTGAAGGCCCTGGTGACCCAGGCACGCCCGTCGACGCCGCCATGGCTGCGCGAGGCCAGCCAGCGAAAGAGGGCGCGTTCGATCTCCCCCGGGCTCGGCACGCTGCCCAGGCGCAGCGGTTCCGCCGCCGCCTCCAGGGCGCGGCGCACATCCGCGGTCGCCTCGTCGAGTTTCTGCTGGGTGAACGGTTCTTCCAGCGAGCACGCGGCGCGCATGACGTCCGGGTAGACGGACTGCGCCGACTCGAAGGCGAGGTAGCGGGGCAGATCCTTGCCGAGACCGCCGACGGCGGCCGGCCGGATCTCCTGCATGGCCTCGGCCCAGGCGACCACGACCTCGTCCCACTGGTGGGCCGGGTACCGCATCCGCACCAGGTGCGTCGCCAGGTCGTGCAGGGGGTCGCCGTACGTCGCCAGCTCCCAGTCGACGCAGATCAGCGGCGGGTCCCCGGCGTGGGACACGATCAGATTGTCCCGGTGCAGGTCCGCGTGCAGCAGACTGTACGGCCGCCGGGCCATGGCGGGCACCCGCTCGGCGAACCGGGTCAGCGCGTCCTCGGGGATGCCCAGCGCCGCGAACAGCCCGCCGAACGCCTGCCGGTTGGGCCGGCGGATCTGCCGGTCGGCGAGACGGGCCAGCGTCCGCAGGAACCCCTGGCTGTCCATGTCGTTGCGCGGCCAGAGCGCCGGCAGCGGCGGCAGCGCCCCCCGGCGCACCTGGGCCATCCTGGCGAGCAGCCCGGCCAGCGCCTTGACCAGCAGGGTGTCCACGGGCTTGCCGTTTCCGCAGACCTCGGACAGCGGCACGCCCTCGGCATAGCTGTGGATGGAGAAGCCGTCTCCCGCCACGAGGCACTCCGGCACATGGGGCAGGACTCCCCCGATGGCGTCGAGGATCCGCGCCTCGTCGTGCCAGGTCCTGATCACCACGGGCAGCGCCTCGGCCCTGCGGACCCGCACGGTCACGGGGGTGCCGGGCGGGCGCCCGAGGACCGCGGCCATACGCTCCGTGAGTGGCAGCACGTAGTTGTGGTTGTGGTGTCCACTGCTCGCCCGGCCCAGCTTCTCGGCCTGTCCCACGAACTCACGGACGACGTGGTCGGGCGCGGCGCGTCCCCCGTGCACGGGACGGGGAAGGGGAGGTGCGCCCACTGGCCGCTCCGGGTGAGGGTGAAAAGAAGAGGACGGTATGCCAAACGGTTAACACGCGGTGTTCTGCCTCGCACGCCATGGTGAGGCGCCGGTGGCCGCCATGGGCGGTCCGCCACCCTGTTGCACGAAGCTTTGCGAGGCCGCTCGACGTCTGGCTTGTTCGCCATCACTTACGCACGAACGGGAACGGTTGCTCAATCGGTGCGCGCATGCTAGCAGCCCCCTGTGGAGCCCTGTCCCCTTGCTCCGACGGGGATTTCAGGAGTCGGCCGCGCGGACCAGCGTCAGCACCGTCTGAAGCGAATCCACGACCGCCGTCGCCCCCGCCTGACGCAGCAGCTTCTCCTTGCGGGCGTTACGCGCGTAGCCCAGGAACGGGACGCCGGCGCTGTTCGCGGCATGGAGGTCCGAGGGGGTGTCGCCGATCATCAGGGCCGACGAGGGGGCCGCGCCCAGGGCGCTCAGAGCCCGGTTGAGGCAGTGCGGGTCCGGCTTGAGCTGGTGGAGGTCCTGGGTGCGGCCGTAGATGTGGGGGTGGAAGCAGGAGAGCAGGCCGCGGGTGCCGAGGTAGCTGCGGACCACGCGCGGGGAGTTGTTGGTGGTGATGGCGGGCCGGGATCCGAGCGCCGTCCAGGTGCGGATCAGCGGGTCGGCGTACGCCGTGGGCATCGCGGACGAGGTCGCCCGCAGTTCCTCCTGGGTGAGACGTTCCTCCAGCTCCGCCACGAGGTCGCTGCCGGGATGCCGGCGGTCGACGGCACGCAGGACGACATGGGGGTCCAGGGACTCCCGTTCGGCTTCCGTCAGCAGGCCGTGCAGTCCCCGGCTCTCCAGCCACTCCACCAGGTCGGCGGCCACACGCTCCGCCGAATGCCCGGCGAACAGCCCGCAGATCGGTCCGTCGAAGTCCCAGAGCACGATACGGGCGCGGGTGATGAGTTCGCGGAGCTGGTGCGGGTCGTTCTCGGTCTCGGCGGTCACCTGTTCAGTCTGCGTCGTCTCAGAAGTCACTAGGAGAGTGTCAGGTCCGTGCTGATGGTTTCCCAGAGGGCGTCGAACCACTTCTGGGATTCCTCCACGAACGCGGCGTCGCGCTGCCCGGCCTGCCGTACGAAGGAGAAGAGCAGGGACTGGGAGCCCAGGGCGTCGTACATGTCCAGGGTCCGGCTCTCGTACTCCTCCTGACGCTCGGTGAGGACGTAGTAGCCGATCAGCGCCTCGTCGCCGTTGAGCAGGTAGAGCTTCATCGGCGGGGTGAACGGCAGTGCGCGGAAGGTGACATGGACGTCGACACCGTGGGTGGAGCGGATGGCCTGGAGGTTGTGGCGCAGCACCTGGGCCTGGGCGTTGCGCATGGCCAGCCAGCGCTGGTGCACGGGGTCGTCGTCGCCCCGTCCGTCGACCAGTACCGGGAAGGCCAGATGGATGTCCCGGGACGGCAGCAGGATCCGTACGTCGATCGAGCCGGGGCGGATCGAGCCCTCGTGGATCAGGCGCAGGGGCTCGCCGAGGGCCAGCATCAGGGTCTCGGAGGTGTGGCACACGACGTCCACCCGGACCTGCGGGGCGGCGAACACCTCCGTCAGCCGCGGGGAGAGGCCGACCATCGTCGGCTGGGGTGCGTCCCGGGTCGGAGCGGGCAGGGCGATGCGCGGTGGGCTGCCCTTGCTGACGTTGGTGAGGAGACCGTCCTCCTGGAGCGCGCGCAGGGCCTGGCGTACGGTGCCGCGCTCCACCCCGAACTCCTCGGCCAGCTCGGCCTGGGTGGGCAGACGGTCGCCCGCCTTGAGCTCTCCGACGCGGATCCGTTCCCGCAGGATGTCGGCGATCTGCTGCGGAGAGAGTCTCCTGCTGCCGTTCACTGCCACGTTCTCCTGAGTCACGACCAAACGTTACAACTCTGATCCATCTACCGGGAGTTGTTTGCAGGTTGTTTCAACCTAGGGGCCAAGTGGGGACAACTTAGTCAGAGTTGGCGTCAAGTTGGTTGAGTTGGCGGAAGTAATCCTTCCATCCCCAGGAGCCCGAAGGAGGAAACACCGATGCCCGTCCTCGCACTCCTCTCCGCCGTCTTCGTCGTCGGCATAGAACAGACCCTCCAGTGGAAGTACGGAGCCACCGGCGTCATCGGCCTGCTGCTGCTCACCATAGGCATCAAGGCCAAGAGCCCCACCGTCTCCTCGATCGGGGCCGTCGTCCTCGCCCTTCTGTTCTCGGGGCCCGCCCTATGAGCCATACGCACCGCGGGAACGACGAACGCACAGGTCACACGCCGTGGGAGACGATCAGCTCGTGAGCACCAGCTCCGAACTGATCGTCTCCCACAGTGCGTTGAACCAGACATGGGACTGCTCCACGAACGTCATGTCCCGCAGCCCGGCCGCCTGCTCGAAGGCGAACAGCAGGGACTGGATGCCCGCGGCGTCGTACATCTGAAGCTGCTGGTGGTCGATCTCCACCTCGCGGCGCGTCAGCGTGTAGTAGGCGAAGAGCGCCTCCGCGCCGTTGAGCAGATACAGCTTCAGCGGCGGGGTGAACGGCAGCGCGCGAAAGCTGACCCGCACATCGATGCCGTGCGTGGAGCGCAGTGCCAGCAGATTGTGCCGGAGCACCTGCCCCTGGGCGTTGCGCTGGGCGAGCCAGCGCCGGCGCAGCCGCTCGTCGGCGTCGTCGGCCGAGGCGTCCACCGGCGTCGGGAAGGCGAGCGAGATGTCACGGCTGGGCAGCAGGACACGGACGTCGACCTTGGCCGGTTTCAGCTGTCCGGCATGGATCCGGCGGAGCGGTTCGCCGATGGCGAGCGTGAGGGAGACCGCGGTCAGGCACAGGGCGTCGATCTCGACGTGCGGGGCCGCGAAGGCGGCGGCGATGCGCGGGGCGAGCGCCACCATGGTGGGCTGCGGCGGGGCTCCCGGGCCGGTCAGCGCTTTGCGCAGGTCGGGGGCGACGGTTGCCGGTGCCCCCTTGGACACGTTGGTCAGCAGGTGCTCGGACTGCAGGATGCGCAGGGCCTGCCGTACGGCTCCGCGCTCGACGCCGAACTCGTCGGCCAGCTTGGCCTGGGTGGGCATGCGCTGACCGGGCCGCAACTCGCCCGAGGCGATCCGGGCGCGCAGCTCGTCGGCCACCTCCCGATGTGACTTCTGTGGCCGCTGTGACCTCTTCCGCCCATTGACGGAGGCGTGTTTCGGCTCCACGACAAGACATTACAACTTCCCGCCATCTTTAGGCAGTTCCAGAGATGGTGGTTATAAGACGCTTCCAAGCGGTCATAACTACAGTGAAGTTGGTAGCCAACTTCAGCAACATGGTCAGACTTCCTGAGGGTTGGCCGTCCGGGCTCCCTTCCGGAGGGGAGCCGGGAGCCCGATCGGTCCGCACAGCCACAACTTCACATCGACAACCGAACAGCGATGGCACAGCCACAACCGAACAACAACCACAACCGCACAGCTCGCTACGGATGAGTCCCCCGTCGTCGGCAGGGAGGAGCCGTCAGAAGATGTCCGGGCACCAAGGCCGCCTGGACGTACGCAACAGGGCGTCGGCCACTCGGGCGGCGCCCGCTCGCTGTTCTTGCACCAGGCCCAGCGCGGCGAGCCGCACCGCGGACTCGTCGCCGAGCCAGAGCCGGGCCAGGTCGGCCACCTCGAGGGTGAGTTCGGCGTCGGCCGTGGTCGGCGCGCAGGACGAACCGTCCGGCCCTGCCTCCAGGCGGTACCGCCCGCCGGCCGGCCCGCCCTCGTCCACGACCTCCAGCACCAGCGACCCCTGCCCGTCGTACGTCCGCGCCTCCAGGGCCCGTACGACATCCAGGATCCGCACCCACAACCAGTCCGCCAGCGTGGTGACTCGGGCGGCCCGCGGATCGGGCAGGCAGAGGGGCAGCAGGTCGTCGGCCGCCCGCCAGCCGCTCTTGACCGTCGTGATCCAGTCGATCGAGCACAGGTAGCGCCACAGCGCCCGCTCGGCGTCCGGGGTCGCCGCGTCCAGCCATCTCACACTCGCCGTGTTGAGCGGCTGCTTGCCGTCCCCCCATCGTTCGTCCGCGGTGTATGCCACCAGCCCCTGGACCTCGCCGCCCGCCGAGCGGTACACGGCGAAGAAGGGCTCGGTCCACGGCTCCTTGTCCAGCCGCAGCGCCCCCGTCCTGACCTGCCACCAGCGTTCGTTCCGGTCGACGGCGCCCGGCTGGGCGCGGCGCACCCGCTCATGCAGCTCAGGTCCGATCTTGCGTACGTCCGCCCCGTCCACGAGGTCGATCCGGCCGCCGTCCCCGGGCCCCGCCCACCTGGGGTCGAGGCCGGTGCGGGGGACGTCGATCGTCCACTGGGCCGTGAAGGTGGCGGGGCCGAAGCCGTAGCGGCCGTAGATCGGGTACTCCGCCGCTATCAGCGTCGCCACCACGTCTCCGCGGTCCTTCGCCGCGTCCAGGTCCGCGGCCATCATCCGGCTGAGCAGGCCGCGGCGGCGGTGGGTGGGGCTGACGGTGACGTTCGACACGGCGTCGGCGGGGACGGTCGCGCCGCCCACCACGGTGAGTTCCTGGGCGAAGGAGCGGAAGGTGGCGACGCAGCGGCCGGCGTCGAAGGCACCGAGGGTGCGGGCGGGTTCGATGAAGGATCTGCGGTCCGCGATCTCCGCCTCGGAGACGTCGGGGGTGCGCAGGAAGCCGGTGTTCAGGGCACGGGACCAGTCCGGGATGTCGGCGTCGGTGAGAGGGCGGACGTCGATGTGGGGTTCGGGACGGCTCATGGGGCCACGGTAGGTGGGCGGGGCGCGGGGTGTCGCCGGGATTTCCGCTCCCCCGGCGCCCCGCGCCCGCCCGCCGTCCACACCCTGTGGACGAAGCCTGCCCCAAGCCCCGCCCAAGCCATGCCGTGCGGCCGGCATGATCCAGACGGACAGGCCCGGACGACAGGCCCTAGGGCCTGTGTGAGGTTGTGATCATTCTCGGGTTCTGGTCCCGTGTGGGGGTGGGACCTGGTAGGACGCTGGGTG
>NZ_JBIMKE010000013.1:0-183107 GCF_043673425.1 Streptomyces sp. M41 | reverse complement strand
TCCACCACACCGGAGGTCTTCGCCATGATCAAGCCCCACCGGTGTCAACAACGCTCGTGATCAATACACCTAGGGCCCGTTGCTGCGGCCCGCCGGACATGCAGCAGCCCTGCGGGCACAGCAAAAAGCCGGTCCACGCGAGGTGGACCGGCTTCGTGCGGCGAACCAGCAGTGGCCGCGCGCTCAGCTGAGCGTCAGCGCGAGACCTTGCCGGCCTTGATGCACGAGGTGCAGGCGTTCACGCGCTTCGGCGTCCCGCCGACCACGGTACGCACACGCTGGATGTTCGGGTTCCAGCGGCGGGACGTACGGCGGTGCGAGTGCGAGATGTTGTTGCCGAAGCCCGGCCCCTTGCCGCAGACGTCGCAGTTGGCAGCCACGGGTCACTCCAAAGACTTCAGATCCACTTACGGTTAATCCCGGCATGCCGGGATCGAGATCTAGGATCAGAGATCTGAGTGGCGTTGCCAGGGGAACGGCCCGATCTGCATCGGGCAACCGGAGCAGCATACAACGACTGCGCCAGTAGAACGAAACTACCATGCCTGCTCAGCGCCCGGCTCCAGGCCCTCTTCCGCCGCACACCGGCCCTGGGTCTACGCTGCGTGCCACGGTCGGCAGCTCAGGGAGGCGCAGGTGGCGCAGGTGCCGCAGACATTCTTCGATGCTCTCGCGGTGCGCACCTGGTGCGGCCTCGCGCTGGAGTCGCTCGGACGCGCGCGGGAGGAGATCGACGCGATCAACGTCTATCCCGTGGCCGACGGCGACACCGGGACGAATCTGTACCTGACCGTGGAGTCGGCGGTCGCGGCGGTGGAGGCCGTGTTCATCGCGTACGACTCGGCCGAGCCCAGCCTCGCGGACGCCTCCCGCGCGATGGCGCACGGGGCCCTCATCGGTGCCCGGGGGAACTCCGGGACGATCCTCGCCCAGTTGCTGCGGGGCATGGCTCAGGTGCTGGCCGAGGACGGTGAGACGACTCACACCGACGGCTCCGGACTGCGCCTCGCTCTGCGCCGGGCGGCCGACTCCGCCCGCCAGGCCGTGGCCCACCCCGTCGAGGGCACGGTCCTCACGGTCGCCTCGGCCGCCGCCGACGCGGCCGGTGCGGCCGAGGGCGACGACTGCGGGGCGGTCGCACGGGCGGCGTACGAGGGGGCTCGTGCCGCGCTGGCCGCCACGCCCGGGCAGCTGGCGGTCCTGGAGCGCGCCGGGGTGGTCGACGCCGGTGGCCGGGGGTTGCTGGCGGTGCTGGGCGCGCTCTTGGAGACGTTCACGGGGGAGGCGGTCCCCGCGTTCTCGGGTGGGCACGCGCGCGTAGGGGGCGGCTCGCGGGTCGACCCGGCCGCGGCCGGTGGCGCGTCGGCGACCGACACCGAGGAGTGCGCGGACGGGACGGACGAGGGCGGGCCCGCCTTCGAGGTGATCTACCTGCTGGAGGCCGACGACGCGGCCGTGACGAGGCTGCGGGCGCGGCTCGACGCCCTGGGGGACTCCCTGGTCGTGGTCGGCGGCGACGGACTGTGGAACGTCCATGTGCACGTCGACGACGCCGGAGCCGCCGTCGAGGCCGGGGTCGAGGCCGGGCGGCCGTACCGGATCCGGATCACCCACTTCGGGGCCGGGGACGTGCACACCACCGGCGGTGAGCGCCCGCCCCGCGAGCGGGCACAGCGGGCCGTCGTCGCCGTCGTGCCGGGGGAGGGGCTGGCCGGGCTGTACACCGAGGCCGGGGCCACCACCGTCCTCGCGCGGCCCGGGGAGCCGCCCGCCAGCGGAGAGCTCGTCGAGGCCGTACGGCGGGCCCACGCGCGCGAGGTCGTACTGCTGCCCAATGACGCCGAGCTGCGCCACACCGCAGCCGCGGCGGCCGAGCAGGCCCGCGCCGAGGGCATCCGCGTGGCGCTGATCCCGACGCGCTCCGCGGTCCAGGGCATCGCCGCGCTCGCCGTGCACGAGCCGGAACGCCGCTTCGACGAGGACGTGGTGTCGATGACCTCCGCGGCCGGCGCGACCCGGTACGCCGAGGTCGCCGTGGCCGAACGGCAGTCCTGGACCATGGCCGGCATCTGCCAGGCCGGGGACGTCCTCGGCCTCGTCGACGGCGACGTGGCCGTAATCGGCTCGGACGTCACGTCCACCGCCGAGGCCGTCCTGGACCGCATGCTCGCGGCCGGCGGAGAGCTCGTCACCCTCGTCCTCGGCGACGAGGCCCCGGAGTCGATCGCCGAGCACCTCGAGGCACGCGTGCGTGAGTCCTACCTCGCCGTCGACACGGTGGTGTACCGGGGCGGACGACAAGGGTCGCTGCTGCTCATCGGAGTGGAGTGACCCACCCGACCGACCGGGTGCGAACGGCCTGGGGTGCGGGATTCGCGTGGCCTGAGTGAAGGACCCGCGCCGGCCTGGAGTGCAGGAGCCGCGCGGCCTGCGTGAACGAGCCGCGCGGGGTGAAGGGCCGCGGCGGCCTACGCCCGCTCCCGCTCCACCCCCGCGCGCAGCAACTGCTCGGCCTACGCCCGCTCCGGCTCCACCCCCGCGCGCAGCAGTTGCTCGGCCTCCGCCCGACGCTCCAGTGCCGTTGCGGCGTACTCGCCGTCGTCGGCCAGGTCGGCCTCGGCGGCCGTGTCGAAACCGGCGTACGCCGCCAGCACCGCACGCGCGCGTGCGGCTGCCTGTGCCGGCCGGCTCAGGTCCGCCTCCAGCCGGCCCGCCGCGAGCTCGGCTCCGGTACGGCTGTGCAGGGCTTCGTCGCCCAGAGCGGTGAACACCGTGACGGCCCGCGTCACCTGGGACAGCGCCTCCTCCAGCGTGGTCCGGACCGAGTCGTCCCGGGCGCCCTCGGCGTCCTGCGCGGCGGTACGGGCGAGCAGGTCGCCGAACTGGCGGTGGGTGTGCCCGAGTTCGGCGGTGAGCCGCCGCCGGGCCTCCTCGTCGTCGGCGGCCGGCCCGTCGAGCGCGGTCCGGCACTCCCGCACCGCGTCCCCCATCAACTCCCGTGCCGCATCGGTTCCGTCCGCGATGTGCAGCGCCAGCCACGCGCGGGCACGCAGCGAGCGGACGAGGCCGTGGACGTTGCCCGACTCCCGCCACAGGGCGCCCGCGCGCGCGTACGTCCGGTCCGCCTCGGTGAGCAGGCCCGCATGGCTCAGGGACTCGCCCGCGAGATGGGCGAGCGTGGCGTGGTCGTGCTGCTCGGGCCAGTGCCGGGCGATCTCGGCGGCCTGCAAGCGGTGTTCGGCCGCCGCGCGGTGCTCGTCGAGCTCGCTCAGGCAGTCGGCGAGCCACCACCGCGTCTGCACCACCGCCCCGTCACCGTGCGTCTCGGCGCTCAGGTCGGGAAGCGCCGATTCCAGCACCTCGGCGGCCTCGGCGAACCGCCCCAGCCGCATCAGGAACCCGCCGAGCTGCTGTCGCGCCCAAGCGCCCAGCGTGCGGCTCTCGCCCGCCTCGTCGGCCCAGTGCGCCGCCTGAAGGGCATGTTCGGCGGCCTCCTCGGCAAGCCCACGGCCGCCGAGCACCTCGGCCAGCTGAAGGTTCAGCTGGGCCCGCCCCGGAGCCTCCAGGTGCGGCCCGCCGTGCTCCAGGGCCGCCCGCAGCGCCCGCTCGGCCCGGTCGATGTCGCCGAGGTGGTGCGCCAGCCCGGCCAGCCGGGCCTCGTACTCCACCGCGAACCACGGCAGTCCCGCCGTCACGAAGCCGTCCGAGGCCCGCGCGAACAGCTCCGCCGCCGTCTCCATGTCCCCGGCGAGGGCCGCCAGCTCCGCGAGCATCGCCTGCGTCTCCGCGAGCCGCGCCAGGAGCCGTACGTCGTCCCCGGCCCGCCCGGCCACGAGCGCCGGCACCCCCCGTACGGCGGCTTCCGCGTCGGCCAGGACGGCCTCGCGCGCCTCGTCCGGTGTCTCGTGGACCTGCCGCATCAGGATGCGCGCCCGGCTCATCAGCACGGCCGCCGTCTGACGCAGTCCTGTGCCGTCCTCGGCGTACAGCGCCAGGACCTGGTCGTACAGCCCGGCGATCGTGGTCAGGGCCAGCCGCACCTCACCGCTGAGCGCGCGTACGTACGCGCCACGCGCGCGTGCCGCCAGTGCCTCTCCTGGGTCGCCCGCCTCCGCGTACAGCTCGGCGGCCCGCTCGAACAGGGGCACACCCTCCGGGCCCAGGTCCATCGCCCGGTGGTCGGCGATCTCCGCCCGGTCGAGGGGGCTGAGCTCCACGCCTTCCGCGGCCCGGGAGACGGCCTCCCACGCCTCGACGGCGTTCGGCTGCAAGGTGTCCGACAGACGCCGCGCCTCGGCGATCAGCGCGGGCAGGCCGGTCGGTGTCCCGGTGCCCTCCTGCGGGGACGCCGGAGCCGACGCTGGCGCCGCCGCCGTCGTCGGGCGGGACGGCGTCCGCACCCCCAACGGCAGCCGCCCCACCAGCGGCTCCTGCGCCATACGCGCGCGTGCCCGCTCGCTGATGTGCCCGCTGCCGTTGCGCTCATCGAAACGCGCGGCCAGCGCGAGGGCCTCCCCGCGCGCGTGGACGGCCAGTTCACGAGCGGTCCAGGTGCGATCCGCCGGGCCGGGCACCCGCTGCTCGCCCAGTCCGAGCGCGGTCAGACGGTCCATGAGCAGCGCCACGACCGCCATGAACTCCAGCTTGCTGCGCGGATGCCCGTCGTCCGTGAAGTACGCCGGCCGCTGGGCGAGCAGCTCCAGCCCGCTCGCCTCGTTCCCGGTCAGCGCGCAGAACTCGACATGGTCCGCGTACGCCCCCCGCATGCTCTCCATCGCCCGCACCAGCCGGAAACCCCGCAGATGGTGAGCGCGGGCCTCGTCCACACGGCCCAGCCGCAGCAGCGGCGCCAAGGAGGACGCGAGAACCGTGTGCGGTTCATGGGCGCAGGTGAACTCGCCCTCCAGAACCGGCCCCCACAGCTTCAGCGCCTCCGCGTCCCGGCCGCGCTCCGCCTGCCACCACCCCTGCACATGCAGCTCGCAGGCATGGCAGTCCGCCATGTCGTCCCGGTCGGCCGCCAGCCACGCGCCGTACGCCCGCTCGGCACGCGCCTCGTCCCCGATATGCGCCGCCACACTGAACTCCGCGCTGCGCACAGCGCGTTCGGAGTGACCGGCGAGCCGGTAGCGGTGCTCCATCTCGCCGAGCCACTTCTCGATCGAGGCGAGCGGGATGTGCGGCTGGTCGAGCATGCCGGCCGACATCCACTTGAAGACCCAGTGCAGCGAGTGCGTCTCGTAGGCGTCGAAGTCCTCGGGCCGCTCGTCCCACATGCGCAGCAGGCGCGCGAAGGGGACGAACATCTTGGCCTTCTCGGAGCTGTAGTTGTAGACCTTCAGCTGATGTCCGAGCGCCTCGATCACGGCGAGCGGGATCTTCAGCTTCTCCGCCTCGGCGAGCAGCTGCTCCGCGCGCGCGTTGCGGGCGGGACCCTCCGGCTCCTCGGAGTTCTCCGCCATCGCCCGGCGCAGCGCGTCGAAGTCGGTGATCTCGCTCATCGGCGGCCCTCCTCGCCGTTGGTGGCCCACTCCAGCAGGCCGAGGAAGGCCCGGTTGAGCAGCGCCGAGTCGGCGGGCCTGAGCGGGCGCTGCGCCATTAGCAGCGCTTGGCCGTACAGGGACTCGGTGGCGGTGCCGATCAGCTCCGGATCACCCAGCGAACTGATCCTGCGGACCAGCGGGTTGAGGTGGTTGAGCACGAGACGCGCGCGTGGGGCGCTGCCGCGCAGCGAACCGAGGATGCCCGCCCACAGGTCGTCGGCCTGCTCCTCGGCCTCCGCACGCGCCTGCTCGTGCCGGGCCGCCCGGTCGTCCAGATGCAGCGCCGGCACGGACAGCGGATGAAAGGCGCGCAGTACGACGTCACAGCCCAGCGGGTCGAGCTTGGCCCGCGCGGCGGCCAGGAAGCCCGTGAGGGCCAGCTCCTCGGCCGGATCGACCGCGTCCAGGTGGGCGGTCACGGTGTCCGCGTCCAGCTCGGCGACGACCGTCCCGGGCCGCACCGACGGCAGCGCCTCGACGAGCTCGCTGTCGTACGTGTAGCCGCCGTTGATCACGCCGACGCCCTGCGCGGAAGCGATCGGCGCGACCTGCCGGTACTCCTCCACGGTCCGCGTGAAGTGCACCACCGGGTGCCGTTGCGCGAACTCCTCCAGGGAAAGCCGGCCGTCCGTCGTCTCGAACGGCAGCCACGGCAGCATCGTGCGCAGCATCTCCTGGTCGTGCCGTGCGAGGGACTTCACGCCCAGGTGGTGCACGGACAAGAACGCCGCCAGCCGTTCCGGATCACCGGCGGCCAGCCCCGTCAGCCACGACCGAATCCTTTCGCCGAGCGCTTCCCGTACGGCCGCCAGCGTCTCGTCCTCGTACAGCGCCTCGCGCGAGGCCGTCGGGCGCAGGCTGTCGGTGTCCAGCACGCACCGCACGAAGAACGCCCAGTCCGGCAGCAGCTGTTCGGCCCGCTCGGTCAGGAGCATGCCCTTGAGGTGGACGCGATGGCCGGCCCGCTGGGCGGGGCTGACCGCCGAGGGAAGGACGTAGGCCACACCACGGATTCCGGCGAGCGGCACGTCCAGTGCGATCGAGTCCAGCGGTGTGAAGCCGAACAGGTCGTGACAGTGCCGCGCCAGGGCCACTCGCCGGTTCGCGGGGGAGGGGTACGCGCGGTCCCAGGGGGCGGGCAGATCGGTGACCGCCTCGCCGCCGACGCGCACGTCGTAGGGCAGCAGCGAGCCGAAGTCCCGCGCGAGCGCGAGCACCCGGTCCTCGGTCAGCCACTCGGCGGCCCCGGCCCGCCCCACCAGGTGCACGGTCGTGCCCGGTTCGGGACGGGCGTCGTCCGGCAGCGTCCGCACGGTGTACGAACCGTCGTCCGTGGCCGTCCACTCCACGGGCGCCGCATCCGGCGTACGGGCGCTGCGGCTGACCACCCGGATCCGTTCGGCGACCACGAAACAGGCCAGCAGACCGATGCCGAACTGCCCCAGGAACCCGGAGCGGGCCTCCTGGAGCCCCTCGGCGCGCTTGGAGCTGCGTCCGATGGTCGCGAGGAGGTCGTGCACGTCCGTCTCGGTCAGCCCCACACCGGAGTCCTCGACGCGCAGGGCGCCCGACTCGGCGTACAGCCGGACCACTGCGGGCGCGTCCGGCTCCTCGGCGCGTCTGGCGGTGATGGCGTCGACCGCGTTCTGGAGCAGCTCGCGCAGGTAGACCTTGGGACTGGAGTAGAGATGGTGGGAGAGCAGGTCCACCAGACCACGCAGGTCGACCTGGAACGTGTGCGGTGTCCGGGACGGCTGAGCAGAGGTCTGAGGTGACTGCTGAGGTGAAGGTGACGGCTGAGGAAGCTGGGATGACTGTGAGGTCTGGGAGTCCATCGTCGCTGCACCGGTGGGGGGACTGCGCACGGCGCGGGGTCGGGCGGTCCCGGTGAGGCGGTGACCGCGAAAGGATGGCCGGAGCGTGCCATCCTAAAGCCGGATCGAACCGGCTGACCAGGGGTTTCCGGGACGTTTACCTTCGCGGGCGGCGCGACGGCTGCGCCATTGTCAGTGCGGTGGTGTGGAATGGATCTCGTGCCCGCACTGGAAGAACCACTGAAGAAGGTGCTCGGCCCTCCCACCGCGAAGGTGATGGCCGAGCACCTCGGCCTGCATACCGTCGGTGACCTGCTGCACCACTATCCGCGCAGATACGAGGAGCGCGGCCAGCTCACCCACCTCGCCGACCTCCCCATGGACGAGCACGTCACCGTGGTCGCCATGGTCGCCGACGCCCGCCTGCACTCCTTCGCCTCCGCCAAGGCACCGCGCGGCAAGGGCCAGCGCCTGGAGGTCACGATCACGGACGGCAGCGGCCGTCTCCAACTGGTCTTCTTCGGCAACGGCGTTCACAAGCCCCACAAGGAGCTCCTGCCGGGCACACGCGCGATGTTCGCGGGCAAGGTCTCCGTCTTCAACCGCCGTCTGCAACTGGCCCATCCGGCGTACGAGTTGTTGCGCGGCGACTCGGAGGAGACCGTGGAGACCTGGGCCGGCGCCCTGATCCCGATCTACCCCGCCACCGCCAAGCTGGAGTCCTGGAAGATCGGCAAGGCGATCCAGACGGTCCTGCCCAGCGCCCAGGAAGCGATCGACCCCCTGACGGACAGCCTCCGCGAGGGCCGCGGACTGGTCGCCCTCCCCGAAGCCCTCCTGAAGATCCACCGCCCGCACACCAAGGCGGACATCGCCGCTGCCCGCGACCGCCTCAAGTGGGACGAGGCCTTCGTCCTCCAGGTCGCCCTGGCCCGCCGCCGGCACGCGGACGCCCAACTCCCGGCGGTCGCCCGCAGAGCCCGGCCCGACGGCCTCCTCACCGCCTTCGACGCCCGTCTCCCCTTCACCCTCACCGAGGGCCAGCAGCGCGTCTCCAAGGAGATCTTCGACGACCTGTCGACCGAGCATCCGATGCACCGGCTGCTCCAGGGAGAGGTGGGTTCGGGAAAGGCCCAGCCGCTTCACTCGCTGGTACTCACGCCTCGCGGCTTCCGGCGGATGGGCGACCTGCGGGTGGGCGACGAAGTCGTCGTGCCCACGGGCGAGATCGCCCTCATCGACGGAGTCTTCCCCCAGGGCGAGCGAGATGTGTGGCGCATCCGGCTCTCCGACGGCAGTGCGGTGGAATGCGACGACGAACACCTCTGGGTGGTCGGTACGAGTCACGGCTGGGACCGCGGTCAGCCCCCCGAGGTGCTGACCACCCGGGAAATCCGGCACGACCTCGTCGAGGCCGACGGATCGCCGAAGTGGTACATCCCGGCGGCCGGCCCCGTGGACCTCGGCGACGACTGCGGGCTCCCGCTCGACCCCTACCTGTTCGGACTGGTGCTGGGTGACGGCGACTACCCGCCTCAGATGGCCCGAAGCTCGGACGGCGCCGGTGATCCGGTCACCCAAGCCCTGCGTGACCTGGACATGCGGGGACTGGCGGCACAGGACATGTTCGTTCCGGCCGAGTTCAAGAACACGTCGATCAAGAACCGCCTCGCTCTCCTTCAAGGGCTCATGGACGCCCTCGGCACAGTCGGGCAGAACGGGATGAGCGTGTCCCTGCGCTCGGCCTCGCCGACGCTGGCGGACGACGTGGCCTGGCTCGTACGCTCCCTGGGCGGCACGGCGCACGTTCTGCCCGGGCAGGAGGCCGTCGACGTCTCGGTGGCGTTGCCCGACGGCTACCCCCCGTTCCGGCTCACCCGCAAAGCCGACCGCGTACGCCACCGCCCGGCGGACAACACCTTCCGGCGCGCCATCCGGGCCGTCGAGCACGTGGGGCGAGGGCCGGTCCAGTGCATCAGCGTCGGCCATCCCAGCCATGCCTACGTCACGGATCACTTCACGGTGACCCACAACACCATGGTGGCGCTGCGCGCCATGCTCGCCGTCGTCGACGCCGGTGGTCAGGCCGCCATGCTCGCCCCCACCGAGGTGCTGGCCCAGCAGCATCACCGCTCGGTCGTGGAGATGATGGGCGAGCTGGCCGAGGGCGGGATGCTGGGCGGAGCCGAGCACGCCACGAAGGTGGTCCTGCTGACCGGGTCCATGGGCGCGGCCGCCCGCCGCCAGGCGCTGCTGGACCTCGTCACCGGCGAGGCCGGAATCGTCATCGGCACACATGCGTTGATCGAGGACAAGGTGCAGTTCCACGACCTCGGTCTGGTCGTGGTCGACGAACAGCACCGCTTCGGCGTGGAGCAGCGCGACGCCCTGCGCGGCAAGGGCAAGCAGCCCCCGCACCTGCTGGTCATGACCGCGACCCCCATCCCTCGCACGGTCGCCATGACCGTCTTCGGCGACCTCGAGACATCGGTCCTCGACCAGCTCCCCGCCGGCCGCTCGCCCATCGCCTCCCATGTCGTCCCGGCCGCCGACAAGCCCCACTTCCTCGCCCGCGCCTGGGAGCGGGTGCGCGAGGAGGTGGCGAACGGCCATCAGGCGTACGTCGTCTGCCCCCGCATCGGCGACGAGGAGGACGACCCGAAGAAGGCCGGCAACAAGAAGTCCGCCGAGGACGAGGCCGAGAAGCGCCCGCCGCTCGCCGTCCTGGACGTGGCCGACCAGCTCTCCAAGGGTCCGCTCTCCGGCCTCGCGGTGGAGGTGCTGCACGGCCGGATGCACCCCGACGACAAGGACGCCGTCATGCGCCGCTTCGCCGCCGGCGAGACCGACGTCCTGGTCGCCACGACGGTCATCGAGGTGGGCGTGAACGTCCCGAACGCAACCGCGATGGTGATCATGGACGCCGACCGCTTCGGTGTCTCCCAGCTCCACCAGCTGCGTGGCCGCGTCGGCCGAGGGTCGGCGGCCGGCCTCTGCCTCCTGGTGAGCGAGATGCCAGAGGCGAGCCCCGCCCGCCAGCGCCTGAACGCGGTCGCGGCCACGCTCGACGGCTTCGAACTCTCCCGTATCGACCTGGAGCAGCGCCGCGAGGGAGACGTCCTGGGCCAGGCCCAGTCCGGCGCCCGCACCAGCCTGCGGATGCTGGCCGTCATCGAGGACGAGGAGATCATCGCGGAGGCCAGGCAGGAGGCGGCGGCACTGGTGGCGGCGGACCCGGAGCTGACGCGGCTGCCCGGCCTGCGCACGGCACTGGACGCCCTCCTGGACGACGAGAGGGAGCAGTACCTGGAAAAGGGGTGAGCCGGAGCGACCCTCAGGGGCGCGGGGAACTGCGCGAGCCACCACACTGATAGCCCAAGCCGTTTACCACCAAGGACCACACATGACCCGCGTGATCGCCGGCGCAGCCGGCGGCCGGCGCCTGGCCGTCCCGCCAGGAACCGGCACTCGCCCCACCTCGGACCGCGCACGCGAGGGCCTGTTCTCCACCTGGCAGTCCCTCCTCGGCGGCCCCCTGGACGGCGAGCGCGTCCTCGACCTCTACGCCGGCTCCGGCGCCGTCGGCCTGGAGGCGCTCTCCCGCGGCGCCGGCCACACCCTCCTGGTGGAGGCGGACGCCCGGGCCGCCCGAGTGATCCGCGAGAACGTGAAGAGCCTCGGCCTCCCCGGTGCCGAGGTGAGATCGGGCAAAGCCGAACAGATCATCCGGACCCCCGCACCGGCCGAGCCGTACGACCTGGTCTTCCTGGACCCGCCGTACGCCGTCTCGGACGACGATCTTCGCGAGATTCTCCTCACACTCCGCTCAGGGGGCTGGCTCGCGCCTGACGCACTCGTCACCGTGGAGCGCAGCACCAGGGGCGGGGAATTCCGGTGGCCCGACGGTTTCGAGGGGCTCCGGGCCCGTCGTTACGGCGAGGGAACGTTTTGGTACGGTCGCGCCGCCGCTACGTGCGACAACGCCTCCGCGTGCGAAGACGCACGATGACCGGACCCGAGAGCGAGGGATCACAAGTGCGCCGCGCCGTCTGTCCCGGGTCGTTCGACCCGATCCACAACGGACACCTCGACATCATTTCCCGCGCCTCCAAGCTGTACGACGAGGTCTATGTCGCCGTCATGATCAACAAGGCCAAGAAGGGCCTGTTCGAGGTCGACGAGCGGCTCGATCTGATCCGTCAGGTCACGGCCGAGTACGGCAACGTCCGCGTCGAGGCCTTCCACGGCCTTCTCGTCGACTTCTGCAAGCAGCGCGACATCCCGGCCATCGTCAAGGGCCTGCGCGCCGTCAGCGACTTCGACTACGAGCTGCAGATGGCGCAGATGAACAACGGCCTGTCGGGCGTCGAGACGCTTTTCGTGCCGACCAATCCCACTTACAGCTTCATGTCCTCCTCCCTGGTCAAGGAGGTGGCCACCTGGGGCGGCGACGTTGCGCACCTGGTGCCGCCGGTGGTTTTGGAGGCCCTCAACAAGCGTCTGCGCCAAAGCTGAACGGGCGGCTACAGTCGTCCCGTCCGTCTCCATCACAGCTGTAGAGAGTGGCGAGCACACGGTGGACGTGCAGAAGAAGCTCGACGAGATCGTCGCGTCGATCTCAGGTGCCCGGTCGATGCCCATGTCGGCCTCGTGCGTGGTCAACCGCGCCGAACTGCTCTCGATGCTGGAAGAGGTCCGTGCGGCCCTGCCCGGTTCCCTCGCCCAGGCCCAGGAGCTGATCGGCGGCCGTGAGCAGATGGTCGAACAGGCCCGCCAGGAGGCCGAGCGGATCATCCAGGGCGCGCACGCCGAGCGCGGCTCGCTGATCTCCGACACCGAGGTCGCCCGCCGCTCCCGGGCCGAGGCCGACCGCATCCTCGGCGAGGCCCGCCAGGAGGCCGAGGAGATCCGCGCGGAGGCCGACGACTACGTCGACTCCAAGCTCGCCAACTTCGAGGTCGTCCTCACCAAGACCCTCGGCTCCGTCGGCCGGGGCCGCGAGAAGCTCCTCGGCACCGGCCCCGGCACCGACGAGAACGGCTACGAGGACGAGGACGCCCCCGAGCGCAGCCACGACCCGCAGACCCTGCGCCGCAGCGCCGACGAATACGTCGACGTCAAGCTGGGCGCCTTCGAGGCGGTCCTGGCCAAGACCCTGGAGGCGGTCGGCCGCGGCCGGCAGAAGCTGCACGGCCGGATCGCCTCCGACGACCTCGGCTCCCTCTCCGACGACCCGAGCACCCTGCAGCACTCCAGCGACGCCGACTACCTCGCCGACCTCGCCGCCCTAGCGGAACGGGACGCCCCGGCGGCCCCGGCCGAGCCGCCGGCCGTACCGGAGCAGCAGCGCTACGACCATCAGGCCGTGCAGCCGGCGTACGGGTACCAGCAGCAGGGCGCGGACCCGTACGGCTACCAGCAGGGCTACGGCGGCCAGCAGGACCCGTACGGCTACCAGCAGGCCGACCCCTACGCCTACCAGGGCTACGCCCCCCAGCAGGCCGCCTACGACCCGAACCAGGCCCAGCAGGCTCAACAGACCCAGCAGGCCCAACAGGCCCAGCCGTCCGGTCAGGGCTACGCCCTCGACGAGACCAGCCTCTTCGACACCAGCATGATCAGTGCCGAGCAGCTGAGGGCGTACGAGCAGGGCCGCGGCCAGTAGGGGAGCCACCGGATTGGGCCGTGAGCGCAAGGTCCAGTATCCTGGCTCTTCGGTCGCGCGTACGTCCGCGATCACCGCTGCCCGCAAAGCACCGATGGGCAGTGAACCCCCTGAGCTCAGCAGATCGAAAGCAGGAATGGCGTGACAGCCCGCCTCGACCACCGCAACCCTCTCGTGTTCGACACACACGAGCTGGGCCGGCGGCCCGGTGCGCTGCAGCGCCTGACCCGCGAGGTCGACGCTCCCAAGGACCTCGGTATCCAGGGAGTCGTCGGAGTGCCGGAAGGCGCCCCGGTGGAGCTCGAACTCCGGCTCGAGTCGGTCATGGAAGGGGTGCTTGTCACAGGCACCGCCCGTGCACAGGCCGAGGGGGAGTGCGTAAGGTGTCTGGAGCCGCTTCAGCTCGACGTCGAAGCGGAATTCCAGGAGATGTTCTCGTACCCTGACGCCGACGACCGGGGCCGCCATCACAGCGCGGAACCCGGCGACGACGCCGAGGACGACGAGGACAGGCTCTTTCTCGAGGACGGCCTGTTCGACCTCGAACCCGTGCTGCGCGATGCGGTGGTGCTCGCACTGCCGATGCAGCCGGTGTGCCAGGAAGACTGCCCTGGACTGTGCGCCGAGTGCGGAGCACGTCTCGCGGACGACCCGGACCACCATCATGACGCCGTCGACATCCGTTGGGCGGCACTGCAGGGACTCGCCGGTTCACTCGGAGACGGCGAGAAGGACGAGATGAGCGGCGCCGAACCGGGCGTCGACGAGAAGCAGGAGAAGTAGCCGTGGCTGTTCCGAAGCGGAAGATGTCGCGCAGCAACACGCGCCACCGCCGGTCGCAGTGGAAGGCTGCGGTCCCCACCCTGGTTGCGTGCGAGCGCTGCCACGAGCCCAAGCAGCAGCACATCGCGTGCCCGTCTTGCGGCACCTACAACAAGCGCCAGGTCCTCGAGGTCTGAGCGGCTGGTGAGAGGCACTGTGTCCACGCCGAAGAAGAACGCAACGGACAACCAGGCCTCGTCCCACACGCTGTTGGAAGGGCGGCTCGGGTACAAGCTCGAGTCCGCCCTTCTGGTGCGTGCGCTGACCCACCGCTCCTACGCGTACGAGAACGGCGGTCTGCCCACCAATGAGCGCCTGGAGTTCCTCGGGGACTCCGTGCTCGGCCTGGTGGTCACGGACACGCTGTACCGCACCCACCCCGACCTGCCCGAAGGCCAGCTGGCCAAGCTGCGGGCCGCGGTGGTCAACTCGCGTGCGCTGGCGGAGGTCGGCCGTGGACTCGACCTGGGCGCCTTCATCCGGCTCGGCCGTGGTGAAGAGGGCACGGGCGGCCGGGACAAGGCATCCATCCTCGCCGACACCCTGGAAGCGGTGATCGGCGCGGTCTATCTCGACCAGGGACTGGACTCGGCGGCGGAGCTGGTGCACCGCCTCTTCGACCCCCTGATCGAGAAGTCCTCGAACCTCGGAGCCGGCCTGGACTGGAAGACCAGTCTCCAGGAGCTCACCGCGACCGAGGGGCTCGGCGTGCCCGAGTACCTGGTCACGGAGACCGGCCCCGACCACGAGAAGACCTTCACTGCTGCCGCCCGCGTCGGAGGCGTCTCGTACGGCACCGGCACCGGCCGCAGCAAGAAGGAGGCGGAGCAGCAGGCAGCCGAATCCGCGTGGCGGGCCATCAAGGCCGCCGCGGAGGAGCGCGCCAAGAAGGCGGCTGCGAACGCCGTCGGGCCCGACGCGGACGCGTCGGCCTCCGCCTGACCGAACAGCGCGATCCGAGCGCCCGTCCCGGCCATGGGGCGGGCGCTCGGGCCATACCCGCAAGGTGTGTACGGGGGATCCGATGCCTGAGTTGCCCGAGGTCGAGGTCGTACGGCGCGGCCTGGAGCGGTGGGTCGCCCACCGTACGGTCGCCGACGTCGAAGTGCTGCACCCGCGTGCCGTACGCCGGCACATCGCGGGCTCGGACGACTTCGCGCACCGCCTCCAAGGGCACCGGATCGGCACGCCGAGCAGGCGAGGCAAGTACCTGTGGCTGCCGCTGGCGGACACCGGCCAGTCGATCCTCGCGCACCTCGGCATGAGCGGTCAGCTGCTGGTCCAGCCGCACTCCGCACCGGACGAGAAGCATCTGCGGATCCGCGTGCGCTTCGCGGACTCCCTCGCCACCGAACTGCGCTTCGTCGACCAACGCACCTTCGGCGGGCTGTCGTTGCACGACAACGCCCCCGACGGCCTGCCCGACGTCATCGCACACATCGCCCGCGACCCCCTGGACCCGCTCTTCGACGACGAGGCGTTCCACCAGGCACTGCGCCGCAAGCGCAGCACCATCAAACGGGCCCTGCTCGACCAGTCGTTGATCAGCGGTGTCGGCAACATCTATGCGGACGAGGCCCTTTGGCGCGCCCGCCTCCACTACGACCGTCCCACGGCCGGCTTCACCCGCCCGCGCACCCTCGAACTCCTGGGCCATGTACGGGACGTGATGAACGCGGCCCTCTCGGTGGGCGGGACCAGCTTCGACAGCCTCTACGTCAACGTCAACGGCGAGTCGGGCTACTTCGACCGCTCGCTGGACGCGTACGGCCGTGAAGGGCTGCCCTGCAAGCGGTGCGGTACGCCGATGCGCCGGCGGCCCTGGATGAACCGGTCCAGCTACTTCTGTCCGAAGTGTCAGCGGGCGCCGCGCGTCTCGTCGTAACGCTCCCGCGCCGCCAGCACGTCGTCCATCTGCCCCTCCACGAAGTGGATCAGGTTCAGCAGCCGCTCGGCGACGCCGCGTCCCAGGGGCGTCAGCTCGTAGTCCACCCGGGGCGGGTTGGTCGGCTGGGCGTCGCGGTGCACCAGGCCGTCGCGCTCCAGGGCGTGCAGGGTCTGGGACAGCATCTTCTCGCTGACACCGTCGACGCGGCGGCGCAGCTCGTTGAAGCGCAGCGAGCCCTCGTACAGCGCGCCGAGCGTGAGTCCGCCCCAGCGCCCCGTGACATGCTCCAGCGTGCCGCGTGACGGGCACGCCTTCGCGAACACGTTGTACGGCAGGTCCTGTGCCTCCGAGCGCTCCTGCGTGGTGTCCATGGCTGAAGCCTACTCGAACACAGCGCTAACTGACAGGTTGCACTAACCAGTAGTTAGCGCAGTGCAATCGCCCTCCAGGGCCGAGTGGCCGCTTGAAGGGCGCCGAAATGAACGAGCGCAAGCCGCCGCCCCCGCAGTAGCCTGCCGCTCGAGCCGGCCGCGGGGGGACGGCGCCTTGGGGGGAACATGTGGGATGGCCCGTTCTACCGGGTGCGCAGGGACGCATACGAGATCTGCTTCGTCCCCGACGCGGGAGAGGACCCCGAAGACGTCTGCAACGTCGACATGTGGGTGACGTTCACCGACGGGCAGCGGTGGACCGGGACCGTCTTCACCATCGACGAGGCGCGCCGCCTCATGGACCACCACGCGAACACCGGCGAGTGCCTCGGCGGGCGCTACTTCTACTGCTGGGACAACCTCATCGTCCGCGACCCCGGCATCCCCGCCATGGTCGAGGTCATCGACCAGCTCGTCACCACCGGCGACTACAGATCGGCACTGCGTCCCGTGGGCCTCGCCGAGGACTGACGACCGAGGGCCCGAAGCGCGCGGACGCGCCCGGGCCCCGGGCTGTGTTCGGTGGTGGCTCAATAGCCGAAGTCCTGCGTCCACCAAGGCCCGCCGGCGCCGAGGTGCACACCTACGCCCAGGGTCTTGAAGTCGCAGTTCAGGATGTTTGCCTTGTGGCCCGGGCTGTTCATCCAGGCTTTCATCACCGCGGCGGCGTCGGCCTGGCCGCGGGCTATGTTCTCGCCGCCCAGGTCGGTGATGCCGGCCTTCGCGGCCCGGTCCCAGGGGGACGCCCCGCTCGGATCGGTGTGGTCGAAGAAGTCCCGCTTCGCCATGTCCTCGCTGAAGTCCTGGGCCAGGTCGGCGAGCGAACTGTTGGCGGCGACCGGGCTGCATCCCACCTGGGCGCGCTCGGCGTTGACCAGCTTCAGCACCTCGGCCGCGGCAGCCGCCTCGGCGGACACGGTCACGGGCGCTTCGGCCGTCTTCTCCACCGGCTTCTGCGGCTTCTCTGGGGTCTTCGTGGCCGTACGCGAAGGAGTGTTCTCCTTGGGCTTCTCGCTGGGCGTGGCCGACGGCGTCTTCGACGGGGTCTTCGTCGGCGCGGCCGAGGAGGTCGACGGGGCCGGCGAGGCGGGCCGCTGGACGTCGCGGCTCGCCGGGGCGCCGCCCTCCTGGCGCTCGGCGCTGCCGGACGTGCCGCCCTGCTCGCTGGGGGAGTTGGTGGGCGAGTCGGCGGCCCGCACCCTGTCCGGGCTGGAGCCCCCGCCGAGCTGGTAGTTGTCGATGCCGGGCACCACACCCGTGGCCACCGCGACCGTGCCGATCGCGACCGCGGCGGAGACGCCGAGCAGCCCGGTCTTCACCGGCGCGGCGGCCTTCTTCTTGCGGCGGCGCGAGCGGCCCCCGGGGTGCCCGGACCCGCCGTCGGGCCGGAAGCCCTCGCTGCGGAAGGACGCGGTCACCGCCGTGTCGTCGCCGGGGAACGTCGTCGGGCCGGTGATCCGGTCGTAGCCCTCGTCCTCGGCGAAGAGGTAGGCGTCGCTCTTCGCGTAGGCCTCCGCGTACGCCTCGGGGTTGAGGTAGGGAGCGATGCCCATGGTCGGGCGCTCGTTCGGGTACGAGTTCAGAGGGTCGTGGCGCTCCGTGGAGGAGCCGTCCGTATGTGTGACCCCCGTGGCGCGGCCCGTGGCGGCGCGTCCGGCGGCGGAGCGTCGGTGGCGTCCCATGTCCTGGCCTTCCTCGTCCGTGCAGTCTCAACGTCCTCACAGAACTCACACGATCGAGTGAGTTTCATATGAGATTCATTGGGTGGGGACGGTACCGCATGGCGCGAGGGGAGGAAGTGTCCCGAGAGACATTGGCCCGTTAGGTTGCACTCATGAGCGAGGATGTGCGGTTGGTCGCCTGGGTGCGTGGACGCGTCCAAGGTGTGGGTTTTCGCTGGTTCACGCGGGCCAAGGCGCTCGAGATCGGCGGCCTGAGTGGTTTTGCTCTCAATTTGGCGGACGGCCGGGTCCAGGTGGTCGCGGAGGGTCCTCGAAAGGGCTGCGAAGGACTCCTCGACTGGCTCCAGGGAGCCGACACGCCCGGGCGTGTGGACGGTGTCACCGAGATCTGGGACACACCACGCGGGGGTTACGACGGCTTTGCCATCCGGTGAGCCGGTTCGGTGAACCCGCCCCGGTGTGAGCGCGGGAATCTGCCACCGGCAACCGCCGGGAGCAGAAATGGGCAGGTGGTTGCCAAGAAGCGCGCGTAGTGGCAGGCTCCGCACCTAAGAATGATCGCCACGCCCCGAGGGGCCCGCAGGAGTCGTCGCACCGCCGCTCGTAGGCCGTGTGCCCCCGGGTTTCCCGCCGATACGGGGCGTGATCGTGTTGACCGTCAAACTTTTTGGTGAGACGCTGAAAGCCCCGCGCACCTTAGCTGTTTGGCGTGGCTGAACGGCAGCACAACTCCAGGCCTGCCAAGCAACCGCGGGTGCGAATCCCTCACGACCCACACCGCATCGGTCGGTCACTCATTGTGGAGGACCATCCATCATGGCAAAGGCGCTTCTCGGTTACGTCGGCGGCTCCGACCCTCGACTCCTCGCCGAGATGCGACGGCTCCAGCAGCGCGTCCAGGACCTGGAATCCGAGCTCGGACGGATCCAGGCGGAGAACGACGCGCTGACGGCTGCCGCTTCTCACGACAGGATCATGGAGAGCATCGACGCACACCAGGCGGAGCCTGCGCTCACCTGATCACTGCATCGCTCCACGACAGCACCAGCAGTGGTTGCGCTGCCCGTATCAAAGGTTGAGTTCAACCGCTAAGTTGTCAGACGGCCGCCGTATTCAGCCGTCAGAGTTGCAAGGGACGCTTCGGCGTCCCTTCTTTCTTGCCCCCGGCTCCGGGCTTACTGGCCCGCGCATCCTTTCACCCTCTTCAACGTCTGATGTGCCCTGCGCGTTCACCGGCGAAACCGTGCGTTCATGGAGCGAGACATCGGCGGAAGGTAGAGTCCAGCGGCGTGCACCTCAAGGCCCTGACCCTCCGAGGGTTCAAGTCGTTCGCCTCGGCGACCACGCTCCGCTTCGAGCCGGGCATCACGTGCGTCGTCGGACCGAACGGTTCGGGGAAGTCCAACGTCGTGGACGCGCTCAGCTGGGTCATGGGTGAGCAGGGCGCCAAGTCGCTGCGCGGCGGCAAGATGGAGGACGTCATCTTCGCCGGCACCACCGGCCGCCCGCCGCTGGGCCGGGCCGAGGTGTCGCTGACCATCGACAACTCCGACGGGGCGCTGCCCATCGAGTACGCCGAGGTCACCATCACGCGCATCATGTTCCGCAACGGTGGCAGCGAGTACCAGATCAACGGCGACACCTGCCGGCTGCTCGACATCCAGGAACTGCTGTCCGACTCCGGCATCGGCCGCGAGATGCACGTGATCGTCGGCCAGGGCCAGCTCGACTCCGTCCTGCACGCCGATCCCATGGGCCGCCGCGCCTTCATCGAGGAGGCCGCGGGCGTCCTCAAGCACCGCAAGCGCAAGGAGAAGGCCCTTCGCAAGCTGGACGCGATGCAGGCCAATCTCGCGAGGGTGCAGGACCTCACCGACGAGCTCAGAAGGCAGCTCAAGCCGCTCGGCCGGCAGGCCGCGGTCGCGCGCCGGGCCGCGGTCATCCAGGCCGACCTCCGCGACGCCCGGCTCCGCCTGCTCGCCGACGACCTCGTAACGCTGCGGGAGGCGCTGCAGGCCGAGGTCGCCGACGAGGCCGCGCTGAAGGAGCGCAAGGAGGGCACCGAGCAGGAGCTGAAGAAGGCTCTCCAGCGTGAGGCCCTCCTGGAGGACGAAGTACGGCAGCTCTCGCCGCGCCTCCAGCGGGGCCGGCAGACCTGGTACGAGCTGTCCCAGCTCGCCGAGCGGGTGCGCGGCACCATCTCGCTGGCCGACGCGCGCGTGAAGAGCGCGACGTCCGCGCCGCCGGAGGAGCGCCGGGGCCGCGACCCCGAGGACATGGAGCGAGAGGCCGCCCGGATCCGCGAGCAGGAGGCCGAGCTGGCAGCGGCCCTGGAGGCGGCCGAGCGTGCCTTGGAGGACACGGTCGCCCACCGTGCCGAACTGGAACGCGAGCTCGTACAGGAAGAGCGGCGCCTGAAGGATGTCGCCCGCGCGATCGCCGACCGCCGCGAGGGCCTGGCGCGGCTGAACGGGCAGGTCAACGCGGCTCGTTCGCGCGCGGCCTCCGCCCAGGCAGAGATCGACCGGCTGGCCGCCGCCCGCGACGAGGCCCAGGAGCGGGCCGTCGCCGCACAGGAGGAGTACGAGGCCCTCAAGGCCGAGGTCGACGGCCTGGACGCCGGCGACGCCGAGCTCGCCGAGCAGCACGAGGCGGCCAAGCAGCGGCTCACCGAGGCCGAGGCAGCCCTTACGGCGGCCCGTGAGGCCGCCACCGCGGCGGAACGGGGCCGCGCGGCCACGCAAGCCCGCCACGAGGCGCTGGCGCTCGGGCTGCGGCGCAAGGACGGCAGTGGGGCGCTGCTCGGGGCGAAGGACCGGCTCACAGGGGTGCTGGGTCCGGCGGCGGAGCTGCTGACGGTGCAGCCGGGCTACGAGGTGCCGCTGGCGGCGGCCTTCGGAGCGGCGGCGGATGCGATCGCTGTGACATCGCCGTCGGCAGCGGCGGAGGCGATCCGGTTGCTGCGCAAGCAGGACGGGGGAAGGGCGGCCCTGCTGCTGGCGAGTGAGTTCGAAGGCGCGCGGACCGCAACGCCGGACAGGGGCGCGGGGAACCGCGCGCCCAGCCACGATGAGCACGCGGACGCCGGACTTCAGGGATCGGCGCCACCCGCGGCGAACTTCGTCCACGGCCCCACCGACCTCATGCCCGCAGTACGTCGTCTCCTCCACGGCATCGTCGTCGTAGGCACCCTTGAGGATGCCGAAGACCTCGTCTACGCCCACCCCCACCTCACCGCCGTGACCGCCGAGGGCGACCTCCTCGGCGCGCATTTCGCGCATGGCGGGTCCGCCGGAGCGCCGAGCCTCCTCGAAGTTCAGGCCTCCGTCGACGAGGCCGCCGCAGAGTCGGCGGAGCTGGCGGTGCGTTGCGAGGAGCTGGCTCAGGCTCAACAAGCGGCGGCCGACCGACGCAAGGAGTGCGCCGTACACGTCGAGGAGCTGGGGGAGCGGCGCCGGGCGGCCGACCGGGAGAAGTCATCCGTGGCCCAGCAGCTCGGTCGGCTCGCGGGCCAGGCGAGGGGCGCGGCGGGCGAAGCGGAGCGTTCCGTGGCCGCCGCCGCACGGGCGCAGGAGGCGCTCGACAAGGCCCTCCAGGACGCCGAGGAACTCGCCGAGCGGCTCGCCGTGGCCGAGGAGATGCCGGTCGAGGAGGAGCCCGACACCTCGGTACGGGACCGTCTCGCCGCCGACGGTGCCAACGCACGGCAGACCGAGATGGAGGCCCGGCTCCAGGCGCGCACGCACGAGGAGCGGGTCAAGGGGCTCGCCGGACGTGCCGACTCCCTCGACCGGGCCGCCCGTGCCGAACGCGAGGCACGCGCGCGTGCCGACCAGCGGCGGGCCCGGCTGCGCCACGAGGCGGCTGTCGCGGAGGCCGTGGCCGCCGGCGCCCGCCAGCTGCTCGCGCACGTCGAGGTCTCCCTCGCCCGGGCCGACGAGGAGCGCACCGCCGCCGAGGCCGCCAAGGCCCGCCGCGAGCAGGAGTTGGCCCGGGCCCGTGACGCGGGCCGCGATCTCAAGGCCGAGCTCGACAAGCTGACCGACTCCGTCCACCGCGGGGAGGTCCTCGGCGCCGAGAAGCGGATGCGGATCGAGCAGCTGGAGACCAAGGCGCTGGAGGAGCTGGGCGTGGAACCCGCCGGGCTCGTCTCCGAGTACGGGCCCCACCAGCTCGTACCGCCGTCCCTGGCCGCCGAGGGCGAGCAGCTCCCCGAGGACCCGGAGCACCCGCGCAACCAGCCGAGGCCGTTTCGGCGGGGCGAGCAGGAGAAGCGGCTCAAGGCCGCCGAGCGGGCCTACCAGCAGCTCGGCAAGGTCAACCCGCTGGCGTTGGAGGAGTTCGCGGCGCTGGAGGAACGGCACAAGTTCCTCAGCGAGCAGCTGGAGGACCTGAAGAAGACCCGCGCCGATCTGCTCCAGGTCGTCAAGGAGGTCGACGAGCGCGTCGAGCAGGTCTTCACCGAGGCCTACCGGGACACGGCCCGGGAGTTCGAGGGCGTCTTCAGCCGGCTGTTCCCCGGGGGTGAGGGACGGCTGATCCTGACCGATCCCGACAACATGCTCACCACCGGCGTGGACGTCGAGGCCCGCCCGCCGGGCAAGAAGGTGAAGCGGCTCAGCCTGCTGTCCGGCGGCGAGCGGTCGCTGACGGCCGTGGCGATGCTGGTGTCGATCTTCAAGGCCAGGCCGAGCCCGTTCTATGTCATGGACGAGGTCGAGGCCGCGCTCGACGACACCAATCTCCAGCGGCTGATCCGGATCATGCAGGAGTTGCAGGAAGCCTCGCAGCTGATCGTGATCACGCATCAGAAGCGCACGATGGAGGTCGCCGACGCGTTGTACGGCGTCTCCATGCAGGGCGACGGTGTCTCCAAGGTGATCAGCCAGCGGCTTCGCTGACGTCGTTCCGCCGGCACTGCCTCGCACTTCACGTTCTCTTCAAGAAGTGAACACACGTCACCTCGTCGCGTCTCCAAACTCACAGCACTTCACCTATTGACTTCGATACTTGAAGGCATAGTCTCTGCAACGTTGCTTTTACCTTCAGGTATCACCACTTGGAGGGGCTGACCCCCCACCCGGCAGCGTTGCCGGCGCCCGAGGAGTACACGTGACCAGCACAGCGCAGGCACCCACGCCAGGAGCCAGGACGGCTCATCCCGAGCATCTCGGGCACGTCGTCTTCATCACCGCGGCTGCCGCCATGGGCGGCTTCCTGTTCGGCTACGACAGCTCGGTGATCAACGGAGCGAACGGCGGCATCCAGGCCCGGTTCGACCTCAGCTCCGGCGCGACCGGAACCGTCGCCGCCTGCGCCCTGCTCGGCAGCGCCGTGGGAGCGGCCGTCGCCGGCCGCATAGCCGACCGCATCGGCCGTATCCGCGTCATGCAGATCGCGGCCGTGCTGTTCGCCGTGAGCGCCGTCGGCTCCGGCCTGCCCTTCGCCGCGTGGGACCTCGCGGCCTGGCGGGTCCTCGGCGGCATCGCCATCGGCATGGCCTCCGTCATCGGCCCGGCCTACATCGCCGAAGTCGCCCCTCCCGCCTACCGCGGCCGGCTCGCCTCGTTCCAGCAAGCCGCCATCGTCATCGGCATCGCCGTCTCCCAGCTCGTGAACTGGGCCATCCTGAACATGGCCGACGGCGAGGAGCGAGGCACGGTCGCGGGCCTGGAAGCCTGGCAGTGGATGCTCGGCGTGATGCTCGTGCCCGCGATCGTCTACGGGCTGCTCTCCTTCGCCATCCCCGAGTCCCCGCGCTATCTGATCAGCGTCGGCCGTATCACCGACGCCAAGAAGGTGCTCGCCGACGTCGAGGGCGACATCGACCTGGACAGCCGTGTCGCTGAGATCGACCAGGCCATGCGCAGCGACCACAAGTCCACCTTCAAGGACCTGCTGGGCGGCAGGTCCGGCCTCCTGCCGATCGTGTGGATCGGTATCGGCCTCTCCGTCTTCCAGCAGCTGGTCGGCATCAACGTCATCTTCTACTACTCGAACCTGCTGTGGCAGTCCGTCGGCGTCGACCCGTCGAGCTCGTTCTTCTACTCGTTCGAGACCTCGATCATCAACATCATCGGCACCGTGATCGCGATGATCTTCGTCGACCGCATCGGCCGCAAGCCGCTCGCCCTCATCGGCTCCATCGGCATGGGCATCGCCCTCGCGGCGGCGGCCTGGGCGTTCTCCTTCCAGAGCGGCAACGACCCGCTGCCGACCGCGCAGGGCTATGTGGCGCTGATCGCCGCCAACGCCTTCGTCCTCTTCTTCGCCCTGTCCTGGGGCGTGGTCGTCTGGGTCATGCTCGGCGAGGTCTTCCCGAACAAGATCCGCGCCGCCGCCCTGGGCGTGGCCGCGTCGGCCCAGTGGATCGCCAACTGGCTGATCACGATCACCTTCCCGGACCTGGCGGACTGGAACCTGTCGCTCACCTACGTCATGTACGCGGTGTTCGCCTTCCTCTCCATCCCCTTCATCCTCAAGTTCGTGCCCGAGACCAAGGGCAAGAAGCTGGAGGAGATGGGCTGACCGGCCCCCGGACCCGGGGGGAAGGGCCAAGTCCCCGCTGCCCCTCTCCCCGTAACCACGCCGCCGCCCCGGCTCGGCCACTGCCGGAGCCGGGGCGGCGGTGTCGTGTACGGCCGGTCAGTCGCCGAGCCCTGGCAGCACCCGCTCGCAGAACAGCCTGAGGCTCCGCCACCCCTCTTCCACCGGCATCCCGCCCGACAGCGGGTGCAGGACGTAGTTGTCGAACCCCAGGGCCACGCACTCGTCGGGCGTGACGATCCGGTACACGCCCTCGGCGCGCAGCTCCGGCACGCTCGTGGCCGCCGACTTCACCGCCGAGCGGATCTCGCCGGACTGCCAGGAGGCGTACGTCCGTGCCTCGTGCAGGAAGTGCCGGCCGTACTGCGCCCAGGCCCGGTCGGGGTCCTCGGCGATGTGCAGCAGCGGTGTCTCGGCGGCCGGCATCATCGTCCAGCCCTCGGTGCCGTACTCCACCAGCCGCTCCTTGTAGTACGCCTCCAGCTCCGGCAGATGCGCGCTGGGGAAGAACGGCAGGCCGAGCCGGGCGGCCCGGCGCGCGGCGGCCTTCGAGGAGCCGCCGACCAGCAGCAGGGGGTGCGGGTCGGTGAACGGGCGCGGAGTGATCCGTACCGTACGGCCCCGGTACTCGAAGGGCTCGCCCGTCCACGCCTTCAGCAACGTCTCCAGCAGCTCGTCCTGGAGCCTGCCGCGCCGCTTCCAGTCCACGTCGAACAGGGCGTACTCCTCGGGGCGGTACCCGATGCCCGCCACCGTCACGAGTCGTCCGCCGCTCAGCAGATCCAGTACGGCGATGTCCTCGGCGAGGCGCAGTGGGTCGTGCAGCGGGCCGATGATCGCGGAGACCGTGACGGCGATGGTCCGGGTCGCGCCGAAGACCGCGGAGGCGAAGGCGAAGGGGGACGGCAGCCAGTTGTTCTCGGCGCCGTGGTGCTCCTCCGTCTGCACGGTGGTGATGCCGCGCTCGTCGGCGTAGGCCGCCATCTCCAGGGCGGCCCGGTAACGGGCGGCGAGCGAGGCGGGGGTCGCGTCGGGCTCGACGAGGTTGAAGCGTACGACCGTGACGGGCATAGGGGTCCCCCTTCACCGGGCGGGTGTGAAAGCGGACGTTAGCTGACGGTGTGTCAGACATCCAGAGGGGTGTCGCCGGACTCCATGGCCGATACTGGACGCGTTATGGACATCGTCATCCTTGCTGTAGTCATCGCCGTGGTCGTGCTCGGCGCGCTCGGCGGGCTCATCGTCGGCAGCCGGCGCAAGAAGCAGCTGCCTCCGCCGCCCCCGGCCGCCCCCGACATCACTGCCCCTCCGGCCGAGCCGCACGTCGGCGACGAGGCCGAGACACCGCGCGACGAAGAGCGCCGGACCATAGAGGAGGTGGACCTGCCCGACGGCTCGACCGGGGTCGCCGTCGAGGAACCGCCCGTCGTCGAAGAGCTCCCGCCGACCGCGATCGAGGTGCCGGAGCCCACCGCCGGCCGCCTGATCCGGCTGCGCGCCCGGCTCTCCCGCTCCCAGAACGCGCTCGGCAAGGGGCTGCTCACGCTCCTGTCGCGCGAGCACCTCGACGAGGACACCTGGGAGGAGATCGAGGACACGCTGCTCACCGCCGACGTCGGTGTGGCGCCCACCCAGGAGCTGGTCGAGGGCCTGCGCGAGCGCGTGAAGGTGCTCGGCACCCGCACGCCCGCCGAGCTGCGCGGCCTGCTGCGCGAAGAGCTGCTCAAGCTGGTCGGCACCGAATTCGACCGCACGGTCAAGACCGAACCGGAGACCAGCAAGCCCGGCATCGTCATGGTCGTCGGCGTCAACGGCACCGGCAAGACCACCACCACCGGCAAGCTCGCCCGTGTCCTCGTCGCCGACGGCCGCAGCGTCGTCCTGGGCGCCGCGGACACCTTCCGTGCCGCCGCCGCCGACCAGCTCCAGACCTGGGGCGAGCGGGTCGGCGCCTACACCGTGCGCGGTCCCGAGGGCGGCGACCCCGCCTCCGTCGCCTTCGACGCGGTGAAGGAGGGCAAGGAGATGGGCTCGGACGTCGTCCTCATCGACACCGCCGGGCGTCTGCACACCAAGGCCGGCCTCATGGACGAGCTCGGCAAGGTCAAGCGGGTCGTGGAGAAGCACGCGCCGCTGGACGAGGTGCTGCTCGTGCTGGACGCCACGACCGGGCAGAACGGCCTCGTGCAGGCCCGGGTCTTCGCCGAGGTCGTCGACATCACCGGCATCGTGCTCACCAAGCTGGACGGCACGGCCAAGGGCGGCATCGTCGTCGCGGTCCAGCGCGAGCTGGGCGTGCCGGTGAAGCTGGTCGGGCTGGGCGAGGGCGCCGACGACCTGGCGCCGTTCGAGCCGGAGGCGTTCGTCGACGCCCTTATCGGGGAGTGAAACACCTACACCCACAAAGGGACATTTCACCTACGGATTTCCGTATGTGGTCGCTCGGAGAAGCGCCCGCCTCCCAAGGTGCAGTTGGGGGACGGGCGCTTCGCTGGTTGCGCCTAGGTCGTGTCCTACGCGCGCGACCTGTGTGCGACGTAGGCCAGCGTGCCCAGCAGCAGTCGCGCCGCCGGCGGCTTCGTCGCCGTGTCCAGCGCCGGTGGCCGCAGCCAGCGGACCGGGCCCAGACCGCCCCGGTCGGACGGCGGCGCCGTGATGTGCGCGCCCGGGCCGAGGCCGCGCAGATCCAGGTGGGTCGGGTCGTCCCAGCCCATGCGGTAGAGCAGTCCGGGGAGCTCGGCGGCGGCCCCGGGGGCGACGAAGAAGTGGGCGCGGCCCTCGGGGGTGGCGGTGACCGGGCCGAGGGGGAGTCCCATGCGCTCGAGCCGGGTCAGCGCGCGGCGGCCGGCGGGCTCGGCCACCTCGATCACATCGAACGCCTGCCCGACCGGCAGCATCACCGCCGCGCCCGGGAACTCCGCCCACGCCTTGGTGGCCTCGTCGAGGGTGGCCCCGGCAGGGATGCGGGGAGCGAAGCCCAGGGGGTGTGCGCCGGGATTGCGGCAGTCGGAACGGCCGCACGAGCAGGCGCCCGCGGCGGCACGCGCGCCGGGCACCACGTCCCAGCCCCACAGTCCGGTGAACTCGGCGACGGCGGTGCACTCCGAGGAGCGACCGCGTCGACGCGAGCCGGACCGGATCTCCCGGATGCCGCCGATCGTGAAGCCCATGCCCCCTCCAACGGGTCCAGCGCGCCGGTGGTTACGACGCGGATGCGTCATGTGACCCTGCGTGTCCTTGGGCGGCCGGTTACCCGCCGGCGTGGCTCGGTCAACGCGGCGTTCGGGAGCACTCCGGTCGCCAACTCCGCGACATGCGCCCCCGAGTGCTTCGTTCCGCCCACTTCGGGCCGTCCTATGTCAAGTGAATCGCGCGGAGGCGAGCGTTAGTTCATTCGAAGGGGTGGCGAATGGTGGCGTTTCCGGGATCGCCGTGGCTGGGGCCGTGATCGTAGGATTACCGTGTGTGCATGAACCCCGGGGGCACATGCACTCGTGGGTATGCCGGAGGCAAGTCGGCATTCCGTTCGAAGGGTGACAAGTGCCGGACGGGCGACGGTGGTTACCGGCATTCTGATAGGGCTTGGCGCACTCGGTGACAAGTGGTCCAAGGGATGGGGGCGTTCCAGTGAGCGGCAACAGCGGAAGCGGTACGAGCGCCGGCGGCGCGTCGCACGCTGACAAGCGCCCGAACGAGCTGCTCACCTCCTGGTTCGTGCGCAGCGGCTGGTCGAAGGGCGAGCTCGCCCGCCAAGTCAACCGCAGGGCCCGCCAGTTGGGCGCCAATCACATCTCCACCGACACCTCACGCGTACGCCGCTGGCTGGACGGCGAGAACCCCCGCGAGCCGATCCCGCGGATCCTGTCCGAGCTGTTCTCCGAGCGGTTCGGCTGCGTCGTCTCCGTCGAGGACCTCGGCCTGCGCGCCGCCCGTCAGTCACCCTCCGCGTCCGGTGTGGACCTGCCCTGGACGGGCCCGCAGACGGTGGCCCTGCTCAGCGAGTTCTCGCGCAGCGACCTGATGCTGGCGCGGCGCGGCTTCCTCGGGAGCTCGCTGGCCCTGTCCGCGGGCCCGGCCCTCATCGAACCGATGCAGCGCTGGCTCGTCCCCGCCCCGCCCACCCCGTACCAGGAGCCCACGCCCGTCCCGTCCTCACGCGCGCGTGGCCGGCTCTCCAAGCCCGAGCTGGACCTCCTGGAGTCCACGACCGTGATGTTCCGGCAGTGGGACGCCCAGTGCGGCGGCGGACTGCGCCGCAAGGCCGTGGTGGGCCAGCTGCACGAGGTGACCGACCTGCTCCAGGAACCCCACCCCGAGGCCACCACCCGCAAGCTGTTCAAGGTCGCCGCCGAACTGGCCGAGCTGGCCGGCTGGATGTCCTACGACGTGGGGCTCCAGCCCACCGCGCAGAAGTACTTCGTCCTGGCCCTGCACGCCGCCAAGGAGGCCGGCGACCGGCCGCTCGGCTCGTACGTCCTCTCGAGCATGAGCCGCCAGATGATCCACCTCGGCCGGCCCGACGACGCGCTGGAGCTGATCCACCTCGCGCAGTACGGCAGCCGGGACTGCGCGAGCCCGCGCACCCAGTCGATGCTGTATGCGATGGAGGCCCGCGCCTACGCCAACATGGGCCAGCCCGGCAAGTGCAAGCGGGCCGTCCGGATGGCCGAGGACACCTTCGCCGAGGCCGACGAGTGGGACGAGCCGGACCCCGACTGGATCCGCTTCTTCTCCGAGGCCGAGCTGTACGGCGAGAATTCCCACTCCTTCCGCGACCTCGCCTATGTAGCCGGCCGCAGCCCCACCTACGCCTCGCTCGCCGAGCCGCTGATGCAGCAGGCCGTGGACCTGTTCGCGAAGGACGCCGAGCACCAGCGGTCCTACGCGCTGAACCTCATCGGCATGGCCACGGTCCATCTGCTGCGGCGCGAGCCCGGGCAGAGCGCGGTCTACGCCGAGCAGGCCATGCACATCGCCAAGAAGGTGCGCTCCGAGCGTGTCAACACCCGTATCCGAAAGACGGTCGACACGGCCGCACGCGACTTCGGGGATCTCGCCGAGGTCGTGGACCTGACGGACAAGCTCGCCGTGGAACTGCCCGAGACCGCGGAGGCGGTCTGAAGCCCAGGGACACCCTGGGAACCCCAGAACCCCGGCCGCGGCCGGCCCTCCCGAACTGCCCGACTCGGCTCCCCCATGCCAGGTCATCGGAAGGCCGACCGCGGCCGGTCTCTTTCCTTCGTTCAGTGAAGGTTGCGCCACGATAACGATCAGGCAGCCGCATATCCGGCAGTTCATCGACGCGTAACACAGAAGGCGCCCTTGTCACGGCGGCGAAACAACGAGGGGCTTCGACGGAAACCGCGCTGCGCCAATCTCATGGCGCATAACCGGCCCGCCCCTCATTCCGCTCAGGCTTCGCCCGCACGGGGCCGTACCAATGACGAGGAGACGCCGATGGCACCAGCCATCATGATGGCGGCAGACAAGGTAGAGCTGTCGCCCGCCAACACAGGTTTCATGCTCATCTGTTCCGCCCTGGTGATGCTCATGACCCCGGGCCTGGCCTTCTTCTACGGAGGCATGGTCCGCGTCAAGAGCACCCTCAACATGCTGATGATGAGCTTCATCAGCCTGGGAATCGTCACCGTCCTGTGGGTGCTGTTCGGCTTCTCGCTCGCATTCGGCGATTCGCACGGCGGCCTCATCGGCTGGTCCTCCGACTTCGTCGGCCTCAGCGGAATCGGCAAGACCGAGCTGTGGGACATCTACAACATCCCCGTCTATGTCTTCGCCGTGTTCCAGCTGATGTTCGCGATCATCACGCCCGCCCTGATCAGCGGCGCGCTCGCGGACCGCGTGAAGTTCTCCGCGTGGGCGCTGTTCATCACCCTGTGGGCGATCATCGTCTACTTCCCGGTCGCCCACTGGGTCTGGGCGCCGAGCGGTGGCTGGGCCTTCAAGCTCGGTGTGATCGACTTCGCCGGTGGTACCGCGGTCCACATCAACGCGGGTGCCGCGGCGCTCGGCGTGATCCTGGTCATCGGCAAGCGGGTCGGCTTCAAGAAGGACCCGATGCGTCCGCACAGCCTGCCGCTGGTCATGCTCGGCTCCGGCCTGCTGTGGTTCGGCTGGTTCGGCTTCAACGCCGGCTCCTGGCTCGGCAACGACGACGGCGTCGGCGCGCTGATGTTCGTCAACACGCAGGTCGCCACCGCCGCCGCCATGCTGGCCTGGCTCGCCTACGAGAAGATCCGCCACGGCGCGTTCACCACCCTCGGTGCCGCCTCCGGCGCGGTCGCCGGACTCGTCGCCATCACCCCGGCCGGCGGCGCGGTCTCCCCGCTCGGCGCGATCGCCGTCGGCGCCATCGCCGGTGTCCTGTGCGCCATGGCCGTCGGCCTGAAGTACAAGTTGGGCTACGACGACTCCCTCGACGTCGTCGGCGTCCACCTGGTCGGCGGTATCGCCGGCTCCCTGCTCATCGGGTTCTTCGCCACCGGCGGCGGCCAGTCCGACGTGGCCGGTCTCTTCTACGGCGGCGGCATGGCCCAGTTCTGGAAGCAGTGCGCCGGAGTCTTCGCGGTCCTCGCCTACTCCCTCGTCGTCTCCGCGGTCCTCGCCTTCATTCTCGACAAGACGATCGGCATGCGGGTCACCGAGGACGAGGAGGTCGCCGGCATCGACCAGGCCGAGCACGCCGAGACCGCATACGACTTCAGCGGCGCCGGTGGCGGTGCCGCCCGGACCGCCGCCGCCCCGGCCCCCGTGGCCGCCGCCGCGAGCAAGAAGGTGGACGCATGAAGCTCATCACCGCAGTCGTCAAGCCGCACCGGCTCGACGAGATCAAGGAAGCCCTCCAGGCCTTCGGAGTGCACGGTCTGACGGTCACCGAGGCGAGCGGCTACGGCCGCCAGCGCGGTCACACCGAGGTCTACCGCGGTGCCGAGTACACCGTCGACCTGGTCCCGAAGATCCGGATCGAGGTCCTCGCCGAGGACGACGACGCCGAGCAGCTGATCGACGTCATCGTCAAGGCCGCCCGAACCGGCAAGATCGGTGACGGCAAGGTCTGGTCCCTCCCGGTCGAGACGGCCGTACGGGTCCGGACCGGCGAGCGCGGACCGGACGCGCTCTGACACGGAGGAACAGGAGCAACTGGGTGTCGGGTACGGACGTGCACAACGAAACAGAGGACTCGGGACCCAGCGGCTACGCGGCGGCCCGGCTGCGCCTCCTCACCGAGGAGGCGCGGTCCGGGCCGCCGCGCCGTTCCGCCCTCGCGGAGCTGACCGACGACTGGCTGACCGGCCTGTTCGCCGCCGGCGCCGAAGAGGTGCGCGGCGTGTCCCTCGTCGCGGTCGGCGGCTACGGCCGTGGCGAGCTGTCCCCGCGCAGCGATCTGGACCTGCTCCTGCTGCACGACGGCACCGACGGCAAGGCGGTGGCCGCCCTCGCCGACCGCCTCTGGTACCCCGTGTGGGACCTCGGTCTCGCCCTCGACCACTCCGTGCGCACGCCCGCCGAGGCCCGCAGGACGGCGGGCGAGGACCTCAAGGTCCAGCTCGGCCTGCTGGACGCCCGGCACATCGCGGGCGACCTCGGCCTGACCGCGGGACTGCGGACGGCGGTCCTCGCCGACTGGCGCAACCAGGCGCCCCGCAGGCTCCCCGAACTCCAGGAGCTGTCCGCCGAACGCGCCGAGCGTCAGGGCGAGTTGCAGTACCTCCTGGAACCCGACCTGAAGGAAGCCCGAGGCGGTCTGCGGGACGCCACCATCCTGCGTGCCGTCGCCGCGTCCTGGCTGGCGGACGCCCCGCGCGAGGGCCTCGCCGACGCCCGGCGCCGGTTGCTCGACGTCCGCGACGCCCTGCACCTGACCACCGGACGGGCGACGGACCGGCTCGCACTCCAGGAGCAGGACCAGGTCGCCGCCGAGCTCGGGCTGCTCGACGCGGACACCCTGCTGCGGCAGGTGTACGAGGCGGCGCGGGTCATCTCGTACGCGAGCGATGTGACATGGCGCGAGGTGGGGCGCGTACTGCGGGCGCGAGCCGTGCGGCCGAGGCTGCGCGCCATGCTGGGCGGCGGGAAGCCGGGCGTCGAGCGCTCACCACTGGCGGAGGGCGTGGTCGAGCAGGACGGCGAGGTGGTGCTCGCCCGCACCGCGCGCCCCGACCGCGACCCCGTGCTCCCGCTGCGCGCCGCGGCCGCCGCCGCACAGGCCGGCCTCCCGCTCTCCCTGCACGCGGTACGGCGCCTCGCCGCCACCGTGCGCCCCCTGCCCACGCCCTGGCCCGCCGAGGCACGCGAGCAGCTCGTGACCCTGCTGGGCTCCGGGCGCCCCACGATCGACGTGTGGGAGGCCCTGGAGGCCGAGGGGCTGATCACCCACTTCCTGCCCGACTGGGAGCGGGTGCGCTGCCGCCCACAGCGCAACGCCGTGCACATCTGGACCGTCGACCGGCATCTGATCGAGACGGCCGTGCGCGCCTCCGAGTTCACCCGCCGCGTCCACCGCCCCGACCTTCTGCTGGTCGCCGCGCTGCTGCACGACATCGGCAAAGGCTGGCCCGGCGACCATTCCGTGGCCGGCGAGATCATCGTCAAGGACATGGCCGCCCGCATCGGCTTCGACCGCGACGACGTCACGGTGCTCTCCACCCTCGTACGCCATCACCTGCTGCTCGTCGAGACGGCCACCCGGCGCGACCTGGAGGACCCGGCCACCGTGCGGTCGGTCGCCGAGGCGGTCCGCACCGAGGGCACGCTGGAGCTGCTGCACGCCCTGACCGAGGCGGACGCCCTGGCCACCGGCCCGGCCGCCTGGTCCTCATGGCGCGGTTCGCTCGTCGCCGACCTGGTGAAACGGGTGGCGGCCGTGCTGGCGGGGGACGCCCCCGGCGAGCCCCAGGCCGCCGCGCCCACCGCCGAGCAGGAGCGGCTCGCCATCGAGGCCGCGGCGACGGGCGGCCCGGTGCTGTCGCTGCGCGCGCATCCCGAGCCGCCCGCCGAGGGGCAGCCCCCCGGGGACCCCGAGCCGCTCGGTGTGGAGCTCCTCATCGCCGTACCGGACCAGCCGGGCGTGCTGCCCGCGGTGGCCGGCGTCCTCGCGATGCACCGCCTGACCGTGCGCACCGCGGAACTGAGCGCCCTCGACCTGCCCGCCGGTGTCGACGGCTGCGTCCTGCTGCTGAACTGGCGGGTCGCCGCCGAGTACGGCTCCCTGCCGCAGGCCGCCCGGCTGCGTGCCGACCTCGTACGCGCCCTGGACGGCACCCTGGACATCGCGGGCCGGCTCACCGAGCGGGACGCCGCCTATCCGCGCCGCCGGGGCGTGGTCGCGCCGCCGGCCAGGGTGTCGGTGCATCCGGCCGCCTCCCGCCTGGCCACGGTGATCGAGGTCCGGGCCCAGGACGCGCCCGGGCTGCTGTTCCGGATCGGGCGAGCACTGGAGGACGCGAGCGTGCGGGTGCGCAGCGCACATGTCAGCACGCTCGGTGCGAACGCCGTCGACGCGTTCTATGTCACAGGCCCCGAGGGGGCGCCGCTGCCCCGCGACGAGGCGGCGTCCGTGGCCAGGAAGCTGGAGGAGACCTTGCGGGCCTGACCCGGGGGATCCCGGCAACCTGTGCCGCCGGGATACCCTGGAGGGCGATTGTCAGCAGCCACCGACCCCGAGGACCGCGAGCGCCGTGTTCGACACTCTCTCCGATCGCCTTTCAGCGACTTTCAAGAACCTGCGCGGCAAGGGACGGCTCTCCGAAGCGGACATCGACGCCACAGCGCGCGAGATCCGCATCGCGCTCCTCGAAGCGGATGTGGCCCTTCCTGTCGTCCGCACGTTCATCAAGAACGTCAAGGAGCGTGCCCTCGGCGCCGAGGTCTCCAAGGCGCTGAACCCCGCCCAGCAGGTTCTGAAGATCGTCAACGACGAGCTCGTCACCATTCTCGGTGGGGAGACCCGGCGTCTGCGCTTCGCCAAGCAGCCGCCCACCGTGATCATGCTGGCCGGTCTCCAGGGCGCCGGTAAGACCACCCTCGCGGGCAAGCTCGGCCGCTGGCTGAAGGAGCAGGGCCACTCGCCGCTGCTCGTCGCCTGTGACCTCCAGCGTCCGAACGCCGTCAACCAGCTGAGCGTCGTCGCCGAGCGCGCCGGTGTCGCGGTCTACGCGCCCGAGCCGGGCAACGGCGTCGGTGACCCGGTCAAGGTCGCCAAGGACTCCATCGAGCACGCCAAGGCCAAGGTCCACGACATCGTGATCGTGGACACCGCCGGCCGCCTGGGCATCGACCAGGAGATGATGCAGCAGGCCGCCGACATCCGGGACGCGGTCTCGCCGGACGAGATCCTGTTCGTCGTCGACGCGATGATCGGTCAGGACGCGGTCAACACCGCCGAGGCCTTCCGCGACGGCGTCGGCTTCGACGGCGTGGTGCTCTCCAAGCTCGACGGTGACGCCCGCGGTGGTGCCGCCCTGTCGATCCGGCAGATCACCGGCAAGCCGATCATGTTCGCGTCGAACGGCGAGAAGCTCGACGACTTCGACGCCTTCCACCCGGACCGGATGGCCTCCCGCATCCTCGACATGGGTGACCTGCTCACCCTGATCGAGCAGGCGGAGAAGACCTTCGACCAGGCCGAAGCCCAGAAGATGGCCGAGAAGCTGGCCTCCAAGAAGGGCCAGGACTTCACCCTCGACGACTTCCTGGCCCAGATGGAGCAGGTCAGGAAGATGGGCTCCATCTCCAAGCTGCTCGGCATGCTCCCGGGCATGGGCCAGATCAAGGACCAGATCAACAACCTCGACGAGCGTGACGTCGACCGTACGGCCGCGATCATCAAGTCGATGACCCCGGCCGAGCGCCAGGAGCCGACGATCATCAACGGCTCGCGGCGCGCCCGTATCGCCCGCGGTTCCGGCGTCGAGGTCGGCGCGGTCAAGAACCTGGTCGAGCGGTTCTTCGAGGCCCGCAAGATGATGTCCCGCATGGCCCAGGGCGGCGGCATGCCGGGCATGCCGGGGATGCCGGGCATGGGCGGCGGTCCCGGCCGTACCAAGAAGCAGCCGAAGAAGGCCAAGGGCAAGCAGCGCTCCGGCAACCCGATGAAGCGCAAGCAGCAGGAGCAGGAGGAGGCCGCGCGCAGGGCCGCCGCCGCTCAGGGCGGTGCTCCGGGCGGTGCGTTCGGGCTGCCGGGCCAGCAGGCCGGGCAGGACTTCGAGCTGCCGGACGAGTTCAAGAAGTTCATGGGCTGACGGGCCCCGCCTGCCCGGGCGGACGGTTCCCGCGCCAAGCGTCTGAAGAGGGCGCCCTTCCTTCGCGGAGGGGCGCCCTCAGCGCGTGCCACCGCCAGACATCTGCCGTAACGTCCAGATATGAGCAATGCCGCGCCACCTCGCAAGGCCCCTGACCGGCCGTGGCGCACCGAGGGCACGCCGGAGGAGCCGCCCGGGCGGCCCGGTGGCCGACGGCTACGCGGTCGCTGGTGGGGCCTGCTCCTCACCGCGGTGATCGTGTTCCTGCTCGCCTATGTGGGACTGACGTATTTCGACCGGGGCAGCGAGCCGACGATCTCCTACACGGAGTTCAGCCGACAGGTCGAGGCCGACAACGTCTCCAAGATCTACTCCAAGGGCGACGCGATCCAGGGCGAGCTCAAGAACGCCCGGGACAACCCCGACGGCGACGGCGACTACACCAAGTTCCGTACCCAGCGCCCCGCCTTCGCCGACGACGAGCTCTGGCGCCAACTGAGCGGCAACGACGTCACGGTGACGGCGCAGCCGGTCGTGCAGGAGCGCAGCGTCCTGTCCAATGTGCTGTTCTCCCTGATCCCGATCGCGCTTCTGATCCTGGTCTGGGTCTTCATCGCGCGGCGCATGGGAGCGGGCATGGGCGGCGCGGGCGGCATGCTCGGCCGCAAGGCGCCGCCCAAGCCGGTCGAGCTCCAGGCGGGCACGGAACGCACGACCTTCGCCGACGTGGCCGGCATCGACGAGGTCAAGGGCGAACTCGACGACGTAGTCGACTTCCTGGAACACCCCGACGCCTACCGCAGGATGGGCGCCAAGATGCCGCGCGGCGTGCTGCTCGCGGGCTCGCCCGGCACCGGCAAGACCCTGCTGGCGCGTGCGGTGGCGGGCGAGGCGGGAGTGCCGTTCTTCTCGGCCTCCGCCTCCGAGTTCATCGAGATGATCGTCGGTGTGGGCGCCTCCCGGGTGCGGGAGCTGTTCGCCGAGGCCCGCAAGGTGGCGCCGTCGATCATCTTCATCGACGAGATCGACACCATCGGCCGGGTGCGCGGCGGCGGCGCGTCGGTCAGCGGCCACGACGAGCGCGAGCAGACCCTGAACCAGATCCTCACCGAGATGGACGGCTTCTCCGGCTCGGAGGGCGTGATCGTCATCGCCGCGACGAACCGCGCCGACATCCTCGACCCGGCACTGACCCGGCCCGGCCGCTTCGACAGGGTGGTCAGCGTCGCGCCCCCGGACCGCGGCGGACGCGAGGCGATCCTGCGGATCCACACCCGCGGCATCCCGCTCGCCACGGACGTCGACCTGACCCAGCTGGCCCGTACGACCCCCGGCATGACCGGTGCGGATCTGGCCAACCTCGCCAACGAGGCCGCGCTCCTCGCGGTCAAGCGCAAGCAGGAGCAGGTGACCGCCGCGGACCTGTCGGAGGCGCTGGAGAAGGTGCAACTGGGGGCGGAGCGCACCCTGGTGATGCCCGAGGAGGACCGGCGCCGCACCGCCTACCACGAGAGCGGTCACGCCCTCCTCGGCATGCTCCAGCCGGGCGCCGACCCCGTCCGCAAGATCACCATCGTGCCGCGCGGCCGGGCGCTCGGCGTGACGATGTCGACCCCCGAGGTGGAACGGTACGCGCACTCGGAGGGCTATCTGCGGGGCCGCATCATCGGCGCCCTCGGCGGCATGGCCGCGGAACAGGTGGTCTACGGCGTCGTCACCACGGGCGCCGAGAACGACCTCGAACAGGTCACCAACATCGCGCGCGGGATGGTGGCCCGCTGGGGCATGAGCGAGCGCGTGGGCCGGCTGTCCGCCCTGCCGAGCGACGCCCAGCAGGCGTACGGGCTCTCGGCCGCCCCGCACACCCTCGACGTGATCGACGCCGAGATGCGCCGGATCGTCGACGCGTGCTACGAGGAGGCCTGCCGCAAACTCCGTGACCACCGTGGGCAGTTGAACGCGCTGGCCGAGGCGCTGCTGGAGAACGAGACGCTGGAGGAGGCGGACGCGTACCGGATCGCGGGGATCACACGACTGACGAAGGACGACACCCACTGACGACACGCAGGCAGGACCCCCGAGAGCTCCCCGGCCCCGTCGGTCGCCGCCCCCGGTTTCAGGGCACGCGCGCGATCAGGTACCGGAAGACGTTCGGCATCCACACCGTCCCGTCCTGTCGCTGATGCGGATGCAGTGCCTCCGCCACCTCCTTGTCCACCTGCGCCTGATCGGTCGCCATGATCGCCCCGTCGAACAAGCCCGTCGACAGCAGCCCGCGTACGGCACTGTCGACATCCGCGTATCCGAAGGGGCACGCCACCCGCCCGGAGCCGTCCGGCCGCAGGCCCGCGCGCGTGGCGACCTCCTCCAGGTCGTCCCGCAGGGCGGGGCGCCAACTGCCCGTACCGCGCAGGGGATCGGCCAGCTTGGTGGCGACCCGCAGCACCGACGAGGTGGCGCAGCGCTCCGGCGGGCCCCAGCCGGCGAGCACCACCGCAGCCCCTCGCTCCGCGAACGGCACCGCGTCCGCGAGGGTCTCACCGAGCCCCTCCGAGTCGCCCGCGAGGCATCCGATCGGCTCGAACGCCGTCACCAGGTTGTACGCGGACGTGCGTGCGTCCGCCGCGTCGCGAGGCGAGCCTTCGACGAGCCGGGTGCCGGCACGCGCGCGCGTGTCCCACGCCTCGGGCAGCAGCCGCCCGCGCGCGAGAGCCAGCCGTTCCGGTGCGCGGGACTCGACGCCGGTGACGGCCGCGCCTCTGGCCGCCGCCATCAGGAGGGCCAGCCCACTGCCGCAGCCGAGGCCCAGCAGCCGGGTGCCGGGACCCACCTCCAGTCGCTCGTGGACGGCCTCGTAGAGCGGAACCAGCATCCGCTCCTGGATCTCGGACCAGTCACGCGCGCGTGCACACAGATCCACGCGGGGTGCCGCCCCCGCGCGAGGTAGGTGCTGCCGCACGAGCGTAGGTGTCATCGAAAGCGCCCCAATCCGCCGAGAGTTGTCTCTGTGCCCGATTCCGTGGCCCCCGTGACATGCGCTCAGGCTTTCCCGTATGCCAGGAAACTCCGCACCCGACGCCGCGTCCAGAGGTCGCGGCCCCCTGCTTGTGGCTTCCCCGCGCGCGTGGCCGGAATTCACATTCCGGCAACATGGACCCGTACCATCTCGCCATGACCAAGGCACCCGTTCTCACGCCCCGGGCGGACGACTTCCCGCGGTGGTACCAGGATCTGATCAACAAGGCCGAGCTGGCCGACAACGGTCCGGTGCGCGGCACCATGGTCATCCGACCGTACGGATACGGGCTGTGGGAGCGGATGCAGGCCGAGATGGACGCCCGCATCAAGGAGACGGGAACCCAGAACGCGTACTTCCCGCTGCTGATCCCGCAGTCGTACCTCACACGCGAGGCGGACCACGTCGAGGGCTTCGCACCGGAGCTCGCGGTCGTCACGCACGGCGGCGGCAAGGAGCTGGAGGAGCCGGCGGTCGTCCGCCCCACCTCCGAGATGATCATCAACGACTACTTCTCGAAGTGGGTGCAGAGCTACCGCGACCTGCCCCTGCTGATCAACCAGTGGGCGAACGTGGTCCGTTGGGAACTGCGCCCCCGGCTCTTCCTGCGCACGACCGAATTCCTGTGGCAGGAGGGGCACACCGCGCACGCCACCCGAGAGGACGCCCGCGACTTCGCCTCGCACATCCACCGCAAGGTCTACGAGGACTTCATGGTGAACGTCCTCGCGATGGACGTGCTGCCCGGCCGCAAGACGGTCAAGGAGCGCTTCGCCGGAGCCATCAACACCCTCACGCTCGAAGGGATGATGGGCGACGGCAAGGCCCTCCAGATGGCCACCAGCCATGAGCTGGGCCAGAACTTCGCCAAGGCCTTCAACACCTCCTACCTCTCGCAGGAGGGCACCCAGGAGCTCGTCTGGCAGACCTCCTGGGGCTCGACCACCCGCATGATCGGCGCGCTCGTGATGATGCACGGCGACGACCACGGCCTCAGGGTTCCGCCGCGTCTGGCGCAGACCCAGGTCGTCGTCCTGGCCATCAAGGGCGACGAGGCGGTTCTGGCCAAGGTCCGCGAGATCGGCGACCAGCTGAAGGCGATCGGCATCCGCGTCCACGTCGACGACCGCACCGACACCCCCTTCGGCCGCCGCGCGGTCGACTGGGAGCTCAAGGGCGTGCCCGTACGGATCGAGGTCGGGCCCCGTGACCTGGAGAGCGGCACCGCGATGCTGGCCCGCCGCATCCCGGGAGGCAAGGAGCCGGTCGCGCTGGACGCCCTGGCCGGCCTGCTCCCCAAGGTCCTCGAAGAGGACCAGGCGCTGCTGCTGACCCAGTCCCGTGAGCGCCGCGAGTCCCGTACGTCGGAGGTGTCCAGCGTCGAGCAGGCCATCGACGCGGCGACCGCCGGCGGGTGGGCGCGTATCCCGTGGGCGACCCTCGGCGAGGAGGGCGAGGCCCGGCTGGCCGAGCACGCCGTGACCGTACGGTGTCTGGTCGCCGAGGACGGGTCGGTGCCGGACGCCGATGACGCGCCCGGTAACGTCGCGGTCGTGGCGCGCGCCTACTGAGACGACGCCCCGCGCGGCGAGAGCGGCCGAAACGCCTCTTGCGCTTCCGCGGAGCACGGAGACACCGGCGGGTGGACGCCGCCTACGCGCCGGTGCGTACGTATCACTACGCACCGGCTTGGTAGGAGCTGCGAGGCTTCTCCGCAGATCGGCCCACCCGCCCTCGTCGTGGCGCATCATTCGCAACTGACGGGTACGTGCAAATTATTTGGGATGCCCCGGAATCGGAACACAGCGGCACTCCGGCTCGTTGTCATTACGTGAGCACGACACAGACACCACCTGTTCTCGCCGCAGAGCTGGCACAGGCGTGGGCCGACATTCAGCGGTACCACCCCGAGCTGCCGGATCTCGCCGCGCCAGAGTCCCTGATCGGGGAGTCGTCGTCCGCGTGCGGTCACGAGCTCTCCTTCGAGCGACTGCTCCATGAGGCAGTCCATGGCATCGCCGCCTCGCGCGGCATCCGCGACACCTCCCGCGCCGGCCGCTACCACAACCGCAGATTCCTTGTCATCGCCGAGGAGCTGGGCCTGGACCACCCGGAGGAACCGCACCCCAGCAGCGGTTTCTCCCTGGTCACCCTCAACCCCGAGGCCAAGCGGCGCTACCGCCCGACCATGGAACGGCTCCAGCGCGCCCTGAAGGCCCACACCGCGGCGACCTCGGCCGACACCAGCAGGACCTTCCGGGGCCCGGCCGCCCGCCACGGCTCCTCCGGAGGCGGCGTCCGTGTCAAGGCGGTCTGCGACTGCGGCCGTAACGTCCGGGTCGTCCCGTCGGTGCTGGCGCAGGCGCCGATCGTGTGCGGCGGGTGCGGGAAGCCGTTCCGGATCCCGGAGGTCGTGGGAGCGGCGTAGCGACGCCACGCGTGGGACACCGGCATCTCGTGGCTGTCGGTGCAGGTACGCGGGCATCGCCGCCGGGGTGCTGTTGCGCAGCCGTATTCGCGTAGCTGCGAGTAGTCGTGCCGCTGGGGCGGCACGGGTGGGCGCAGCGGCACCCCGTCACGCCGGGCCGCGCAAGGCCCCGAGGGCACCCCATGCGCCGGGTGCCCCATCAGGCATGCCCAGCCACCCTCCCGCCCCCTCGGCCAAAGGCGGCCCGTGGGGTATGGCACAATGGCTAGCTGTACTCGACAGTCGCACAGGACCCCTCTCTCCTCCGGCTGACGCGTCCATCGGGCACTCGGGTACCGCAACCCCACGCGGCATCTCTCGCCGTGCCCAACCACGTCAAATCCAGGAGAACCCACTCCCGTGGCAGTCAAGATCAAGCTGAAGCGTCTGGGCAAGATCCGTTCGCCTCACTACCGCATCGTCGTCGCCGACTCCCGCACCCGCCGTGACGGCCGTGCGATCGAGGAGATCGGCAAGTACCACCCGACCTACAACCCGTCGGTCATCGAGGTGGACGCCGACCGTGTGGCGTACTGGCTGGGTGTCGGCGCGCAGCCGACCGAGCCCGTCCTCGCCATTCTGAAGAAGACCGGCGACTGGCAGAAGTTCAAGGGCGAGCCCGCCCCGGCTCCGCTGCTCGTCGCCGAGCCGAAGAAGGCGCGCCCGTCGTTCGAGGCCCTCAGCGGCGAGGACGAGGGCAAGGGTGAGGCGATCACCCAGAAGAAGAAGGCGGAGAAGAAGGACGAGGCCGCCGCCGAGTCCGAGTCGGCCGAGGCCTGAGCATGCTCGAGGAGGCTCTCGAGCACCTCGTGAAGGGCATCGTCGACAACCCTGACGATGTGCAGGTCGCCTCGCGCAACCTGCGCCGCGGGCGCGTGCTGGAGGTCCGGGTCCACCCCGACGACCTTGGCAAGGTGATCGGCCGCAACGGCCGCACCGCGCGCGCTCTGCGCACCGTCGTGGGCGCCATCGGCGGTCGCGGTGTCCGCGTCGACCTCGTCGACGTGGACCACGTCCGCTGACGCCGAACGCAGCACCGGCTCGGGCCGGGGAGGGCCACTGGGCCGTCCCCGGCCCGACGTCGTGACGAGTAGGAGATCTTCGAAAGTGCAGCTCGTAGTCGCGCGGATCGGCCGCGCCCATGGCATCAAGGGCGAGGTCACCGTCGAGGTCCGTACCGACGAGCCGGACCTGAGGCTCGCGCCCGGCGCCGTCCTGCTCACGGATCCCGCCGCGGCGGGCCCGCTCACCATCGAGACCGGCCGGGTGCACAGCGGCCGTCTCCTGCTCCGCTTCGAGGGCGTCGCCGACCGCACCGCGGCCGAGGCCCTGCGCAACATCCTCCTGATCGCCGAGGTCGACCCGGAGGAGCTGCCCGAGGAAGCGGACGAGTACTACGACCACCAGCTCATGGACCTGGACGTGGTGACCGCGGACGGCGTGGAGATCGGCCGGATCACCGAGATCTCGCACCTGCCCTCCCAGGACCTCTTCATCGTGGAGCGGCCCGACGGCAGCGAGGTGATGATCCCGTTCGTCCAGGAGATCGTCGCCGAGATCGACCTGGAGGAGCAGCGGGCGGTCATCACCCCGCCGCCGGGCCTGATCGACGACCGCGCGGAGATCGCCTCGACCCGTGACGCGGAGGCGGAGAGCTGATGCGGCTCGACGTCGTCACGATCTTCCCCGAGTACCTGGACCCGCTGAACGTCTCCCTCGTCGGCAAGGCACGCGCGCGTGGACAGCTGAACGTCCAGGTGCACGACCTGCGCGAGTGGACGTACGACCGGCACAACACCGTCGACGACACCCCGTACGGCGGCGGACCGGGCATGGTCATGAAGACCGAACCCTGGGCTGACGCGCTCGACTCCGTCCTGGCGGACGGCTACGAGACGGGTGCGCACGCGCCCACCCTGATCGTCCCCACGCCCAGCGGCCGGCCCTTCACCCAGGAACTCGCCGTCGAGCTCTCCGAGCGCCCGTGGCTGATCTTCACGCCGGCCCGCTACGAGGGCATCGACCGCCGCGTCATCGACGAGTACGGCACCCGGATGCCCGTCCACGAGGTGTCCATCGGCGACTACGTCCTCGCCGGCGGCGAGGCGGCCGTCCTCGTCATCACGGAGGCCGTGGCCCGGCTGCTGCCCGGGGTCCTGGGCAACGCCGAGTCGCACCGCGACGACTCCTTCGCACCGGGCGCCATGGCCAACCTCCTGGAAGGCCCCGTCTACACCAAACCGCCCCAGTGGCGCGGCCGGGGCATCCCGGACGTGCTGCTCAGCGGCCACCACGGCAAGATCGCCCGCTGGCGGCGCGACGAGGCGCTGCGGCGTACGACGGCCAACCGGCCGGACCTGATCGAGCGCTGCGACCCCGGGGCCTTCGACAAGAAGGACCGCGAGATGCTCTCCATCCTGGGCTGGATGCCCGACCCGGACGGGGAGCCCTTCGGCCGATTTTGGCGCAGGACCGACGGCGTGGAAGAATAGGCCGCTGTTGTGCGCCGTCCGGCGTGCGCCCCTGCCACAGGGGGACACGACGCCCGCCCCGCCGAGCACGACTCTCATCCAGAACATCTAGTTCCCGTTGATGACCTGTGGCATCAGCGAAGAAAGCAGACGAAATGTCTCACCTGCTCGACTCCGTCGACTCCGCGTCGCTGCGCAGCGACGTCCCGGCCTTCCGCCCGGGCGACACGGTCAACGTCCACGTCCGCGTCATCGAGGGCAACCGCTCCCGTGTGCAGCAGTTCAAGGGCGTTGTGATCCGCCGTCAGGGTGCCGGCGTGCGCGAGACCTTCACGGTCCGCAAGGTCTCCTTCTCCGTCGGCGTCGAGCGCACCTTCCCGGTGCACACCCCGATCGTCGAGAAGATCGAGCTCGTCACCCGCGGTGACGTGCGTCGCGCCAAGCTGTACTACCTGCGCGACCTGCGCGGCAAGGCCGCGAAGATCAAGGAGAAGCGCGAGAGCTGAGCGCGTTCGGGGGCTCGCCCCCGCGGGGTCCACAGCGGGGCCGGATAACATCTGGCCCCGATGGACACCGAAGCACAGCCGACGGAGCGCGACCGCTCCTCCCGCCCTTCCGACTCCGAGGAGACCTCGGACCCAGAGGGGCAGGAGGGACGGTCGCGTTTCGCGTTGGTGTCGCGACTCGCGCACTGGCTGCCGGGCGGCCGGATCAGCCTGACCCTGCTGGTCCTCCTCGTGTTTGCGCTGTTGCTCAACCGGTTCGTGGCACAGCCGTTCCAGATCCCCAGCGGATCCATGGAGTCCGGATTGAGGGTCGGCGACCGTGTTCTCGTAAATAAGTTGGCGTACCGTTTCGGTGCCGAGCCGCGGCGCGGCGATGTTGTCGTGTTCGACGGAACCGGGTACTTCGGGGATGCCGACTACATCAAGCGCGTTGTGGGTGTGGGGGGAGACCGCGTGGTCTGCTGCGACAGGGAGGGGAGGATCCAGGTGAACGGCCGGTCGGTCGACGAGTCGACGTACCTGTATCCCGGCGACGTGCCGTCCACGGTGCGCTTCGACGTCGTCGTGCCCGGCGGCACCCTGTTCGTCCTCGGCGACCACCGCAGCGAATCCAGCGACTCCCGCGACCGGCTGGGCTCGCCCGGCGGCGGCATGATCCCGGTCGACGACGTGATCGGCCGCGCCGACTGGATCGTATGGCCGAGCGCCCACTGGACCCGCCTGGAGCGGCCGGACGCCTACGCGCGCGTGCCGGCCGGGAAGGGGCCCCATGGGTAACCGTGGCAAGCCCCGCGGCGTGCCCAGCAGCGCCGCCGACAATCTGCTGCCCACCGGCGCCCGGCGCGCCGCCAGCCCCGCGGGCGGCCGTACCCGCGCGGAGCGCCGAAAACTCCAGCGCAAGGTCAAACGACGCCGCAGGCGTTCCGCGATGAAGGAGATACCCCTCCTCGTGGGCGTCGCGGTCCTCATAGCGCTCGTGCTGAAGACCTTCCTCGTCCAGGCCTTCGTGATCCCCTCGGGATCCATGGAGCAGACGATCCAGATCGGCGACCGCGTCCTGGTCGACAAGCTCACCCCCTGGTTCGGCTCGAAGCCGCAGCGCGGGGACGTCGTCGTCTTCAAGGACCCCGGCGGCTGGCTGCGGGACGAGCAGACGACCGTGAAGAAGGAAGACCCCGTCGTCATCAAGCAGGTCAAACAGGCGCTCACCTTCATCGGTCTGCTGCCCTCGGACGACGAGAAGGACCTCATCAAGCGCGTCGTGGGGGTCGGCGGCGACCGGGTGAAGTGCTGTGACACACAGGGGCGGGTCACCGTCAACGGCGTTCCCCTGAACGAGGACTATCTGTATCCCGGCAACGCCCCCTCCAACTCGCAGTTCGACGTCACCGTCCCGCAGGGGCGGCTGTGGGTCATGGGCGACCACCGGGCCGACTCCGCGGACTCCCGCTCGCATCAGAACCAGGGCTACGGCGGCACCGTCTCCGAGGACGAGGTCGTCGGACGGGCCATGTGGATCGCCTGGCCGCTGGGCCACTGGACCTCCTTGGACGAACCGAAAACCTACGCTTCGGTGTCCGACTCGGCGGTGGGGTCGACCGCCGCTCCCCAGCTGTCGCATAGGGTTGCTTCCGACGATTCGAACGGAACGATCCAGCTCCCGACCCCTGCGGAACTCCCGCTCGTTATGGGAGTAGTGGGCCTGCACCGCGGATGGGGCAGGCAGCGGCACAGAGTGAGGAGTTGGCGTGGGGGATGTGGCGGTTGGCGCACGATCCGGGCACGACGGCGAGGAGCACCGCGGACGCCCCGTGGACGCAGCCGACCCGGCCGCGGACGACGCCGTGACCTCCGGGAATGAGCCCGGAGCGGGCGGTGACGGCGCTGGGCCGGGCGGGCAGCCCCCGGCCGACGGCCAGGGGCCGGGCGGGACGTCCCCCCAGCCGAAGAAGCAGCGTTCCTTCTGGAAGGAGCTGCCCATCCTGATCGGCATCGCGCTCGTCCTCGCGCTGCTGATCAAGACGTTCCTGGTACAGGCGTTCTCGATCCCCTCCGACTCGATGCAGAACACCCTCCAGCAGGGTGACCGCGTCCTGGTCGACAAGCTCACCCCCTGGTTCGGTTCCGAGCCCGAGCGCGGCGAGGTCGTCGTCTTCCACGACCCCGCCAACTGGCTCGCGGGCGAACCCACCCCCGACCCGAACGCCCTCCAGACCTTCCTCAGCTGGATCGGCCTGATGCCGTCCGCGGAGGAGAAGGACCTCATCAAGCGTGTGATCGGCGTCGGCGGCGACACGATCGAGTGCAAGAACACCGGCCCGCTGACGGTGAACGGCAAGGCGCTGAACGAGCCGTACGTCTACCCCGGCAACACGCCGTGCAGCATGGACGACCAGGGTGGCCAGTTCAAGGTGAAGGTCCCCGAAGGCCACATCTGGGTCATGGGCGACCACCGCCAGAACTCTCGCGACTCGCGCTACAACCAGGCCGACAAGAACCACGGCATGGTCCCGGTCGACGAAGTGGTCGGCCGCGCCGTCGTCATCGCCTGGCCGGTCAACCGCTGGGACAACCTGCCGGTTCCGGACACCTTCGAGCAGAACCTGGACGCCCGCTCCGCCGCCCTGACGGTCGCCCCGCAGGGGCTCGCGCTGGCCGGCGCGGTGCCGCTGGTCCTCTGGCGTCGCCGGCGGGACGAGGCGGCGGCCCGGACCCGCTGAGCGCCTTGGGCGCCGCCTTCCTGGGCGGCTCCCCGTCGGGCGGCCCCGGCCGGGATCGGGGGATGCGGGTGGCCCGGGTGGGTGTCCCGGATCTGCGTGGCCTTGGGAAAGCTTTGCCGAGCCGGTGGGCCCCGGGGCCTCAGGAGGGGCTGCCGGGTTTCGGTACCGCCGGGTAGGGTGCGGAGCCATGGGTGGCGAGAGCACGACACGTACGGCGACGCGCAGCGGTGGCGCGAGCAGTGGCCCGGCGGGCAGCCGGACCGGACAGCGGCTGTCCGGGCTGGCCGTGGCGCTGGGCCTGGTGCTGTTCCTCGGCGGATTCGCCTGGGGAGCGGTGATCTACCGGCCGTACACCGTGCCCACCACTTCGATGGCGCCGACGATCGGCGCGGGGGAGCGGGTGCTGGCCGAGCGCGTCGACGGTGACGAGGTGCGCCGCGGTGACGTCGTCGTCTTCACCGACAAGAACTGGGCGAGCAACGTCCCTGTCGTCAAGCGCGTGGTCGCCGTCGGCGGCGACACGGTCGCCTGCTGCACGGACGGCGACCTGACCGTCAACGGCAAGCGGGTCGACGAGCCCTACCTGGCCGAGGACGGCCTCGCCGAGCTCCAGAACTTCCCGACCGTGACGGTGCCCGAGGGCCGGCTCTTCCTCCTTGGCGACGAGCGCAGCGGCTCCCTGGACTCCACGGCCCATCTCACGGATGCTGCCAGCGGCACCGTGGCGCGCAGTGCCGTGTCCGCCCGGGTGGACGCCGTCGTCTGGCCCATGGACGGGATGCTTCAGCGCCCCACCGGCTTCGAGAGCCTCGGCGCGCTGTCGTCCCCCGGCCCGCTGCCGACGATCGTCACCCTGATCGTCGTCGGCGCCGTGCTGGTCCTGGGCGGCGGGGCGTACGGCCCGGTCGCCAAGCGGCTGGACAGCCGGTCGCGCAGCCGGACGGAGCCCACGGGTGCCCCCTGAGACGGCGGGCCTGGGGGAGAGCCCGCGGTGCGGGGAGAGCCCCTACGGCGACTCGTACGAAGGTGGGCTGCGCAAGGTCGCCCGCGTGGTGCTGCTGGATCCGCAGGACCGCATTCTGCTGCTGCACGGCCATGAGCCGGAGGACCCGGCCGACGACTGGTGGTTCACCCCGGGTGGCGGGGTCGAGGGCGACGAGAGCCGTGAAGAGGCCGCACTGCGGGAACTCGCCGAGGAGACCGGCATCACGGAGGTGGAACTCGGGCCCGTGCTGTGGCGGCGGATGTGCTCCTTCCCGTTCGCGGGCCGACGCTGGGACCAGGACGAGTGGTACTACCTGGCCCGTACGACGCAGACGGAGACCCGGGCCGTGGCCCTCACCGAACTGGAGCGGCGCAGCGTCGCCGGAGCGCGCTGGTGGACGTGTCAGGAACTTGCCCGAGCACATGAGACGGTGTATCCGACCAGACTCGCCGAGCTGCTGCGCAGGCTGCTCGACGACGGTCCCCCCGCCGGGCCCGTGACCCTTGACTCCGAAATTGTCTAGGTGCGGGCGGGACTGGCGCACAATGGTGGGATCGCACGGCTGAAGGGGAACATGCCATGAGCGCCGAGGACCTCGAGAAGTACGAGACCGAGATGGAGCTCAAGCTCTATCGGGAGTACCGCGATGTCGTCGGTCTGTTCAAGTACGTGATCGAGACCGAGCGGCGTTTCTACCTGACCAACGACTACGAGATGCAGGTGCACTCGGTCCAGGGTGAGGTGTTCTTCGAGGTGTCCATGGCAGATGCCTGGGTGTGGGACATGTACCGGCCGGCTCGGTTCGTGAAGCAGGTCCGGGTGCTCACATTCAAGGACGTGAACATCGAGGAACTGAACAAGAGTGATCTCGAGCTTCCGAGCGGGTGACGTTCACTCACCGGGGTGAGGAAGTTTTCCACAGCGGCCGACTTGTCCACCAAGATCCAATAGCCCGCTGAACGGGCTTCATCGTTGGCGCCGGAGGTGGTGCCGACATGAACGCACGCAGTGCACTCGGCAAGTACGGCGAGAACCTCGCCGCGCGTCGGCTGGTCGAAGCCGGGATGACGGTTCTGGAGCGCAACTGGCGCTGCGGCAGGACCGGAGAGATCGACATCGTCGCCAGGGACGGCGACGTTCTGGTCGTCTGTGAGGTCAAGACCCGCAGGACCGGTGGCTTTGAGCATCCGATGGCCGCGGTGACGCCGGAGAAGTCCCGACGCCTGCGCGGCCTCGCGGAACGCTGGATCCACGCGCACGGCGGGGCGCCACCCGGAGGAGTCCGCATCGACCTCGTCGGCGTCGTCCTGCCCGCACGGGGCGCGCCCGTGGTCGAGCACGCGCGGGGGGTGGCCTGACATGGGGTTCGCGCGTACCTGCTCGGTGGCCCTGGTGGGCGTCGAGGGTGTGGTGGTCGAGGTCCAGGCGGACCTGGAGCCGGGGGTGGCGGCGTTCACGCTGGTGGGGCTGCCGGACAAGAGCCTGACGGAGAGCCGGGACCGCGTGCGGGCCGCCGTGGTGAACTCGGGGTGTGAGTGGCCGCAGAGGAAACTGACCGTCGGCCTCAGCCCAGCCTCGGTGCCCAAAGCGGGCAGCGGATTCGACCTGGCCGTCGCCTGCGCCGTCCTCGGCGCCTGCGAACGGATCGATCCACGGGTGCTCGCCGACATCGTGATGATCGGGGAACTCGGTCTGGACGGGCGCGTACGCCCCGTGCGGGGCATCCTGCCCGCCGTGCTGGCCGCGGCGGACGCCGGCTATGAACAGGTCGTCGTCCCCGAGTGCGCCGCGGCCGAGGCGTCGCTGGTGCCGGGGGTGTCCGTACTGGGCGTGCGCAGCCTGCGGCAACTGATCGCCGTCCTCGCCGACGAGCCCGTCCCCGAGGAGGAGCCTCACGATCTGGGTCGTCCGGATCCGCTGCTCGCCGGCTTGCGGGTGCCGGGGACCGGCGCGGCCACGAGCATGCACAGCCTCGGTGCCTCCCCAAGCGAGCGCGGCCACGACCTCGCCGACGTGGTGGGCCAGATGTCGGCGCGTACTGCCGTGGAGGTCGCCGCGGCGGGCGGGCATCACCTGTTCCTCGAAGGACCGCCCGGCGCGGGCAAGACCATGCTCGCGGAGCGGCTGCCGGCCATCCTGCCCCGGCTCGGCAGGCAGGAGTCGCTCGAAGTGACCGCGGTGCACTCGGTGGCCGGGCTCCTGCCGCCGGGCAAACCCCTGATCGACGTGGCCCCCTACTGCGCCCCGCATCACTCGGCGACGATGCAGGCACTGGTGGGCGGCGGGCCGGGCATCCCACGGCCCGGAGCGGTGTCGCTCTCCCATCGGGGCGTGCTCTTCCTGGACGAGACGCCCGAGTTCAGCGGCCAGGCCCTCGACGCCTTGCGACAACCGCTGGAAGCCGGACACGTCGTGATCGCACGCAGCGCGGGAGTCGTGCGCTTCCCGGCGAAGTTCCTGATGGTGCTCGCGGCCAACCCCTGCCCCTGCGGCCGTTTCTCCCAGACGGACGCCATGTGCGAGTGCCCGCCCTCGGCGATCCGCCGCTACCAGGCGCGACTGTCCGGGCCGCTGCTCGACCGGGTCGACCTACGGGTGGAGGTGGACCGAGTGACGCGTGCGCAGCTCACCGAGCGCGGGGCCCGGGGCGAGAGCACCGCGACGGTGGCCGACCGGGTGCGGACGGCCCGGGAACGCGCCTCGGCCCGGCTCGACGGCACCCCGTGGCGGACCAACAGCGAGATCCCCGGACGTGAGCTGCGCAGCCGCTGGTACGCCGCGGCCGGCGCCATGGACGAGGCGGAGCGGAACCTGGAACGCGGCGTACTGACCGCCCGTGGACTCGACCGTGTGCTGCGCGTGGCCTGGACCGTCGCAGACCTCGTCGGCCACGACCGGCCCGACGCGACAGACGTTGCCCTGGCCCTGCAACTGCGGACCGGCGTGCCGCGGGGCGTGCCCATGGCCATCGGAGCGATGACATGACCGGGGGTGAGGATCCGCACGACGAACTGCTCGGACGGGTCTTTCTGAGCCGGGTCGTCGAGCCTGGCGACGAGGTGGCCGGGCGATGGGTCCGGGAGCGCGGGGTGGCGGACGTGGTGCGGCGGATCCAGGAGGGGGCGGAACCCCTGCCGGGGGTGAGCTACAAGCGGTGGGACGGGCTGCGGGCCAGGGGCCTGCGGGCCGAGCCCACGCGGGATCTCGACCTCGCCCGGTCGGCCGGGGTGCGGTTCCTCTGCCCGGGCGACGTCGAGTGGCCGGGGCAACTCGACGATCTCGGGGACGCCCGGCCCCTCGGGCTGTGGGTGCGGGGCCGGGCGAGCCTGCGGATGTGGGCCCTGCGTTCCGTGGCCGTCGTCGGAGCCCGCGCCTGCACCGAGTACGGCGCCCACATGGCGGCCGTCCTCGCCGCCGGGCTCGCGGAGCGCGGGTGGGTGGTCGTGTCCGGCGGCGCCTATGGCGTGGACGGCGCCGCCCACCGCGGTGCGCTCGGCGCCGGCGGCGCTACCGTCGCCGTGCTCGCCTGCGGGGTCGACCGGCCCTACCCGCGCGGGCACACCCAGCTGATCAACAGGATCGCCGACCAGGGACTCGTGATCGGGGAGCTGCCACCGGGCGATCACCCGACCCCCAGCAGATTCATCGTGCGGAACCGGGTGATCGCCGCGCTCACCAGGGGCACGGTCGTCGTCGAGGCGGCCCACCGCAGCGGGTCACTGGTCACCGCCCGGGCCGCCCAGCGGTTGGGCCGGCACACCATGGCGGTGCCCGGGCCGGCCACCAGTGGACTCTCCGCCGGTGCGCATGAACTCCTGCGCGGCGACGCCGTGCTGGTCACCGATGCCGCGGAGGTCGTCGAACTCGTCGGCGACATGGGAGAGCTGGCGCCCGAGCGGCGCGGGCCCGTCCTGCCGCGCGATCTGCTGGAGCCGGGCGCCCGCCGTGTGCTGGCCGCCCTGCCCGGCCGCCGTGCGGCGAGGGTGGGCGAGGTCGCGCGCGGCGCACAGACCAGCGAGGACGACGCGATCGCGCGGCTGTACGAACTCCGCTCACTTGGTTACGTCGAACGACACGACGACGGCTGGAAGTTGACACGCCAGGCAATCATGTCCGCTCGATCCGATCGGAGTCGATGCTGACCGAGCGTGTTCGGCCGTACGGGGGAACACGGACGCCCTTGTGAATTCCCCCAGTTGGGGTGTTCGGGTGATCACGTAGAGCGACCGCCGTGCCCCGGCGGGGCGTCCAGCGGAACGTATCTGCGTACGCCTTGTGCTCCGCCCTTCGCGCACCGCGACACCGCAGTCACGCTACGCTCACGAGGATTCCGGCGCAGAACGGCACCTCGACCCCCGAACGGCACCAGAACGACGTCAGACCGGCAGCTCCCCCAGGCAGCCGCACTTCACGGCAGAACGGCACAAGGCAACGAATGCCCCAGCACACCTCCGGGTCCGACCGGGCGGCGATCCCCCCAGCCGCCCGTGACGGTGGCAGCGTGCGACCGCCCGCTCCCTCGACGCTCGACGAGCTGTGGCGGTCGTACAAGGCGACGGGGGACGAGCGGTTGCGCGAGCAGCTGATCCTGCACTACTCGCCGCTCGTCAAGTACGTGGCGGGCCGGGTCAGCGTCGGTCTGCCGCCCAACGTCGAGCAGGCGGACTTCGTGTCCTCGGGGGTGTTCGGGCTGATCGACGCGATCGAGAAGTTCGACATCGACCGGGAGATCAAGTTCGAGACGTATGCGATCACCCGCATCCGGGGCGCGATGATCGACGAGCTGCGGGCCCTGGACTGGATTCCACGGTCCGTACGGCAGAAGGCGCGCAACGTGGAGCGGGCGTACGCGACCCTGGAGGCGCGGCTGCGGCGGACGCCGTCGGAGGCGGAGGTGGCCGTCGAGATGGGGATCGCGGTGGACGAACTCCACGCGGTCTTCAGCCAGTTGTCGCTGGCCAACGTGGTGGCGCTGGAGGAGTTGCTGCACGTCGGGGGCGAGGGCGGCGACGGACTGAGCGTCATGGACACGCTGGAGGACACCGCCGCGGACAACCCCGTTGAGGTCGCCGAGGACCGGGAGCTGCGACGGTTCCTGGCGCGCGCGATCAACACGCTGCCCGAGCGGGAGAAGACCGTGGTGACGCTGTATTACTACGAGGGGCTGACCCTCGCCGAGATCGGCAATGTGCTGGGTGTGACCGAGAGCCGGGTGAGCCAGATCCACACCAAGTCGGTGTTGCAGCTGCGGGCGAAGTTGGCCGGCTTCGGCCGCTGACAGAGCGGGGCGCGCGCGGGGTTCCCCGAGAGACTCCCGTCCTCGGTGACGCGTCCGTACAGTGGTTGACGTGCCAAGGATTCGAGCGGCCTCCGTGGCCGAGCACCGGTCGATGCAGCGAGCCGCCCTGCTGGACGCGGCCCGTTCCCTGTTGTCCGAAGGCGGGACGGAAGCGCTGACCTTCCCGGCTCTCGCCGAGCGGACGGGGCTCGCGCGGTCGTCCGTGTACGAGTACTTCCGGTCACGCGCCGCCGTGGTCGAGGAGCTGTGCGAGGTCGACTTTCCCGTGTGGGCCGCGGATGTCTCGGCTGCGATGGAGCGGGCGTCGACGGCCGAGGGCAAGGTCGAGGCCTATGTGCGGCAGCAGCTCGCCCTGGTCGGGGACCGGCGGCACCGGGCCGTGGTGGCGATCTCCGCGAGCGAGCTGGACGCGGGGGCCCGGGAGAAGATCCGGGCGGCCCACGGCGGGCTGGTCGCGATGATCGTCGAGGCGCTGGGGGAGATGGGGCACGCGGAGCCCCGCCTGGCGGCGATGTTGCTGCAAGGCGTCGTGGACGCGGCCGTGCGGCGGATCGAGCTGGGTGCGGCGGAGGAGCCGTCGGTCATCATCGAGGCCGCCGTGGGGATGGCCTTGCGGGGGGTTCGCGGCTGACGGCCGAATCGGACAGGGCCGGGCCTGGGCGTGAGTGGGCCTGGGCGGCCTGGGTCGCTTGGGGTTGGACGGTGGCGCCCGGCGCTGATTCGAGCGAGTTCGTGCTCCCCCGGCCGGCCGGGGGAGGGGCGCGGAGTCCGGGAGGAGGGGGTGCTGCTTATGGGTGCAGGAGCGCCTCAGTGGAGGCTGCGACTCAGTGGCGGGAGTGCCTCAGCGGACCGGCTCGGGGGAAAGATCGGCTTAGCGGCCGGCGGGTCTCAGTGGCGGGACTGGCCTGGTGGTGGGCGTTGGGGGAAAGGTCGGCGTAGCGGCGGGATTGGCCTGGCGGCGAGAGCAGCTCAGCGTAGCTACCGGCCTGGTGGTGGGGACCGGCTCGGCAGCGCAGGGGCGCTCTGACCATGGAGCCAGCCTGGCGGCGTGATCGGCTCAGCAGTGCATTGGCCCAGCGACGCGTCTGGCCCAGCGGCGCCTCCGGCCTGACGGTGGGGTCCGGCTCGGCGGAGGGATCGGCTAGCGGCAGGGCGGACCTGGCGGCGGGATCGGTGTAGCGGCGGGACTGGCCTGCGTTGCGGATTGGCCTGGCGAGGCATCGGCTTTTAGGGATGGGACCGCCTGTCGGCGGGATCCGCTCACGGCGGCATCGGCGTATCGACGGGACTGGCCTACGACGGGAGGGCCTGGCGGTGGGACTCGCGTATCGGCGGAACGGGCCTGGCGATGGGACGGGCCCATCGATGGGATCGGCCGGGCATCGGCAGCGGCATCGGCCTGCCGACGGCAGCAGCGGCCTACCGGCGGCATCGGCCTGCCGGTAGGACCGGCCCGTGGCGGCCGGGGGCGGCCCAGTGAGGCTGGCGACCGGCCCGAGAAGACGTCTGCCTCGGCTTGCGCGGCTCCGACGCGGCCCGGCGTGATGGACGCCGACGCCGCCGCCCGTCACGGAAGTGGAACCCCCAGTACCGGCAGCAGTCTCGACGGCCCCCTGCTCAATAGCCATGGTGGGAGCAAGGACAACGGGTCCAGGTAAACGTCGCCCCTCCGCAGCCCCCAGTGCACGCACGTGTCTCCGCAGTGCGACCCGGTCGGCTCCACCGTCCCCACGACCTCCCCCGCCGCCACCTCGTCCCCCTTCTGCACGGACGCCCGCAACGGCTCGTATGTCGTCCGCACGGGTGGATCTCCCGTCCCCTTCAGCTCCACCGACACGACCCCCTTGCCCGCGACCCGGCCCGCGAACGACACCCGGCCCGCCGCCACCGCCCGTACGGGCGCGCCGGCCGGGGCCGCCAGATCCACGCCCCGGTGGCCGGGACCGTACGGTGTCGCAGGGGGTTCCCAAGTGCGGAGGATCGGTGGGCGGGAGCCCACCGGCCATGCTCGGCCGACCGCCGGCACCGTGGGATCCGGGACCGGCGGGGTCGGCGCGCCGGTGGCGGTCAGGGTCAGTCGGGGGGCCGGTGCCAGGAGGACCGCGGCCGTCAGGAGCAGCAGGAACAGCAGCCGTCCGCCCACCCGGGACGGCCGCCACACAGCCTTGCCCGTTCGCGCTCTTCTGCCCGTCCCCGCAGCGCCTGCCGTCCCCGCTGCCCTTGCCGCCGCGGCCGTCCCCGGCGCGCCCGGCGCCTCCGCCCATCGCTTCTCTCGCATACGAGAACCGTCCCGCACCCCCGCCGATCATGGCCGGTATCTGTGGACAACCCCCCGGTTGTGGACAGCGGCGTCACCCGGTGCCTCGCGGGTCCCGTACACTTCTTCTGGCGATCCGGGTCACCGGGTCGACTTCGCACGCCCCGATACGACAACCGGAGACGGTCCGTATCAGCGCCCCTCGGTCCTTCGTGGCACGGCGCATGTGGGCGTCAGGCGCGGAAGCCGTCCGGCATCCGCGGCACAACCGAGAACATTCAAGGAGATACGGCCATGGCCGTCGTCACGATGCGGGAGCTGCTGGAGAGCGGCGTCCACTTCGGTCACCAGACCCGTCGTTGGAACCCGAAGATGAAGCGCTTCATCTTCACGGAGCGCAACGGCATCTACATCATCGACCTGCTCCAGTCGCTGTCGTACATCGACCGCGCCTACGAGTTCGTCAAGGAGACCGTCGCCCACGGCGGCACGGTCATGTTCGTCGGCACGAAGAAGCAGGCGCAGGAGGCCATCGCCGAGCAGGCCACCCGCGTCGGCATGCCCTACGTCAACCAGCGCTGGCTGGGCGGCATGCTCACCAACTTCTCGACCGTCTACAAGCGCCTTCAGCGTCTGAAGGAGCTCGAGCAGATCGACTTCGAGGACGTCGCCGCGTCCGGTCTGACCAAGAAGGAGCTTCTCGTGCTCTCGCGCGAGAAGGCCAAGCTGGAGAAGACCCTCGGCGGTATCCGCGAGATGCAGAAGGTGCCCAGCGCAGTCTGGATCGTGGACACCAAGAAGGAGCACATCGCCGTTGGTGAGGCCCGGAAGCTCAACATTCCGGTCGTCGCGATCCTCGACACCAACTGCGACCCCGACGAGGTCGACTACAAGATCCCGGGCAACGACGACGCGATCCGCTCCGTCACCCTGCTCACCCGTGTGATCGCCGACGCCGTCGCCGAGGGCCTCATCGCCCGTTCCGGCGTGGCGACGGAGGGCAAGGGCGAGAAGGCCGCGGGCGAGCCGCTCGCCGAGTGGGAGCGCGACCTGCTCGAGGGCGAGAAGAAGGCCGACGAGGCCCCGGCCGCCGCCGAGGCCGAGAAGCCGGCCGAGGCTCCGGCCGCCGAGGCCCCCGCTGCCGAGGCCCCCGCTGCCGAGGCCCCGGCCGCCGAGGGCGAGCAGGCCTGACACCCGTCGGCGTCGACGGCGGGAGCGGCATGAAATCCGCTCCCGCCGTTCACCCGTAGGTCGACGGAAGGTCGGCGGCACCGGCTACTCCATGGGAGCCGCAGACTCCGTAGATCTTCGATCTTCCAGACTTCGAGAAAGATTCACAGACTCATGGCGAACTACACCGCCGCTGACGTCAAGAAGCTCCGTGAGCTCACCGGCGCCGGCATGATGGACTGCAAGAAGGCGCTGGACGAGGCCGAGGGCAACGTCGAGAAGGCCGTCGAGGCGCTTCGCATCAAGGGCCAGAAGGGCGTCGCCAAGCGCGAGGGCCGCTCCGCCGAGAACGGCGCTGTGGTCTCGCTCATCGCCGACGACAACTCCTCCGGTGTCCTCGTCGAGCTGAAGTGCGAGACGGACTTCGTCGCCAAGGGTGACAAGTTCCAGGCCGCCGCCACCGCGATCGCCGAGCACGTCGCCAAGACCTCCCCGGCCGACATCGAGGCCCTGCTCGCCTCCGAGATCGAGGCCGGCAAGACCGTCCAGGCGTTCGTCGACGAGGCCAACGCCAACCTCGGCGAGAAGATCGTCCTGGACCGTTTCGCCCAGTTCGACGACGGCTTCGTCCTCGCGTACATGCACCGCACGATGCCCGACCTGCCCCCGCAGATCGGTGTCCTCGTCGAGCTGGACAAGCCGAACGCCGAGGTCGCCAAGGGCATCGCCCAGCACATCGCCGCCTTCGCGCCGAAGTACCTCTCCAAGGAGGACGTGCCGGCCGAGGTCGTCGAGTCCGAGCGTCGCGTCGCCGAGGAGACCACCCGCGCCGAGGGCAAGCCCGAGGCCGCCCTGCCGAAGATCGTCGAGGGTCGCCTCAACGGCTTCTTCAAGGACGCCACGCTGCTCGGCCAGCCGTACGCGCTCGACAACAAGAAGTCCGTCCAGAAGGTCCTGGACGAGGCCGGTGTCACCCTGAAGCGCTTCACGCGCATCAAGGTCGGCATCTGAGTCCGTACCGCGATCGACGCCCGACCCCGATAGGGTCGAAGGCAGTCGTCCGCGGACGCCGTCACCACGCACGCGCGCGTGACGGACGACAGCAGATCTGACGAGGAGGCCATTGCCGCGCATGGGATGCGAAACACACCCCAACCGGCAGTGGCCTTCTTCGTATGTGCACCACGTAACAAAGGCGGGATCTCGATGACCACCAAGGCCCAGAAGAGCGACGACGGCAAAGTACGCGGCCGGTTTCTGCTGAAGCTGTCCGGAGAGGCCTTCTCCGGTGGCGGGGGCCTCGGCGTCGACCCGGACGTGGTGCACAAGATCGCCCGCGAGATCGCCGCCGTCGTGCGCGACGGAGCGGAGATCGCGGTCGTCATCGGCGGCGGCAACTTCTTCCGCGGTGCCGAGCTCCAGCAGCGCGGCATGGACCGGGCCCGCTCCGACTACATGGGCATGCTCGGCACCGTGATGAACTGCCTCGCCCTCCAGGACTTCCTGGAGAAGGAAGGCATCGACAGCCGGGTCCAGACCGCCATCACCATGGGCCAGGTCGCCGAGCCGTACATCCCGCTGCGCGCCGTGCGCCACCTGGAGAAGGGCCGCGTGGTCATCTTCGGCGCCGGTATGGGCATGCCGTACTTCTCCACCGACACCACCGCCGCCCAGCGCGCCCTGGAGATCGACGCCGAGGCGCTGCTCATGGGCAAGAACGGCGTGGACGGGGTCTACGACGCCGACCCCAAGACCAACCCCGACGCGGTCAAGTTCGACTCCCTCGGCTACGGCGAGGTCATCACGCGCGACCTCAAGGTCGCCGACGCCACGGCGATCACCCTGTGCCGCGACAACAAGCTGCCGATCCTCGTCTTCGAGCTTCTGACGGAGGGCAATATCGCGCGCGCCGTCAAGGGTGAGAAGATCGGCACGCTCGTGGGTGAGCAGGGCAGTCAGGGCTGACGCCCGAGAACCACCCCGTCCGGGGGACGGACGGGACGGACCCGGACCGGGGGATGGACAATGTCCTGCCGGTCGGGAACCGTGCAGGAAGAAGACGCGACGCAGCCGGCCGCCGCCCCCCACCCAGGAACCGCAGCCGGGCCTTTACTCAAGACACGCAGGAGCAAGTGGTGATCGAAGAGACCCTCCTCGAGGCCGAGGAGAAGATGGAGAAGGCCGTCGTGGTCGCCAAGGAGGACTTCGCCGCGATCCGCACCGGCCGTGCGCACCCGGCGATGTTCAACAAGATCGTGGCCGACTACTACGGTGCGCCGACGCCGATCAACCAGCTGGCTTCGTTCTCCGTGCCGGAGCCGCGCATGGCCGTCGTGACCCCGTTCGACAAGAGCGCGCTGCGCAACATCGAGCAGGCGATCCGGGACTCCGACCTCGGCGTCAACCCGAGCAACGACGGCAACATCATCCGGGTGGTGTTCCCCGAGCTCACCGAGGAGCGCCGTCGCGACTACATCAAGGTCGCCAAGGGCAAGGCCGAGGACGCGCGCGTGTCCATCCGCTCGGTCCGCCGCAAGGCCAAGGACGCCATCGACAAGCTGATCAAGGACGGCGAGATCGGCGAGGACGAGGGCCGGCGTGCGGAGAAGGAGCTCGACGACACCACGCACAAATACGTCGCTCAGGTGGACGAGCTCCTGAAGCACAAGGAAGCGGAGCTGCTCGAGGTCTGATGAACGACTCTTCCTGGAGGTCGCCGACCGGGGCCGGGCAGGCCGGGTACTGGGCGCCCACCGAGCGCGGATCTGTCCAGGGGGCTGCCCCGGCGGGTCCCGCGTACGATGCGCCTGAGGCGCAGCAGACTCGCCCCATGCCCATCGTGCCCGAGGTACCCGCGTACGGCGGAGACCAGGATGACGACCGGGGGGCCGCTCGGCTGAGCGGCCCCTTGTTCCGCGACCAGCCACCGCAGACGCGGTCCTACGACTCGCCGCAGGTGCGGCCTTACGACTCGCCGCAGGCGCGGCCCTTCGAGGCGGCGCCGCAGAATCCGGAGCCCATGCCCGACGCCCCGCAGCCGGCGCCCCAGCCGCAGAAGAAGAGCGCGGGGCGCGACCTGGGTGCGGCCATAGGGGTCGGCGTCGGGCTCGGCGTGGTGATCGTCGCGTCGCTGTTCGTCGTCAAGGCCGTGTTCGTCGGCGTGGTCGCGGTCGCCGTCGTCGTGGGTCTGTGGGAGCTGACCAAGCGGCTCGAGGAGCGCAAGGGCATCAAGGCGCCACTCGTCCCGCTCGCTGTCGGCGGTGCGGCCATGGTCGTCGCCGGATACGTCCGGGGTGCCGAGGGTGCCTGGGTGGCGATGGCGCTCACCGCGCTGGCCGTACTGGTCTGGCGGATGACGGACCCGCCCGAGGGCTACCTCAGGGACGTCACCGCGGGCGTCTTCGCGGCGTTCTACGTCCCGTTCCTGGCCACGTTCGTGGCGATGATGCTCACCGCCGACGACGGGGCCTTCCGGGTCCTCACGTTCCTGCTCCTGACGGTGGTCAGCGACACCGGCGCCTACGCCGTCGGGTGGCGCTTCGGCAAGCACAAGCTGGCTCCGCGGATCAGCCCGGGCAAGACCCGGGAGGGGCTGCTCGGCGCGGTGAGCTTCGCGATGGTGGCGGGCGCGCTGTGCATGGAGTTCCTGATCGACGACGGAAGCTGGTGGCAGGGCCTGCTGCTGGGTCTCGCCGTCGCGGCCAGCGCCACGCTGGGTGACCTCGGCGAGTCGATGATCAAGCGGGACCTGGGCATCAAGGACATGGGCACGTTGCTGCCGGGGCACGGCGGGATCATGGACCGGCTGGACTCGTTGCTGCCCACTGCGCCCGTGGTGTGGCTGCTTATGGTGATCTTCGTCGGATCGGCCTGACCGGACCGTGACAGGAAACCCCCGCTCGTCGCGAGCGGGGGTTTCTTCTGCGAGGGCGCACTGCGATGGTGCCCCCCGCTCCCAAGTGGGACGATTCCGGTGTACGTACGTCATCGAAGGCATCCAAAAGGGGGTCGTCATGACCGCCATCCGAGAAGTCGTCGACGTCGACTGCACGCCGGACGAGCTCTACGCGTACGTCACCGACCCGTCCCACCTGCCGGAATGGCAGCTGAGCGCGGTCTCGGCGGAACGGCTCGACGAGGGGCCCGTCCAGACCGGCTCCCGGATCCGGGTCACCCGCCGGATCGGGAACCGCCAGGTCCCGATGACCGTGGAGTTCGACGAGCTGGACCCCCCGCACAGCTGGGATCTGCACGGCGTGGACGGCCCGGTCCGCCCCCGCACCCACGGCGAGATAGAGCCCCTAGACGACGGGCGCCGCTCCCGCCTCACGATCGACATCGACTTCGAAGGGCACGGTCTGGGCAAGGCCCTGATCCCCCTGGTCGTCCGTCCACAGGTTCGCAAGGAACTGCCCCGCGACGAACAACTCCTCAAGACCAGGTTGGAGCGCCCGGGCGGCTGAGGGCGGACGACGAGGACCGGTGCGGCGGACACGCGGGCCGGGCCACGCACACAGGGCACGTGTGTGCCGTCAGACCCGCGCTCCTCGCCCGGCCAGATCGATGATCTTCCCTGGTCGGAGACCGCAGCCGTAGCCCACGTCGACCATGGCTCGGTAGCGCTCGCTCGGGCAGGGCGGCTCGGACCTCTCATGCCTGCCCGAGCCGTGCCCGGCCCGCTGCTCACACCTCTCCCGGCTCACCCTCTTCGGCGTCCGCTACCGGATTGGCCACGCCCAGCAGGGCGAGACAGACGTACAGCACCGTGTCCTCCAGGGCAGGGACCTCACCGATGCGCCCTTGGCGCAGACAGCGGCAGACAGCTTCGTATGTGGCGTCTGCGGCGGCCATGTAGGTCTCAGGGGGGACACGGCGGCGGCCGGGAATCTTGGCGTGCCAGGCGCGCATCGTCTGGGCGAACCAGGAGCGGCAGGAGTCCTGGTGCTCCCGCGCTCGGCCGCCGGCCGCCGCCGTCTCCAGGAAGAACGCCACGGCGAAGTCCGGCTCTTCGGCGATCAGCTCGAGATAGGCACGGATAGAGGCACGAAACGTCGCCACTGGAGAGAGCGACTGCGCCGACGAGCGCGCGAACGACGCCTCGAGCCGCTTGACCATCAGCTCACGGCCTATGTCCGCCGCGGCGATAAAACACTCTTCCTTGTCCGCGAACAGCTCGTAGAACGTCTTGCGCGACACGCCCGCCCGTGCCGTCACATCGGCCACGGTCGCGGCGATGTAGCCCTTTTCAGCCACCACGACCGTCATCGCATGGAGCAGCCGCTGGCGCTGCGAGCCCGTCACGAGCTCACGCGCGAGCCCGTGCGGCCCGCGAGGAAGGTCGGTCAGACTCGGCTGCAGCAGCGGCCGGAATGAATCTTTCATGGGTGAGAAACATTTTGGTACACGTTATATACGCGAGTGTTTCTGATGTTGTGTCACATGGTCCGGAAGCAGTAGCCCACTCCCGAAGTAGGAGCCCACCCCATGAGAAAACCGACTGCCCCCTCGGCGTTGACCGTCTTGCTGGCGGCCCTCGCAGGGACCGTTGCCGTTGCCCCGTCCCCTGCGCAAGCAGCCACCGCGCCCGCGACCTTCACGGTCGACTCCACCGAAGACGCCGTGGATGCCAACGCGTCCGACGGGGTCTGCCGCACCGCCACCGGAACCTGCACCCTGCGCGCGGCTGTCATGGCCGCAAACGCCCGGCCCGGCAGCACGATCGAGTTACCGGCCGCCCGTTACCGGCTGACCATTCCGCCCAATCCCGACCATCTCAACGGGCGCACCGCCGACCCGACCACAGGCGATCTGAACATCCTCGAGCCGACCACCGTCCTGGGAGCCGGGGCGCGGACGACCATCATCGACGCCGACCACATCGATCGGGTCTTCCGCATGGGTGCCGACACCTCGCTGTCCGACCTCACCCTCACGGGAGGAGACGCCAAGCAGCGGGAAGTACCCATTACCGACCCCGGCGGAGGTGGCATCGCCAACAGCAAGAAGATGACGCTGCGCCGGGTGACCGTGACGGGGAACCGTGCCGGCTACGGAGGAGGCATCTTCAACATCCCCGGCTCCCATCTGACGCTGATCGAGAGCACCGTCAGCCGCAACACAGCGGGTGAGGCCGGAGGCATCCGGTTCGACGACACCGGTACCGTGGTCAATTCCACGATTGCCGACAACCGTGTGACCGACGACTGGGACCGTCCGGGCAGCCTGTCCGGCTATGGCGGCGGCATCGACATACGAGGCCGCGGCCTGGTGGACATCCGCAATTCCACGATCACCGGCAACACCGCCACCGACGGCGGCGGCGGGATCAATATCGCCCCCGCCTACCTGGACAGCCTGCCCGGGCCCATCACCGACCCCATCAACCTGCCGCTGGGTCACCTCGCCCTGCAGAACACCATCATCGCCGAGAACACGATCGGCCAGGCCACCAGCGACTGCAAGCGCGTCTTCGCCACCATCGAGTCCCGGGGCAACAACCTCGACAGCGGAAACAGCTGCCACCTCACGGCCGAAGGCGATCTCCCCAGCCGTGATCCCCACCTCGCGCCCCTCGGTGACAACGGCGGACCGACAGACACCGTGGCACTGCTGCCCGGCAGCCCCGCCCTCGACACCGCCTCCGGCTCCGACTGCCCCTCCGCAGACCAGCGCGGCGTCCTGCGGCCTCAAGGGCCGGCGTGTGACATCGGGGCCTTCGAGTACCGGAAGTGATTCCGTCTGCCGAGGATGTGAGCCCACATGTGGCTACTCGGACGCGCGGTGGACGAGCACCCGCTCATAGATCACAAGGAACGGCGCCACAATCCGGAGGCCTCCGCAGGCGTTGCGCTACGGGTTGTGATCAGCACCACGCCAGCCATAAGAGCGCCGATGTAAGCGAGCCCGGTGACCCACGACGGGATAGGGGCTAGGTGGAAAAGCTTGCTGGGCTTGCCCATGGTGAGGCCGTTCCCTTCTCTTGGGAGCATGGGCCACCCGCATGTGTGTGAGAGCGCGCGCGGGTGGCCTGGAACGTTCGCCGAGATCGGCCAGGATGCCCGACTCACCGGTAGCTACGAGCGGCGGCGACGCCTCTGCGGGACATGCTGATCATGCGAACGGGGACAGCCCCTTGCCCTCTAGATGGCGAGCAACGAGTCAAGGCATGCGTCCGGCGTGGCCAGATCAGCACGGAAGAACGAGTCCTCGCCGAGCGGCCCACCGCTGACGATGACCATCCATGCCGCCCGTCGCTCAATGACTCGGTCACCGTCGACCTTGAAGACGGTCGTGACGCCGCGCTCGGCCAGCCACTTCATCAGTTCAAGCACGTCCACTCGACCCCCTCCGGAGCGATCATCCCATCCCTAGGGCGTGCCCCCTGGGCCGTGCGAGGCCGACCATCGACGCCCGGCGGCGATCACGCGTGACCACCCCCACCCCGCTCCGTCCCGGGCCCCCACAGTTGATCTGCCACACTGGAAGGGTTATGCCTGCACCCGGAGAACTCACTTTCGTCGCCCCCCGCGGAGCCAAGAAGCCGCCGCGGCATCTTGCTGATCTCACGCCCGGTGAGCGTAAGGACGCCGTCGCTGCGATCGGGGAGAAGCCGTTTCGTGCCAAGCAGCTCTCGCAGCACTACTTCGCGCGGTACGCGCACGAGCCGGAGCAGTGGACCGACATCCCCGCCGGGTCGCGCGACAAGCTGCGGGAGGAGCTGTTTCCCGAGCTCATGAGCGTCGTACGGCATCTGTCGACCGACGAGGGCACCACGCGCAAGACGCTGTGGCGGCTGTTCGACGGGACGCTCGTCGAGTCCGTGCTGATGCGGTATCCGGACCGGGTCACCATGTGCATCAGTTCGCAGGCGGGGTGCGGGATGAACTGCCCGTTCTGTGCGACCGGGCAGGCGGGGCTGGACCGGAATCTGTCGACCGCCGAGATCGTCCATCAGATCGTGGACGGGATGCGGGCGCTGCGGGACGGGGACGTGCCCGGCGGGCCCGCTCGGCTGTCCAACATCGTCTTCATGGGGATGGGGGAGCCGCTCGCCAACTACAACCGGGTCGTGGGGGCGATCCGGCGGCTGACCGATCCCGAGCCCGACGGGCTGGGGCTGTCCCAGCGCGGGATCACCGTGTCGACCGTCGGGCTGGTCCCGGCCATCCACCGGTTCGCCGACGAGGGCTTCAAATGCCGGCTCGCGATCTCGCTGCACGCCCCCGACGACGAGCTGCGCGACACCCTCGTCCCCGTGAACACCCGGTGGAAGGTGCGCGAGGTGCTGGACTCCGGGTTCGAGTACGTCGCCAAGTCGGGGCGCCGGCTGTCCATCGAGTACGCGCTGATCCGGGACATCAACGACCAGGCCTGGCGTGGTGACCGGCTCGGGCGGCTGCTCAAGGGCAGGCCCGTGCATGTGAATCTGATTCCGCTGAACCCGACGCCCGGATCGAAGTGGACCGCCTCCAGGCCGGAGGACGAGAAGGCGTTCGTCGAGGCCATCGCCGCGCACGGGGTACCGGTGACGATCCGGGACACCCGTGGTCAGGAGATCGACGGGGCGTGCGGTCAGCTCGCCGCGACCGAGCGGTAGTCTGACCGTCGTAAGAACATCTTCATATTCCGACAGGGGAGCGCCACAGCGCTGAGAGTGCGGCACCGGCCGCAGACCCTCCGAACCTGGCCCAGGTCATTCTGGGTAGGGAGATCGGTCACCACTCGAGCTGTTGCGCCCTGCCCGGAGCCCTCAGGGGACCCGGGCGGGGCCGCGTCTCTTCCTGGTCACCCCAGGAGGAACTAGTGAGCATCACCAAGAAGGCCACGGCCCTCGCCGTCGGGCTCGGTCTCGTCGCGCTGCCCGCGCTGAGCGCCTGCGGGTCGTCCGACGGGGACGGCGGCGACGCCGGCGGCGGCGGTTCCAAGACCGTCACGCTCGTCAGCCACAACTCGTGGGCCGTGTCCAAGGACGTCCTCGCCGCGTTCGAGAAGCAGTCCGGCTACCAGGTCAAGGTCCTGGAGGACGGCGACGCCGGGCAGGCCGTCAACAAGGCCATCCTCACCAAGGACAACCCGCAGGGCGACGTCTTCTTCGGCGTCGACAACACCCTGCTCTCGCGGGCTCTCGACAACGGGCTGTTCCAGTCGTACGAGCCCAAAGGCTACGACACGGTCCGCCCCGAGTTCCGGGTCGACGAGGACGAGCACCGGGTCACACCCGTGGACACCGGCGACATCTGCGTCAACTACGACAAGGCGTACTTCAGCGAGCACAAGCTGACCCCGCCCACCTCGTTCGACGACCTGATCAAGCCCGCGTACAAGGATCTCCTCGTCACCGAGAACGCCTCCACCTCCTCGCCCGGCCTCGGCTTCCTGCTCGGCACCGCCGCCCGGTACGGGGACGACAAATGGCAGGACTACTGGAAGAAGCTGAAGGCCAACGGCGTCAAGGTCGTCGACGGCTGGGAGCAGGCCTACAACGAGGAGTTCTCCGGGTCCGCCGGCGGCAAGAAGGCCAAGGCCGACCGGCCGCTCGTCGTGTCGTACGCCTCCTCGCCGCCCGCCGAGGTGATCTACGCCGACCCCAGGCCGAAGACCGCGCCGACGGGTGTCGCGAGCGGCACCTGCTTCCGGCAGGTCGAGTACGCGGGCCTGCTCAGCAACGCCGGCAACGCCGAGGGCGGCAAGGCGCTCCTGGACTTCCTGCTGACCAAGACGTTCCAGGAGGACATGCCGCTGAACATGTTCGTCCACCCGGTGCGCGAGGGCGCACAAGTGCCGCCGGAGTTCGCGAAGTACGGCCCGCAGGCCAAGGATCCCGAGACCATGGACCCGGCGAAGATCGCCGACAACCGTGACGACTGGGTCAAGTCGTGGACCTCGCTCGTACTGAAGTAACCCCCGGTGAGGGCGCCCCGCGGACGGGCGCCCCCCGCAGGGGACGCGCGCGGAGCGCGGCGGTGCGGCTCGGCCTCGTCGCCGTGCCCGTCGCGTTCTTCGCGGTCTTCTTCGCCTACCCCGTCACCGCGATCGTCGCGCGCGGTCTGAAGGCCGACGGGGTCTGGCAGTTCGGACGGCTCTTGGAGGTGCTCGGGCAGCCCGATATCCGGCACGTCCTGTGGTTCACCACCTGGCAGGCGCTCGCCTCCACCGCGCTGACCCTGCTGATCGCGCTGCCGGGCGCCTATGTCTTCGCCCGCTTCGACTTCCCCGGCAAGCAGATCCTGCGGGCCGTGGTGACCGTGCCGTTCGTGCTGCCGACGGTTGTCGTCGGTACGGCGTTCCTCGCGCTGGTCGGCCGCGGCGGACTCCTCGACGAGCTGTGGGGCGTACGGCTCGACACGACCGTGTGGGCGATCCTGCTCGCGCATGTCTTCTTCAACTACGCCGTCGTCGTACGGACGGTGGGCGGGCTGTGGGCACAGCTCGACCCGCGGCAGGAGGAGGCCGCGCGGATGCTCGGGGCGTCCCGCCTCACGGCCTGGCGTACCGTCACCCTGCCGGCGCTCGCCCCCGCCGTGGCCGCCGCCGCGCTCATGGTCTTCCTGTTCACCTTCACCTCCTTCGGCGTGGTCCAGATCCTGGGCGGCCCGGCCTTCTCCACCCTCGAGGTGGAGATCTACCGGCAGACCTCCGAGATCTTCGACCTGTCCACCGCCGCCGTACTGACGGTCATCCAGTTCCTGGCGGTGGGCGCGATCCTCGCCGTGCACGCCTGGACCGTACGGCGGCGGGAGAGCGCGCTGCGCCTGGTGGACGCGTCCGTGACCGCGCGGCGTCCACGCGGGGCGGGACAGTGGGCGCTGCTGGCCGCAGTCCTGGCCGTCGTCGTGGTGCTCCTGCTGCTGCCGCTGGCCGTGCTGGTGCAGCGCTCGCTCGACGCGCCCGATTTCGGCTACTACCGGGCGCTGACCGATGCCGACGGCGGTGTCTTCCTCGTCGCCCCGATCGAGGCGATCGGCAATTCGCTGCAGTACGCCGTCGTCGCCACCGCCATCGCCGTGCTGATCGGCGGTCTGGCCGCGGCGGCGCTCACCCGGCGGGACGCGGGCCGGTTCGTACGCGGCTTCGACGCACTGCTGATGCTGCCGCTCGGGGTGTCCGCGGTGACGGTCGGCTTCGGATTCCTGATCGCCCTGGACGAGCCGCCGCTGGACCTCAGGAGCACCTGGATCCTGGTGCCGCTGGCCCAGGCGCTGGTCGGGGTGCCGTTCGTCGTGAGGACCATGCTGCCGGTGCTGCGGGCCGTGGACCATCGGCTGCGTGAGGCGGCCTCGGTGCTGGGTGCCTCGCCGTGGCGGGTCTGGCGGGAGATCGATCTGCCGATGGTGCGGCGGGCGCTGCTGATCGCGGCCGGGTTCGCCTTCGCGGTGTCGCTCGGCGAGTTCGGGGCGACGGTGTTCATCGCGCGGCCCGACAATCCGACGCTGCCGGTCGCCGTGGCGCGGCTGCTGGGGCGGGCCGGCGAGCTCAACTACGGCCAGGCGATGGCCCTTTCGACGGTACTGATGGTGGTGTGCGCGGTGGCGCTGCTGGTGCTGGAGCGGCTGCGCACCGACCGGACCGGGGAGTTCTAGATGCTGCTGAGCCTTGCGGGGGCGACCGTCCGCTTCGGTGGGCGGGCGGTGCTCGACGCCGTCGACCTGGATGTCGCCGAGCATGAGATCGTCTGTGTGCTCGGGCCCAGCGGCAGCGGCAAGTCGACGCTGCTGCGGGCGGTGGCGGGGCTTCAGGCCCTCGACGCCGGGCGGGTGGTGCTGGACGGGCGGGACCAGGCCGGGGTGCCCGCGCACAAGCGGGGCGTAGGGCTGATGTTCCAGGACCACCAGCTCTTCCCGCAGCGGGACGTCGGCGCCAACGTGGCCTTCGGTACGCGGATGCAGGGCGCCTCGAAGCACGAACAGTCCGCGCGGGTACGGGAGTTGCTCGAACTCGTCGGGCTGCCGGGGGCCGCCGGCCGTGCCGTCGCCTCGCTGTCCGGCGGGGAGCAGCAGCGGGTCGCGCTGGCGCGTGCGCTCGCGCCCCGGCCGCGGCTGCTGATGCTGGACGAACCGCTGGGCCAGCTCGACCGTTCGCTGCGAGAGCGGCTGGTCGTGGAACTGCGGGAACTGTTCGGCCGGTTGGGCACCACCGTGCTGGCCGTGACACACGACCAGGGCGAGGCCTTCGCGCTCGCCGACCGGGTCGTGGTGATGCGGGACGGGCGGATCGCGCAGAGCGGCACGCCGCTGGCGGTGTGGCAGCGGCCGGTGGACGAGTTCGTGGCGCGTTTCCTCGGGTTCGACAATGTCGTCGAGGGCACGGTCGCCGGGGAGGCCGCCGACACCCCCTGGGGGAAGCTCCCCGTCGGTGAGGGCGCCGCCCAGGGCACGCGGGCGGTGCTCGTACGGCCGGCCGGGGTGCGGCTCGTGGCCGCCGACGAGGGGCTGCGCTGCACGGTCGCCGCGCGAACGTTCAAGGGCACCCATGTCGCCGTGCACCTCCAGCCGGAGGGTGCGCCGCGCCTGGAGGCGGCCTGTGCGCTGCGGGAGGCGCCGGAGGTCGGGGACGTGGTCGGCGTGGAGTTCGACGCCGCCGAAATTGTCGTGCTGGGCTGATCATCATGTGCGTAGGGTGCGGGCATGACGTCACTTCCGTACGCTCGCTACTGCGATGAAATCGCCCACCAGATCGGCCTGTTGAGGGCCGTCGTGACTTCCGGCGCCGATCTGTCGGTGACGGTGCCGACCTGCCCCGACTGGTCGCTGGAACAGCTCGTCCGGCACACCGGCGGCGCCCTTCGCTGGGTCGAGGCGACCGTGCGGACTCGCGCCGAGGAGGAGATACCCGAGGAGCGGGTGCCCGGCTTCGAGGGGCCCGAAGGCGAAGGCGACGCCGCCGCGCTGGACGCCTGGCTCGCCGAGACCGGCGAGATGCTCGTCGGGACGCTGCGGGAGGCCGGCCCGGACGCCAAGGTGTGGGGGTGGGCGGGGATCCTCAACGCCGGTTTCTGGGCCCGCCGTATGACGCATGAACTCACCGTCCACCGCGCGGACGCGACGCTGGCCGCCGGACAGCCCTACGAGGTGGCGCCGGACGTGGCCGCCGACGCCATCGACGAGTGGCTCCAGATCGTCGAGTGGGCCCAGCGGACCCTTCCGGACGACCCGGCGCGGGAGTTGCGTCTGCCGGGGAGCAGCATCCACCTGCACGCCACCGACACCGGCCCCGACGTGGACGCGGAGTGGCTCATCGACCTGTCCGGTGACGTCATCGCCTGGCGTCGCGGCCACGAGAAGGCGACCGTCGCGCTGCGCGGCCCCCTCACCGCCGTGCTGCTCGCCTTCTACCGCCGGCTGCCGCTGGACAGCCCCGAGGTGGAGGTGCTCGGCGAGCGGGAGCTGCTGGAGTTCTGGCTGGAGCGGGCCACCTTCGGCTGACGTCACCCGGGAAAGGCGGCGGGCCCGCCCCCGGCGATGGGGACGGGCCACAAGGGTGTTGCGCGTGCGGGTGGGTCAGCGGTCGTCGTTGCTGTTCGCCCCGCGGCGGCGCAGGCCGAAGAAGATCGCGCCACCGCCGACGGCCACCAGGGCGACCGCGATGCCGGCGATCATGCCGGTGTTGGAGTTCGCACCGGTGTCGGCGAGGTTGGAGTCACCGGCCGCCGGGGACGGCACGTTGCTCTCGGTGTCCGCGGGGGCGGTGCTCTCGCTCTCCGAGGGCGCCGGGGTGGGCGTGTCGGTCTCCTCGGCCGGGGTCGAGGCGGAGTCCGACGGGGTGGGGGCGTCGGACGAAGCCGGCGGCTTCTCCTCCTCGTCCTTCTTGCAGGCCGTGGACGGCGTCGTCAGGTTCGGCTCGATGTCCTCGTCGACATAGCCGGGGGCCTTGACGTGGATGCGGTACTCGGCGTCCGGCTTCCAGTCCTCGGCGAAGGTGATGGTGACACCCTCGCGCGAGCCCTTGACCACCTGCTCGCCGACCTTCTTCAGGTCGGCGCCGTTGTTCTGGAGGAACACGCTGACGGTCGCCGGGATACCGCTGGGGTCCACGTCGGTGACGGTGATGACGCCCTTGCCGCCGTCGCACTTGGCTTCGGCGGAGAATTCACTGATGTCGCACGCGAGCGCGTTGCCCGCGAGGCCGAGCGCCAGCGCGGCCGACGCGGAGGCAACACCCAGGGCGCGCACGGAACGTGCGACGGTACGGCGGTTCATGGACACGTTTGTCCTTACGAGTTGCAGCACAGCGGGGGGTCGAGCGGAGGCGGCGATGTGGTGTCGCCGTCCCCAGGAGTCTCACTGGTTTATAAGCGTGACATAAGAAGTGTCAACGCATATGCAGTCAACAGACGTTGGCTTTGCCCTCTCATTAACCGCCGAGACGTTTCAACGCGGCCGGAGCCTCCTCGATCCGGTCGACCAGGGCGATCCGCGACTCCATCGAACGCTCCCGCGCCAGCGACTTCAGCAGCGGCCACGCCGGCAGCTTCTCGGTCCAGTGCGCCCGGTCGACCAGGACCATGGGCGTGGGCTCGCCCCGCGACTCGTAGTAGTTCGGCGTCGCGTTGTCGAAGATCTCCTGTACGGTCCCGGCGGCGCCCGGCAGGAAGACGACACCCGCGTTCGAGCGGGCCAGCAGGCCGTCCTCGCGGGTGGCGTTGGCGAAGTACTTGGCGATGTGCGAGGCGAACGGGTTCGGCGGCTCATGGCCGTAGAACCAGGTCGGGATGCCGACCGAGCGGCCCCCCTTCGGCCAGCGGGCGCGCACCTCGAAGGCGGCCGTCGCCCACCCGGTGATCGAGGGTGTGAAGCCGGGTGCCTCGGCCAGCAGCAAAAGGGCGTCGGCGAGCATGTCGTCGCCGTAAGGGGCGGCGTACGCGCCGAGGTTGGCGGCCTCCATCGCGCCGGGTCCGCCGCCGGTGGCGACGGTGAAACCGGCCCGGGCCAGCTCCCGGCCGAGCCGGGCGGCACCCTCGTACGCCGTGGTGCCGCGGCGCATCGCGTGGCCGCCCATGACGCCCACCACCCGGGTGCCGGACAGGAGTTCGTCGAGCGCGTCCGAGACGGAGTCGTCGTGGACCGCGCGGAGCATGGAGGCGTATATGTCCCGGTCCGCCTTGGTCCGCTGGAACCAGGCGTACGCCTTCGCGTCGGGCGTCGCCTCGTAGCCGTCCGGCAGGGACGCGAAGAGCTCGTCGGGGGAGTAGACATGCCCTCGGTAGGGGTCGAAGGGCAGGTCCGGTATGGGCGGGAAGACCAGGGCGCCGTCCGCGCGGATCTTCACCGCCGCGTCCTCGCGCATCGGGCAGCCGAGGAAGACGGAGCCCGCGGTGTCCGTGGTGAGAAGTTCGCGCGTACGGTCCGTCAGATCGACCGCCTGGACACGGAATCCGGCCAGGCTGCCGCGCGAGGCGACGGTCGCGTCGAACTCCTCGAGGGTCTCGATCTCACGGTCGTCGTGGTGGGCCGCATGGGCGGGCATCGTCTGCACCCGCCCATGCTAGGTCCGGAGTTCCGGCGGGCGGGGCTCAGCCTTCGATGGCCGCGGGGTCCATCCAGATGACCTCCCACGTGTGGCCGTCGAGGTCGTCGAAGGAGCGCCCGTACATGAAGTCCATGTCCTGGACCCGGTCCGAGGCGGTGCCGCCGGCGGCGACCGCCCTGTCGACCAGCTCGTCCACCTGTGCGCGGCTCTCGGCGCTGAGCGCGATCAGCACCTCGCTGGTGCGGGTGGCGTCCGCGATCTCCTTCGAGGTGAAGGTCGCGTAGAACGGCTTGGTGAGCAGCATCGCGACGATGGTGTCGCTGATCACGACCGAGGCCGCGTTCTCGTCGCTGAACTGCGCGTTGAGCGAGTAACCGAGCTCCGTGAAGAACTTCTTCGAGGCGTCGAGGTCGTTCACGGGCAGGTTCACGAAGATCATCTGCTGGTAGGCCGTGGTCATCGGAGTCTCTCCCATCGGGGTGTGTGCTGTTCGATGGGGTAGACCGGGGGTCCGTCCGGAACTCATCGCCGTCGGGAGATTTTTTCTCCGACGATTTTTCCGGCGGCCCCGACGGGCCGTCAGCGCGCCAGCGGTACGGCTGCCAGCTCGGCCACGATCAGGGTGAGCGGACCGAAGACGGCCAGCAGGACACCGGCCCGCAGAGCGGCGGCGCTGCGCAGCAGCGTCGTGGGGGCGCCGAGGCGCAGCAGGGCGGCCGTGGTCTCGGCGCGGTCCTGCTTGGCCTCCACGGCGGCCGTGAGCAGCGTACCCACGGTGCAGGAGGTCACCAGGGCGACGCCGACGGCGGTCAGCGGGCCGAAGGGCGGGGCCGCCGCCGTGCCCGACAGGGGCGCCATGGCGTACGCGGCGGAGGCGGCGGCGCACACGATGCCGAGGGGGCGGCCGATCCGGGTCGCCTCGTCCATCAGCACCCGGCCGGCCAGCAGCCGCAGGGCGCCGGGCCGCGCGGACTGCAGGAGACGGCCGCACAGGTGGGTGAGGCCCGGAGCGGCCAGGGCGAGACCGAGCGCGGTGAGCAGCCAGCCGACGACGACCCCGGCGGGACCGGTGGGCAGCACGGCGGGCATGGTGAGCGCGGTGCCGGTCGCCGCGCGGCCGGCGTAGGACTCGACGGCGAGGCCCGCGGCGAGGACGGCGACGCCCCAGGGCAGCCCGGCGGGGGGCTTGCGGAGGGTCGGGAGGCCGACGAGGTGCTGGTCGTCGGCCGGGCGCCCCAGGCTGTCGGTCCAGGCGACGTCCTGGGCGGTGGCCGGTGCGGTGGCCGGGGCGCGGGTTTCGCCTGCAGGGGTGTGCTCGGCGCCGTCAGCCTGCGGGCCGGGCCTCGCCTCCGAGGTCCGGTCGCCCTGCGCGGACGGGGAAGCCTGGCTGTGCACGGCCGGGGCCGTCTCGCCGTGCGCCGGCGGCTCGGCTCGGCCGCCCGCCGCGTGAGCGGAGCCGGTGCCGTTCCCTGCCTGCGCCGGGCCGGTGCCGTTCTTCGCGGCGCCGTTCGCCGCCGCCTGGCCCCGCCCGAGATGCGTCCCGAACCTCCCGTACGCCCCGAACGTCTCCCGCGCCCCCGCCCTGCCGTACGCCCCGAATCGGCCGTACGGCCGACCCGCGGCCCGTGGTCCGGTGGGCCCCAGCTCCTTCGGGCGCAGGGCCAGCGCCACCGTCACCGACGCGATCGCCGGTACCAGCGCCAGCAGGGTCACGGTGGCCGGCAGCGGCAGTGGGCTGTCCGCCGCGAGGAACTCCGCCGCGGCGCCGTCGAAGGGCATGCCCGTGAGGTCGCCGCGCAGATGGAGGAAGAACAGCAGGGCGAGCATCGAGCCGAGGGTGCAGGACAGGGCCGTGGTCGCCGCCGAGACGGCCATCAGCCGGGCCGGGCCCAGCCCGATCGCCGAGAGCCCGGGGCGCGGGCTGGTGCCGGGGTCGGTCCGGGCCACCGCCACCGCGAAGTGGATCGTCGCGGCCAGCGGGGGCACGCACCAGGCCAGCCGCAGCAAGGAGGCGGCGGGGGAGTCCGCGTGGGACATGGCGTAGCCCAGAGCGCACAGCAGCAGGAAGCCGGTCCCCGCCGAGGCCGCCGTGACCAGCAGACGGCGCAGCTGTACGGCGGGCTGGGCGCTGCGGCTCAGGCGGAGAGCGAGCACGCGGCCCGGCCTTCCGACTCGCTGACCGGGGGCAGGTGCACCGTGTTCACGCGCCGCCCGTCCAGGAGGGCGACGGTGCGGTCGGCGAGCGGTGCCGCGTCCGGGTCGTGGGTGGCCAGGACGACGGTGATGCCGTGCGAGCGGGCCGCGGTCGTCAGGGTGCGCAGGACCTGGACGCGGTCGGCGCGGTGCAGCGGGGCCGTCGGCTCGTCCGCGAACAGGACCGTGGGCGAGGGGGCCAGCGCCCGGGCGATGCAGACGCGCTGCCGATCGGTCTGGACCAGCTGGTGCGGGCGCTTACGGGCCACCTCGCCGACGTCCAGGCGCTCCAGCCACTCCAGCGCGGCCGCCTTGGCACGGCGGCGGCTGGTGCCGCGCAGCATCAGGGGGAGCGCGGCGTTCTCCCAGACGTTCAGTTCCGGGAGCAGGGAGGGGGCCGGGTCGATCCAGCCGAAACGGTCGCGGCGCAGCCGTTCGCGGGCCATCGGATTCATGGTGTGCACGGGCACGCTGTTGAACCAGACCTCGCCGCGCCCGACCGCCGCGAGACCGGACAGACACCGAAGGAGGGTCGTCTTGCCGCTCCCGCGCGGGCCGACGACGGCGAGGACCTCACCCTCCTGGACACCGAGCGAGACACCGCTGAGGGCCGGCGAGCCGTCGTTGTACGTGAAGTGCAGGGCGCGCGCCCAGAGCACGTCGTTGTCCGGCGGGGCCACCATGACGTACACCTCGCTTCTGATCCGTTTCCCGTACCTGATCCCCCGTGCGGGGGAACGAAGGCTCGGCCGATCGGTCACAGGAACGCTAGGCAGCCGTAACCCGGAGCCCGGACAGCACACGGCCCCGGGCCGCCGTTCTCACTCGAACGGGCGGCACCGGGGCCGGTGTTGATCATCCAGACGGAAGATCACCTTCCGCCGGTCGGCGGGGTGACCGGGACCGCCGCGACGGCCGGGGGCGTCACAGCTTGGTCCATGCCTCCGACAGCGTCGCGCGCAGGATCTGCTCGATCTCGTCGAAGGTCTCCTGGTTGGAGATCAGCGGCGGGGCGAGCTGCACGACCGGGTCGCCGCGGTCGTCGGCACGGCAGTACAGGCCGTTGTCGTAGAGGGCCTTGGAGAGGAAGCCGTACAGGACGCGCTCGGTCTCCTCGTCGTTGAAGGACTCCTTCGTCGCCTTGTCCTTGACGAGCTCGATGCCGTAGAAGAAGCCGTTGCCGCGGACGTCGCCGACGATCGGCAGGTCGTGCAGTTTCTCCAGGGTGGCGCGGAAGGCGCCCTCGTTGTCGAGCACGTGCTGGTTGAGGCCCTCGCGCTCGAACAGGTCGAGGTTGGCCAGGCCCACGGCCGCGGAGACCGGGTGGCCGCCGAAGGTGTAGCCGTGCAGGAAGGTGTTGTCGCCCTTGTAGAAGGGCTCCGCGAGGCGGTCGGAGATGATGCAGGCGCCGATCGGGGAGTAGCCCGAGGTCATGCCCTTGGCGCAGGTGATCATGTCCGGGACGTAGCCGAACTTGTCGCAGGCGAACGTGGTGCCCAGGCGGCCGAAGGCGCAGATGACCTCGTCCGACACCAGCAGCACGTCGTACTGGTCGCAGATCTCGCGCACCCGCTGGAAGTAGCCGGGCGGCGGCGGGAAGCAGCCGCCGGCGTTCTGTACCGGCTCCAGGAAGACCGCGGCGACCGTGTCCGGGCCCTCGAAGAGGATCTGCTGCTCGATCTGGTCGGCGGCCCAGCGGCCGAAGGCCTCCGGGTCGTCACCGAAGATCGGGGCGCGGTAGATGTTGGTGTTCGGGACCTTGTGCGCGCCGGGGACCAGCGGCTCGAAGGGGGCCTTGAGGGCCGGCAGGCCCGTGATGGACAGCGCGCCCTGCGGGGTGCCGTGGTAGGCGACCGCGCGGGAGATGACCTTGTGCTTGGTGGGCTTGCCGGTCAGCTTGAAGTACTGCTTGGCGAGCTTCCAGGCGGTCTCCACCGCCTCACCGCCGCCGGTGGTGAAGAAGACCTTGTTCAGGTCGCCCGGCGCCTGGTCGGCAAGCCGCTCCGCGAGCTCGACGGCCTTCGGGTGGGCGTAGGACCAGACCGGGAAGAACGCCAGCTCCTGCGCCTGCTTGAAGGCGGTCTCGGCCAGCTCGACACGGCCGTGCCCCGCCTGCACCACGAACAGGCCGGCGAGACCGTCGAGGTAACGCTTGCCCTTGTCGTCGTAGATGTAGGTGCCCTCGCCCCGGACGATGGTGGGAACGGGGGAGTTCTCGTACGAGGACATGCGGGTGAAGTGCATCCACAGGTGGTCGTACGCGGTCCTGCTGAGGTCCTGAGGGCTGTTGGTGCTCACGGTTATCGGGTCCTCACGGTTATCGGGTTCCCCACATGTAGGTCTGCTTCTTGAGCTTGAGGTAGACGAAGCTCTCCGTCGAACGCACGCCGGCGACGGCCCGGATGCGTTTGTTGATGACGTCCAGCAGGTGGTCGTCGTCCTCGCAGACGATCTCCACCATCAGGTCGAAGGACCCGGCGGTCATCACCACGTACTCGCATTCGGACATGGCGGTCAGAGCGTCGGCCACGGACTCCACGTCGCCCTCGACGTTCACACCGACCATCGCCTGCCGGCGGAAGCCCACGGTGAGCGGGTCCGTGACGGCGACGATCTGCATGACGCCCTGGTCGAGCAGCTTCTGGACCCGCTGGCGCACGGCCGCCTCGGACAGGCCCACGGCCTTGCCGATGGCGGCGTACGGCCGGCGGCCGTCCTGCTGGAGCTGTTCGATGATGGCGAGGGAGACGGCGTCCAGCTGGGGACTGCCGCCGTTCCTGGACTCGCGGGAGTCCCTTGGGTCTGCGCTTCGACTGGCCACGACGTCACTGTGCACGACGTCTCGACAGTTCCGCAAGGTCGAGGCGATGAAATTCGTTGTTTACGTGACTGAGACCTGCGGATTTCGCAGATGTGGCGCCGGTGGGGGTGTTGAAAACGTGGGCTCCCCGATTAGGGTGGGTGTCTCAGAGAATGGACAGCTCTACCTGACAGGAGGCCGGCAGTGAGCACCGAGCTGCGTCGTCTGCGCAACTACATCGACGGTGAGTTCCGGGACGCCGCCGACGGACGGACCACCGAGGTGGTCAACCCCGCGACGGGCGAGGCGTACGCGACCGCGCCGCTGTCCGGGATGGCGGACGTGGACGCCGCCATGGAGGCCGCCGCCCGGGCCTTCCCCGCCTGGCGTGACACCACCCCCGCCGAGCGCCAGAAGGCCCTCCTGAAGATCGCGGACGCGTTCGAGGAGCGGGCCGAGGAACTCATCGCCGCCGAGGTGGAGAACACCGGCAAGCCGACCGGGCTCACCCGGTCGGAGGAGATCCCGCCGATGGTCGACCAGATCCGCTTCTTCGCGGGTGCGGCGCGGATGCTCGAGGGCCGCTCGGCCGGTGAGTACATGGAGGGCCTGACCTCGATCGTGCGCCGCGAGCCGATCGGCGTCTGCGCGCAGGTCGCGCCCTGGAACTACCCGATGATGATGGCGGTGTGGAAGTTCGCGCCGGCCCTGGCGGCGGGCAACACCGTCGTGCTGAAGCCGTCGGACACCACGCCGGCGTCGACCGTGCTGATCGCCGACATCATCGGTTCGGTCCTGCCCAAGGGCGTTTTCAACGTCATCACCGGTGACCGTGAGACCGGCCGCCTGATGGTGGAGCACGACATCCCCGCGATGGCGTCGATCACCGGCTCGGTGCGGGCCGGCATGCAGGTCGCCGAGTCCGCGTCGAAGGACCTCAAGCGGGTCCACCTGGAGCTGGGCGGCAAGGCGCCGGTCGTCGTCTTCGAGGACACCGACATCGCCAAGGCCGTCGAGGACATCTCCGTCGCGGGCTTCTTCAACGCCGGACAGGACTGTACGGCCGCCTGCCGCGTCCTCGTCCACGAGGCGATCCACGACGAGTTCGTCGCCGCCCTCGCGAAGGCCGCCGCCGACACCAAGACGGGTCAGCCGGACGACGAGGACGTGCTCTTCGGTCCGCTCAACAACCCCAACCAGCTCAAGCAGGTCGAGGGCTTCATCGAGCGGCTGCCGGCGCACGCGCGCGTGGAGGCCGGTGGCAAGCGGGTCGGCGACAAGGGCTACTTCTTCGCGCCGACCGTGGTCTCGGGCGTGAAGCAGGACGACGAGATCATCCAGAAGGAGGTCTTCGGGCCGGTCATCACCGTGCAGTCCTTCTCGGACGAGGCGCAGGCCGTGAAGTGGGCCAACGGCGTCGAGTACGCACTCGCGTCGTCGGTGTGGACCAAGGACCACGGGCGCGCGATGCGGATGTCCAAGGCGCTGGACTTCGGGTGTGTGTGGATCAACACGCACATTCCGCTGGTCGCCGAGATGCCGCACGGCGGGTTCAAGAAGTCGGGCTACGGCAAGGATCTTTCGGCCTACGGCTTCGACGACTACACCCGGATCAAGCACGTGATGACGTCCCTGGAGGCGTAGTTCGCACACCGCAGCCCCGGACCGGCCACCAAGTGCCGTCCGGGGCTGCGGTGTTTTCGGGTGACAAGGTGTCCGGCCGGGGCCCTCTCGCTCGACACGGCGTCGATTGCCCGGCCGGGTGCCGTGGCCGCATGCTGCGGCAATGGTCCCTCCATCGAAGAGCTCCTTGCCGTCCCGCCGGAACCTGCTGCGTGCGCTCGGTGCCGGTGCGGCGCTGGGCGGCCTCGCCGGGTGCGGTGTGCCCGCCGCCTATGTGCCGCCCGCCGAGCGGGCCGCCGCTGATCTCTCCGCCACCGACAAGCGGCTGACCTGGGCGAACTGGCCGCTCTACATCGACACCGATGACACCGACGCCCGGCGGCGGCCGACGCTGGACGCCTTCCGTGAGCGCACGGGCATCGCCGTCGACTACATCGAGGAGATCAACGACAACGACGAGTTCTTCGGCAAGATCAGCCCTTCCCTGATGAACCATCAGCGCACCGGGCGCGATCTCATCGTCATCAGCGACTGGATGTGCGCCCGGTTCGTACGGCTGGGCTGGGTGCAGGAGATGGACCGGGCCCGTCAGCCGAACGTGACGAAGTACCTGGACCCGCTGCTGCGTTCACCGGCCTTCGACCCGGGCCGGAAGTTCACCGTGCCATGGCAGTCCGGCATCACCGGCATCGCGTACAACCGCCGCCGGCTCGGCCGCGAGATACAAGGCGTGGCCGACCTGTGGGCGAGCGACCTCAAGGGCCGGGTGACCCTGCTGTCCGGCCTCGACGAGGCATTCGCGCTGCTCATGCAGGGCAACGGCATCGACATCACCCGGTGGACCGCCGACGACTTCCACACCGTCTGCGACCAGGTCGAGCGGCAGGTGCGCAAGGGCCAGATCCGCCGCTTCACCGGCAACGACTACATCAAGGACCTGTCCAGCGGCGATGTACTGGCCTGTCAGGCCTACTCCGGTGACGTCATCCAGCTCCAGGCGGACGACCCCGACATCCGCTTCGTCGTCCCCGAGGAGGGCGCCGAACTGTGGTCGGAGTCCTTGATGGTCCCCAACCTGGCCCGCCACAAGACCAACGCCGAGCGGCTGATCGACTACTACTACGAGCCCGAGGTCGCCGCCGAACTGGCCGCATGGGTCAACTACGTCTGCCCGGTCCCGGCCGCCCAGGACGTGCTGGCCTCCGCCAAGGACGAGGAGAGCGCCGCCCTCGCCGAGGACCCGCTGATCTTCCCGGACACGAAGATGCGTGAACGCCTCGCCATCGCGCGGGACATCACCGCCCGGGAGCGGACGGACTTCGCCAAGCGGTGGAACGCCGTCGCCGGGCTGTAAGGCGCTCACACCGCCTGCGTCGTCGGCACCGCCCACACCGTCTGGGGTCGTTGGCGCTGCCTGCTCCGCCTGCGCTGCCCTCTGCCCGCGCTGCCTGCGGTCGTTGGCGCTGCCCGTGCTGCCCGCACCGCCTGCGTCGCCCGCGCCCATCGCCCCGACTGCTCCGACCGCGCCGTCACCGCTGGTGATGCCGGTGGTGTACGGCCGTGCGGCCCACCGATGCCGCCAGTTTGCGCAGCCGGCGCCAGTCCAGGCGGGCCTTGCGGCGAGGGACCCCGGGGCGTCTGCGGGGGACGCGGACGCGCAGGGCGCCGGGTGCGATACGGCAGCGCACCGGGGCGGGCAGCAGCAGGGCCTCCCCGTCGAGGCCGGCCTCGATCTCTGCGCGATCGGCGTCCACGACCACCTCGGTCGCGGTGAGGATCGTGAGGCCATGCGGGTGGGGCGCCAGGAGGAGCGCCGCGGCCTGGGCCGCGTTGTCCACCCGGATGCCGAGGACCCCGAGCACCCCGCCGTCGAGGCGGTCGCGGTAGCCGAGGCCGAAGGGATCGTCCGTGCGGTAGACGTTGTTGCTGATCAGGACGGCTTGCGGAGTCTCGAGCGTGGTGTCGGCGGCACGGGCGGTCAGTTGGGGGCCCTGCTCGCCGAGGAGCAGGTCGGGCAGCAGCTCCAGGCTGGTGCCGATCTTGTCGTCGCGGTAGCCGGGACTCTGGACGATGGCCGCGTACGCCCCGAAGGAGGCGTTGTTGACGAAGGGCCGCTCGCCCGCGAACCCGAGGTCGACACGGAGTTCCACGCCGTCGGTGAGCGCGTCGAGGCAGGTGGAGGGGTCCTCGCGGTCCAGACCGAGGTCCATGGCGAAGTGGTTGCGGGTGCCCGCGCTGATGACCAGGAACGGCAGGTCGTGCTCGGCGGCGACGGCCGCGACCAGCGCCTGGGTGCCGTCTCCGCCCGCGACACCGAGCAGGTCCGCACCGTTGGCCACGGCTTTGCGGGCCAGCGCGGTGACGTCCTGCTGCTGTTCGGGGTCGAGGAGGACGACCTCGGCACCGAGCGCCTCGGCCTTCTCCTTGAGGGCGAACTGCACCACCTTCCCGCCGCCCGAGCGAGGGTTCATGATCAGGAAGGGGCGCCGCACGGGCGGTGCCTTGCGCTCCCGCATCACCCGCACCCGCGAGCTGCCCGTGCCCCGCAGTGCGTAACGCCCGCTCCAGACGGCCACGGTCCACAGCGCCACGGACGCCAGCAGCGACCAGAAGAGGGTGGCCGCGAACAGGGCGACGAGGGCGGCCGGCACCGTCATCGCCACCAGGGCGGCGACCCAGCGCAGCGGCCCGCGCAGGGTCAGCGTCCACCACACCGCGACCGCGCTGACGGCCAGGCCCGCAGCACCGGCCAGCAGGAGCAGGACACCGCCGACGCCGCCGTACAGCAGGGGTACGAGGAGTGCGAGCCCCGCGGCGAGAAGCGCCGCACGAGCCGCCCACCGCTGCTTGAGATAGGCGCGCCCGCTCAGGTCGAGGGCCATTCTTCCTCCGTTCGCCCGGGACATCGTAGGACCGTTCCGTAACCGGATGCACCGCCGTGGCCGGGTCAATCCTCCGTCCGCCGAACCCCGCTTTTGAACATGTTCAACTCAGGCGTACGCTACGTCCATGAGCGACAGAGCCGCCCTGCTGAAGGGCATCCGTGTCTGGCTGGTCTTCTTCGTCGTCTGCCTGGTGCTCAGCGGCGCCACGGCGTTCCCCCTCGTTCATGAACTGCGCTGGACCGAGGAGCTGTTGCGCACCCTGTCCGTGCCGGAGCACCTGCCCGGTCTCATGGACTGGATCGAACGCGTCCGGCGCGGACTCGACACCGCGGACGCCGACCACCCCTTCCTCCTCTACGGCACCGACTGGCTGGCCTTCGCCCATCTCGTCATCGCGGTCGCCTTCTACGGCCCCTACCGTGACCCCGTGCGCAACATCTGGGTCGTCGAGTTCGGGATGATCGCCTGCGCGGGCATCGTCCCGCTCGCCCTCATCTGCGGGCCGATCCGCGGCATCCCCTTCTGGTGGACCTTGATCGACATCTCCTTCGGCGTCTTCGGAGTGATCCCGCTGCATGTCGTACGGAAGAAGATCAAGCGGCTGGAAGCGCTGACGGCGACCGTGCCGGCAGTGCCTGCGGGGGCCGCGGTGAGCGGCTGAACGCCGGGAAGGCGAAGCGTTGGGGCGACGGCCGGGCCGTCGCCCCTGGCGTCGGTCATCTCGTCAGGCGGGCTACGCACGCCCCGTCGCGGAGTGCTGCCGGTGGGCCCAGGTGTCGCGCACGCCGAGCAGGACGTCGATGCGGTTGGTCGTGATCGAGTCGACGCCGGCGTCCAGCAGCCGGCGCATGGAACGCCGGGTGTCCGGGGTCCAGACGGACAGCAGACAGCCGTCGCGATGGACGCGCTCGGCGATCGCGCGGCCGACCAGCCCGAAGCGGTAGTTCAGCCAGCGCGGGCGGACCGCGTCCAGCAGCCCGCGCCGGGGCGGCGCCAGCGTCGTCCAGGTCAGCGCGATCTCGGCGGCCGGGTCGGCGGCGCGCACCGCGAGCATGGCGGGGGCCCCCGCGCAGTAGTACACGCGGTCCTGTGCGTCGCACGCGCGGACGACGTCCACCACCCGGCGCGCCGCCCGCACATCCGGCGTGCCCGGCAGATCGAGCATCACCCGGCTCCCGTCGCACGCCGCCAGCGCCTCCTCGAGCGTCGGCACCCCGCCCGCCGTCAGCCCCCGCACCTCGGCCGCCGACAGCGCGAGCAGCGGCCGGTCCTGCTCCCACAGCCGCTTCAGCGTCTCGTCGTGCAGCAGCACCGGTACGCCGTCCCTGGTGAGCCGTACGTCGATCTCCACCGCGTCCGCGCCCAGTTCGAGCGCGGAGCGCAGCGAGTCGAGCGTGTTCTCGCGGACGCGGTAGGGGTCGCCGCGGTGGGCGACGGCGGTCACGTTCTGCATGGGGCCCATCCGGTCGGTCAGGAGGCGAGCCAGTCGGCGGTGTAGGTGTCGATCTCGGCCGCGATCCGCGCCTTGCCGGGTTCGTCGAGGAAGGACGCGTGCACCGCGTTCTTGGCGAGGTCGGCGAGGCCCCGCTCGTCGAGGTCGAGCAGACGGGCGGCGACCGCGTACTCGTTGTCGAGGTCGGTGCCGAACATCGGCGGATCGTCGGAGTTGACGGTGACGAGGACCCCGGCGTCGACGAACTGCTTGATCGGGTGCTCCTCGATCACGCGGACCGCGCGCGTGGCGATGTTGGAGGTGGGGCACACCTCCAGCGGGATCCGGTGCTCGGCGAGGTGCGCGAGCAGTTCGGGGTCCCGCGCCGAACTGGTGCCGTGCCCGATGCGCTCCGCCCGCAGGTGGGTGAGCGCGTCCCAGACCGTCTCCGGTCCGGTGGTCTCCCCGGCGTGCGGCACGGAGTGCAGGCCGGCCGCGATCGCGCGGTCGAAGTACGGCTTGAACTGCGGCCTCGGCACGCCGATCTCGGGTCCGCCGAGCCCGAAGGACACCAGTCCCTCCGGGCGCACCCGGTCGTCGGTGGCGAGCCGCGTGGTCTCCTCGGCGGCCTCCAGCCCTGCCTCGCCGGGGATGTCGAAGCACCAGCGCAGGACCGTCCCGAACTCGGCCTCGGCCGCCTTGCGCGCGTCCTCTATCGCCGACATGAACGCGTTCGCCTCGATGCCCCGGCGGGTGGAGGAGAACGGCGTGATGGTCAGCTCGGCGTAACGCACTTGCTGGCGGGCCAGGTCGCGGGCCACCTCGTAGGTCAGCAGCCGTACGTCCTCCGGGGTGCGGATCAGGTCGACGACGGACAGATACACCTCGATGAAGTGGGCGAAGTCCGTGAAGGTGAAGTAGTCGACCAGGGCCTCGGGGTCGGTGGGGACCTTGGAGTCGGGGTGCCGGGCGGCCAGTTCGGCGACGATGCGGGGGGAGGCGGAGCCGACGTGGTGGACGTGCAGTTCGGCCTTGGGCAGCCCGGCGATGAAGGCCTTCAGGTCGCGCGGGGCGTGTGGGTCGACGAGACGTTCGGTCAAGGTTCCTCCCCGGAACGGCGTCCGCGGCCGGGTAGCCGGCGGTGCGGCGCGGGTGATCGGCTGATCGGTGACTCGGGATCATCGTAGGCCGGGACGGCGCCGCCCGAGCCGGGGCCTTAGCATGACGGCAGGTACGAAAGAGGGGGTCCCGGGCATGTCCGACGACGAACGGACACCACGAGCGCCGGACGGTTCGCAGGTGCCGGGGGGTCCGGCCGCGCCGCAGGGCGGGGGCGCGGAGGGGACGAGGACCTCGTTGGACAAACAGCCGCAGAGCTCGCCGGGTGACGCGATGCCGGGTGAACCGGAGGCCCCGGCCGAGGTGGACCCGTGGGCGCCTCCGAGCGCGAGCGGGCACGCGCCGTCCTCCGCTCCGGCCACGCCCCCGCATCCCGCCGGCCCCGGCTACACCATCGCCTCGCAGGAGCCGCCGGTCTCGCCCGTCTCGCCGGCCTGGTCCGCGCCGTCCGTGCACGATCAGCAGACGGTCACGTCCCTGCCGTCATCGGGCGTACCGTCGCCCGAGCCACGGGATGCCGTGCCGCCGGCCTCGCCCTGGACGCAGCCGTCGGCCAACCCCTTCGCGCCTCCGGTGGCGCCCGGTCCCTACGCCGGTCCCGGTGAGCCCGTACCTCCGCCGCCGATCGGCCCCGAGGGGCCGGGGCACGTCCCCTACGGCTATCCCGGCGGGCACGGCTACCCGGCCGCCCAGGGCGCGGGCGGTTACTACGGCTGGCCCGGTGTGCAGCCCATGCCGAGCAACGGGATGGGTACGGCAGGACTGGTGCTCGGGATCATCTCCGCGGTGATCTTCTGCCTGTGGCCGGTGGCGATCGTCGTGGGCGTGCTGGCCCTGATCTTCGGCGCGATCGGGCGGGGCAAGGCGCGACGCGGCGAGGCGACCAATCCGGGGCAGGCCCTGGCCGGGATCATCTGCGGGGCGGCCGGGGTGGTCCTGGCACTGGGGATGCTGGCGCTGGTGATCGGGACGACGTTGTAGGTCGGTCGGATGCGCAGTTCCGTCGGGGTTCCCCGCGCGCACCCGCACCCTTCCCTTGGCTGAAGAAGCGCTGCCTCTCCCGCCGGAGCGTCCCGCGCGTCGCCTGCGCAGACGGAGCGTCTCGTGCTCGAAGGCGCCGCGCCCCTTGTGCCGGAGGGTTCCGTGTCCGTAGGTGGTCTGGCCTCTGTGCCTGAGCCGTCCGTGCTGGAAAGCCCGCTGCCCCTCCGGTTGGAGCGTCCTGCTCTCGAAAGCGCGTCGCCTGCGCAGACGGAGCGTTCCGTGCCCGAAAGCGCGGCGCCCGCGCAGACGGAGGATCCCGTGCCCGAAAGCTCCCGTCCCCTCAGGCGGAGCCTTCCGCATCCTGCCCCCGCAACCGCTCCCGCGCCTCCATCAACGCGAACCCCAGCAGGTTCGGCCCCCGCCACCGCTCAGGGTTCGCCGCACCCTCGTCGCGTGCGGTCAGGCCGATCCCCCAGACCCGGTCCACCGGGCTCGCCTCCACCAGCACCCGGTCCCCGGTGCCGAGCAGAAAGCCGCGCAGGTCCGGATGCGCGGCGAACTTGTGGACGGAGCCCTCGACGACGATCCGGAAGCGTTCGCGCGCCCAGACCGTCTCGTCGAAGTCCCGCACGAGCCGCCCGGCCTTCTTCGCCTCCGACGGGTGCCCGGCCGCCAGCACCAGCCGCTCCGCCTCCGCGTCGCCGAACAGCCGGGCCTTCCCGGCCATCATCCAGTGCTCGGCCGTCGCGTAGGCCACGCCGTCCACCGTGAACGGCGACGGCCACCACTGGCTCAGACAGCTCGCGCCCACCCGGCCGTCCGGCAGCGGCCGGTGCCCCCAGAAGTGCAGATACCTGACTCTCGTCCCCGCACGGACCTCCTGGACCAGGACGTCCCAAGAATCGATCTTGACCATGCCTCCGAGCATGGCACGCACCACCGACAATCCGTCCTGCGTTTTTCCGGCCCACTCGACACCTGGTCGACAGATTCCGTTGCGTAACCAAAAGGCAACAACGGAATCACTTGTTGGTGCCGTCCCTCTCTGTCAGGATCGGCACTCAAATCGAGCCTGAGCCACGCCGGCCCCACCCTCGGGGACACGGAGGAGAGCGACATGCAGAACCCGGGCACCGCCACCCCGGAACGATTCCCGGCCCAGGACCGCTTCGCGGAGGGCGCGCAGTACATCGCGGGCCGACCGGCGAAGGGGACCTCGGGGCGTACGCACGCCGTCGTCGACCCTGCCACAGGCGAGGAGGTCTATACGTACGACCTGGCCGGTACCGATGATGTGGACGCCGCCGTCGCGGCGGCACGCGAGGCGTTTCCCGGCTGGGCCGGGGCCACGCCGGGCGAGCGTTCCGACGCGCTGCACCGCTTCGCCGCCGTCCTCGCCGAGCGGGCCGAGGACTTCGCCCGCGCCGAGTCCCTCCAGTGCGGGAAGCCGCTGAAGCTGACCCGTGAGTTCGATGTACCGGGGACCGTCGACAACACGTCGTTCTTCGCCGGTGCCGCCCGGCACCTTCAGGGGCAGTCCGCGGGGGAGTACTCCGGCGACCACACCTCGTACGTGCGCCGGGAGCCCATCGGTGTCGTCGGGTCCATCGCGCCCTGGAACTACCCCCTGCAGATGGCCGCCTGGAAGGTCCTCCCGGCGATCGCCGCGGGCAACACCATCGTGCTCAAGCCCGCCGAGCTCACCCCGTTGACGTCGCTCCTGTTCGCCCAGGCCGCAACCGACGCGGGGATCCCGGACGGGGTCGTCAACATCGTCACCGGGACCGGGCGGGAGGCCGGTGAGCGTCTCGTCGGGCATCCCGACGTGGCCATGACCTCCTTCACCGGGTCCACCGCGGTCGGCAAGCGCGTCGCCGAGATCGCCACCGCCACCGTGAAGCGGATCCATCTGGAGCTGGGCGGCAAGGCGCCCTTCCTCGTCTTCGACGACGCGGACCTCGAAGCCGCCGTCCACGGCGCCGTCGCGGGCTCCCTCATCAACACCGGGCAGGACTGTACGGCCGCCACGCGCGTGTATGTGCAGCGACCGCTGTACGAGGAGTTCGTCGAGCGGACCGCCGCCGTCATGGAGAGCGTCCGGCTCGGCGATCCGTTCGCCCCGGGGACCGACCTCGGGCCGCTGATCTCCCACGCCCAGCGGGACCGGGTCGCCGCCTTCGTCGAGCGTGCGCGTGCCTACGCGCGCGTGGTGACCGGTGGCGAGGCTCCCCAGGGCGAGTTGAAGAACGGCGCCTACTACCGGCCCACCCTGATCGCCGACGCCGCCCAGGACACCGAGATCGTCCAGTCCGAGATCTTCGGTCCGGTGCTGGTCGTCGTGCCGTTCGACAGTGATGATGAGGGGATCCGGCTGGCCAACGACACCCCGTACGGCCTCGCCGCCTCCGCCTGGAGCCGTGACGTCTACCGGGCGAACCGCGCCACCCGCGAGATCAAGGCGGGCTGTGTGTGGGTCAACGACCACATCCCGATCATCAGCGAGATGCCGCACGGCGGCTACAAGGCGTCCGGCTTCGGCAAGGACATGTCCGCGTACTCCTTCGAGGAGTACACCCAGATCAAGCACGTCATGTTCGACAACACGGCGGTGGCCAGGAAGGACTGGCACCGCACCGTCTTCGGGGACCGATAGCCAGATCAGACGGGAGCAGCCGGCCGCCCGACCCGCGGCCGGCCTCCCCTTCCTTCCGATCTCTCCGGAAAGGGCACCACGCGCATGGAGCAGTACGAGCCCGACCGCCTCTCCCCGGCCCAAGTGGCCGCCATGCGGCGCAGCCTGAGCAACGGCCGGGCCGCCATGACCCGCCGTTCGCTGCTGCGCGCCTCCACGGGCGGCGCGCTCGCGCTGGGCGGGCTGGGAACACTCAGCGCCTGCGGGATCCCCGCGGCCGGCAAGACCGAGGGCGGTACGTCCTCCGAGGACCACTCGGCGAAGGAGAAGCAGGTCAACTTCTCCAACTGGACCGAGTACCTGGACGTCGACGACAGCGGCAAGCGTCATCCCACGCTGGAGCAGTTCAGGCAGCGGACCGGCATCACGGTCAAGTACACCGAGGACATCAACGACAACAACGAGTTCTTCGGGAAGATCAAGCCGCAGCTGGCGGCGGGACAGGACACCGGGCGCGACATCATCGTCCTCACGGACTGGCTGGCCGCCCGCCTGATACGCCTCGGCTGGGTCCAGAAACTGGACCCGTCCCATCTGCCGCACGCCTTCGCCAATCTGTCGCAGCAGTTCCGCAACCCCGACTGGGACCCGGGACGGGCCTACTCCTACCCCTGGCAGGGCATCTCGACCGTCATCGCCTACAACAAGAAGGCGCTCGACGGCGTCGAGGTGAAGTCGCTCTCCGACCTGCTGGACAACCCCAAGCTCAAGGGCCGCGTCGGGCTGCTCACCGAGATGCGCGACACCATCGGCATGACGCTGCTCGACATGGACAAGGACCCCGCCAGGTTCACGGACGACGACTACGACGCGGCGGTCGCCCGGCTCCAGAAGGCCGTCGACAGCAAGCAGATCCGCCGCTTCACCGGCAACGACTACACCTCCGACCTCAGCAACGGCGACTTCGCGGCCTGCCTCGCCTGGGCCGGTGACGTGGTCCAGCTCAAGGCCGACAGCCCGGACATCGACTTCCTGATCCCGGACAGCGGCTACATGACCTCCAGCGACAACATGCTGATCCCCAACAAGGCCCGTCACAAGACGAACGCCGAGCGGCTCATCGACTTCTACTACGAGCCGAAGCCCGCCGCGGAGCTCGCCGCCTACATCAACTTCGTCTGCCCCGTGGACGGCGTGAAGGAAGAGCTCGCGAAGATCGACGAGGACGCGGCGAACAACCCGCTGATCCTCCCCGACAAGGCCATGCAGGCCGCGTCCCATGCCTTCCGCTCACTGAGCTCGAAGGAAGAGACGGCCTACGAAGAGAAGTTCGCGAAGCTCACAGGGGCGTGACCACCATGAAGAACGACACCGGCGGCGACGTCCGCCTCTCCGGCATAGCCAAGACCTACGGCTCCTTCACCGCCGTGCACCCGCTCGACCTGACCGTGCCCCAAGGCTCGTTCTTCGCCCTGCTCGGTGCCTCCGGCTGCGGGAAGACCACCACCCTGCGCATGATCGCCGGCCTGGAGGAACCTTCCTCCGGCACCGTCCACCTCGGCGAGCAGGACGTGACCGCACTCCCGCCGTACAAGCGGCCGGTGAACACGGTCTTCCAGTCCTACGCCCTCTTCCCGCACCTCGACATCTTCGAGAACGTCGCCTTCGGTCTGCGCCGGCGCGGCATCAAGTCGGTGAAGAAGCAGGTCGAGGAGATGCTCGACCTGGTCCAGCTCGGTGAACAGGCCCGCAAGAAGCCGCACCAGCTGTCGGGTGGCCAGCAGCAGCGCGTCGCCGTGGCCCGCGCGCTGATCAACCACCCCAAGGTGCTGCTCCTCGACGAGCCCCTCGGCGCCCTCGACCTCAAGCTGCGCCGCCAGATGCAGCTTGAGCTCAAGCGCATCCAGACCGAGGTCGGCATCACCTTCGTCCATGTCACGCACGACCAGGAGGAGGCCATGACGATGGCCGACACGGTCGCCGTGATGAACGCGGGCCGCGTCGAGCAGCTCGGCTCGCCGACCGACCTGTACGAGAACCCGCGCACCACCTTCGTCGCCAACTTCCTCGGCACCTCCAACTTCATCGAGGCCGAGGTCGACTCCAGGAGCGGCGACGACATCGTGCTGGGGGCGGGCGGCGGCAAGCTGGTCCTGCCCGAGGCCCGATGTTCCGCGCCCACGACGACCGGCGGCAAGGTGCTGGTCGGCGTACGCCCGGAGAAGATCTCCCTCGCCCACGCCGACGACGCGGGCGGGATACCGGAGGGCCGCAACCGCATCACCGGCAAGATAGCGGCCACCTCGTTCATCGGCGTCTCCACGCAGTACGTCGTCGACAGCGCCGTCTGCCCGGACTTCGAGGTCTACGTCCAGAACGTCGAGCGCGACACCCGCCTGGTGCCCGGCGCCGAGGTGGTCCTGCACTGGAGCCCCGCCCACACCTTCGGGCTCGACGCCGCCCAAGACATCGACGCCGGCGTCGACGAAGGGGTGGCCTCCTGATGGCGACCCTCACCGAGGCGCCCCCGCCTCTCAGCCCGGCCGCGCCGGAGAAGAAGCCGCCCCGCAGGCGCGGCCGGCTGGTGCCGTACTGGCTGCTGCTGCCCGGCATCCTCTGGCTGGTCGTCTTCTTCGCGCTGCCGATGATCTACCAGGCCTCCACGTCCGTGCAGACGGGCTCGCTGGAGGAGGGCTACAAGGTCACCTGGCACTTCGCGACCTACTGGGACGCCCTGTCGGAGTACTACCCGCAGTTCCTGCGCTCGGTGCTCTACGCCGGCTCGGCGACGATCCTGTGCCTGGTCCTCGGCTACCCGCTCGCCTACCTCATCGCCTTCCGCGCGGGCCGCTGGAAGAACCTGGTCATGATCCTGGTGATCGCGCCGTTCTTCACCAGCTTCCTGATCCGCACCCTCGCCTGGAAGACGATCCTCGCGGACGGCGGCCCGGTCGTCGGCGCCCTCAACTCGCTGCACGTCCTGGACGTCACCAGCTGGCTCGGCATGACCCAGGGCGACCGGGTCCTGGCCACACCGCTCGCCGTGGTGTGCGGTCTGACGTACAACTTCCTGCCGTTCATGGTCCTGCCGCTCTACACCTCGTTGGAGCGCATCGACCCACGGCTGCACGAGGCGGCGGGCGACCTGTACGCCAAGCCCAGCACCGTCTTCAGGAAGGTCACCTTCCCGCTGTCGATGCCCGGCGTCGTCTCCGGCACGCTGCTGACCTTCATCCCGGCGGCCGGCGACTACGTCAACGCCGATCTGCTCGGCTCCACCGACACCCGTATGGTCGGCAACGTCATCCAGACCCAGTTCCTGCGGATTCTGGACTATCCGACCGCCGCCGCTCTGTCCTTCATTCTCATGGCCGCCATCCTCGTCATGGTGACGCTCTACATCCGCAGGTCCGGCACGGAGGATCTGGTTTAAATGACCGTCGTCAACTGGCTCAAGCGCAATCTCGTCGTCATCGCGGGACTGCTGACGCTCGCTTATCTTCTGCTGCCCAATGTCGTGGTGACGGTCTTCTCCTTCAATCAGCCGAAGGGGCGCTTCAACTACGAATGGCAGGAGTTCTCCACGGCCGCCTGGCAGGATCCGTGCGGAGTCTCCGGCATGTGCGGATCGCTGTCGGTCAGCCTTCAGATCGCGTTCTGGGCGACCGTCGGCGCCACCCTCCTCGGCACGATGATCGCCTTCGCCCTGGTCCGCTACCGGTTCCGCGCGCGGGGCGCCATCAACTCGCTGATCTTCCTGCCGATGGCGATGCCCGAGGTCGTCATGGCGGCCTCGCTGCTCACCCTGTTCCTCAACATGGGCGCCCAGCTCGGCTTCTGGACCATCCTCATCGCCCACATCATGTTCTGCCTGAGCTTCGTCGTCACGGCGGTCAAGGCACGCGTGATGTCCATGGACCCGAGGCTGGAGCAGGCCGCCCAGGACCTCTACGCCGGCCCCGTCCAGACCTTCGTCAGGGTCACCCTGCCGATCGCCGCGCCGGGTATCGCGGCGGGCGCGATGCTCGCCTTCGCGCTCTCCTTCGACGATTTCATCATCACCAATTTCAACGCGGGCTCCACCGTCACCTTCCCGATGTTCGTCTGGGGATCGGCGCAGCGCGGAACCCCCGTTCAGATCAATGTCATCGGTACGGCCATGTTCGTCGTCGCCGTACTGTTCGTCCTGGCCTCCATGGCCATCGGAAACCGCCGTAAGAAGCAAAAGGCATAAGCCCCTGTAGGGAGTTGAAATCATGGCCCCGAGCGCCATGAGTTCCGGCAGTAAATGGACGAAGGCCCTCTCTGAAGCCCAGCCGGTCCCGTACTGGCTGGACGACCCCGGCAGGCCCCGCCCCGAACCCGCCCTCACCACCGCCGAGACCTGCGATCTGCTGGTCGTCGGCGGCGGGTACAGCGGACTGTGGACCGCGCTTCTCGCCAAGGAGCGCGACCCGCAGCGGGACGTGGTCCTGCTCGAAGGCCGCGAGGTGGGCTGGGCCGCCTCCGGCCGCAACGGCGGCTTCTGCGCCGCCTCCCTCACCCACGGCCTGCCCAACGGGCTGACCCGCTGGCCGGACGAGATCCACAAACTGGAGGAGCTGGGCGCCCGGAACCTCGACGAGATCGAGAGCGCGGTCGCCCGCTACTCCCTGGACTGCGAGTTCGAACGCACCGGCGAGATCGACGTAGCCACCGAGACTTACCAGGCGAGGGAACTGCGCGACTGGTACGAGGAACTGCGGGAAAAGGGCCTCGCCGACGGCGTCGAGTTCCTGGACGCCGAGGAGGTGCGCGCCCAGGTCGACTCCCCGACCTTCCAGGCCGGCCTCTACGACCGCCGGGGCGTGGCCATGCTCAACCCGGCCAAGCTGGTGTGGGGCCTGAAGCGGGCCTGCATGGACCTCGGCGTCCGCGTGTACGAGCACACCCCCGCCCTCACGCTGAAGCCGTACGGTGCCGGCATGGCGGTGAGCACGCCCTACGGCCGGGTGCGCGCCCGCCAGGTCGCCCTCGGCACCAACATCTTCCCCAACCTGGTCAGGCGGGTACGCGCCTACACCGTGCCGGTCTACGACTACGCCCTGATGACCGAGCCGCTCACCGAGGAGCAGCTCACGTCGATCGGCTGGAAGAACCGCCAGGGCCTAGGCGACTCGGCGAACCAGTTCCACTACTTCCGGCTGTCCGCCGACAACCGGATCCTGTGGGGCGGCTACGACGCGATCTACCCGTATGGCGGCCGGGTGCGCGCCGAGTACGACGACCGTCCGGAGACGTACGCCAAGCTCGCCGGGCACTTCTTCACCTGCTTCCCGCAGCTGGAAGGCATCGACTTCACGCACGCCTGGGGCGGCGCCATCGACACCTGCTCCCGCTTCTCGGCGTTCTTCGGCACCGCCCACCAGGGCAAGGTGGCGTACGCGGCGGGCTACACGGGCCTCGGCGTCGGCGCCACCCGGTTCGGCGCGGACGTGATGCTGGACCTGCTGGCGGGGGAGCGCACCGAGCGCACCGAGCTCGAGATGGTGCGCAAGAAGCCGCTGCCCTTCCCGCCGGAACCCTTCGCCTGGACCGGTATCGCCCTCACCAAGTGGTCGCTGGCCCGCGCGGACGCGCACGGCGGGCGCCGCAACCTCTGGCTGAGGACGATGGACCGGCTGGGCCTCGGCTTCGACAGCTGATGTGACTGGGCTCACTTCGAATTGGGCGGGGAAACCCGCGTAATGCCGCCAGGTGACCTCTCTCTCCCTCGTGATGCGACCGGCGTCCACGACAGAAAGGGAGGTCACCGTCATGACAGGGGTGAAGGCGGCGGTGGAGTGGCTGACATCCGTCGCTCCGAATCCCGAGGCCTGCCGCTGGGAGTGGGAGCGCAACCCGCACGGGGTCGCCCTGCTGCCGGCCGGCAAGGCCTGGGACGTGCTCATCCTGCCGGCCGAGCTCGGCTATCCCACGCTCGACGTCCTCACCCGCGTCCTCGACCGACCAGGCCCCGTCCTGGTCGACTTCGGCGACTCACGCATGGGCTTCTTCGTGCCGCCCGGCACGGCCGCGCGCTGGCTGGGCACCGGCATCCGCACCGCGGGCGCGGGCACCTGGATCGTCGTTCCCTACCCGGGCCGCGCCACCGGGGGCGTGCGCTGGCTGGTCCCGCCGGACGGCGGCGGCACCCTCACTGACCCGGCGCTCCTCGAACTGGCCATGCACGAGGCGGCGGCGGGACTGGCGACGGAAGGGGAGGGGTAGCCTGCGGGAACTCTTGACAAGCGGATTGGTCTGGACCAAGTTGTGGGCGGCGCCACCCTCCAATTCCCCCATGCCCGGAGGCCCTTGTGGATCGCTCCAGACCGCTCGCCTTCCTCATCGCCGCGGCACTGACCCTGTCCGGCGTCACCGCGCTCTCCTCGGCCGCCCGTGCGGCCGACGCGGACCTCGCCCGCAACGGCGGTTTCGAGTCCGGCCTCGACGGCTGGACCTGCACCGCCGGTACGACCGTGAACTCGCCGGTGCGCAGCGGGAGTTCCGCGCTCCGGGCGACCCCCTCGGGCGCTGACAACGCCCGGTGCGCGCAGACGGTGACCGTGAAACCCGACGCGCAGTACACCCTGTCGGGATACGTCCGCGGCTCCTACGTCCACCTCGGCGCGAGCGGCACCGGCACCACCGACGTCTCCGCCTGGGCCCAGTCGGCGCCCACCTGGCAGCAGCTCACGACGACCTTCCGCACCGGCCCCACCACCACCCGCGTCACCCTCTACACCCACGGCTGGTACGGCACCGGCGCCTACCACGCCGACGACATCTCCCTGGTCGGACCGGGCTCGGACGCGACCCAGCCGCCCGCGCCGCCCACCGGCCTGAAGACCGGAGCCGTCACCTCCTCCAGCGTCGCCCTGTCCTGGACGGCGGTCACCGGCGCGACGGGCTACGCCGTCTACCGCGACGGCGTCAAGGTCCGGACGGTGAGCGGCACTTCGGCCACCGTCGGCGCGCTCTCGCCCTCAACGGCGTACAGCTTCCAGGTCGCCGCGGTGAACGAGGCGGGCGAGTCGGCGCGGTCGGCCACGGTGACCGCCACGACGACCGCCCGGCCGGGCGGCGGGGGCACCGACCTCCCGGCCCACGCCCTGGTCGGCTACCTCCACGCGAGCTTCGCCAACGGCTCCGGCTACACCCGGATGGCCGACGTGCCCGACAGCTGGGACGTCATCGACCTGGCCTTCGGCGAGCCCACCTCGGTCACCTCGGGCGACATCCGCTTCGAGCGCTGTCCCGTCAGCGAGTGCCCGAACGTCGAGAGCGACGCCGACTTCAAGGCGGCGATCAGGGCCAAGCAGGCGGCCGGCAAGAAGGTGCTGATCTCCATCGGCGGCCAGAACGGCCAGGTGCAGCTGACGACGACGGCCGCGCGGGACACCTTCGTGTCCTCCGTCTCCAAGATCATCGACGAGTACGGCCTGGACGGCCTCGACATCGACTTCGAAGGCCACTCGCTCTCCCTGAACGCCGACGACACGGACTTCAAGAACCCCAAGACGCCGGTCGTCGTCAACCTCATCTCGGCGCTGAAGACCCTGAAGGCCCGGTACGGCGACGACTTCGTGCTCACCATGGCCCCGGAGACCTTCTTCGTCCAGCTCGGCTACCAGTACTACGGCACCGGCAAGTGGGGCGGCCAGGACCCGAGGTCGGGCGCGTACCTCCCGGTCATCCACGCCCTGCGCGACGACCTGACGCTCCTGCACGTCCAGGACTACAACTCGGGCCCGATCATGGGCCTGGACAACCAGTACCACTCGATGGGCGGCGCCGACTTCCACATCGCCATGACCGACATGCTGCTCACCGGCTTCACGGTCGCGGGCGACGCGAACAACGTCTTCCCGCCGCTGCGCCCGGACCAGGTGGCGATCGGCATGCCCGCCTCCACCAACGCGGGCAACGGACATGTCCCCCCGGCCGAGGTCACCAAGACCCTGGACTGTCTGACGAAGAAGACCAACTGCGGCTCGTACCGGACCCACGGCACCTGGCCGGCCCTGCGCGGCCTGATGACCTGGTCGATCAACTGGGACCGCTACTCGAACTGGGAGTTCCAGCGGACGTTCGACGGCTACTTCGGCTGAGGAGCAGCCACAGCAGCGTGAGCAGCATCGTGCCGAGGCACCAACTGGCCACGACGTCCAGTGGCCAGTGGTAGCCGCGCCGGACCAGCCCGAAACCGACGCCGAGGTTGAGGGTGGCGCAGACGGCGAGCAGCACGCGGCGGGCGGGGGCGGACTTCAGCCAAGGGAGGAGCAGCAGGGTCGCGGCCCCGTAGGCGATGGCGGCCGTGGCCGTGTGGCCGGACGGGTAGTAGCCGGTGGCGGGCGGCACGACGGGGGTGCCGGGGCGGTCGGTCAGCAGCTTGAGGGGCACCACCAGCGCCGGGACCAGCGCCATGAGCAGTGTCGCGGAGGCGGCCGGCAGCCACCAGTGGTGTGCACCAATGCGTCGATGGCGCCAGGCGGCGTACACCAGCGCCGCGGCGAGGACCGGCACGGCCACCGGCACATTGCCGAGATCGGCGAGGAGTTCGGAGAGGCGGTCCGGGTGGACCAGGGCCCGGCTGACCGTCGCGTCGACGTCCAGCAGCGGGCCCTCGGTCACGACCTGCCAGGTGATGAGCGTGAAGAGCAGGGCGGGAAGCCCGAGAAGGAGAAAGAGGGAGGTCGGCCGCCCCGGAACAGGGGGGGTGGTTCCGAGGCGGCCGTCCGGATCGGATGGCCGCGCGCCCCGGGGGGTTTGGGGCGGGCGACTGTCCGATCGGTGAGGAGATCCGGAGCCGGAAGCGCCGGTTGTGTGCGCGAGGGCACGACCAGGTCGAAGCTGGGGAGGCCTCGCCCCGATGTCACCCAGAGTCCCCTCTGGGCGGGGTGTATCTCTCATCTGCTTAGAACCTACGACAGGGGGAGGGGGTTAGACAGGTGGAATCGAGTCCTGACATCCACCTCGCACACCTTCTTCACACGCTCTGACGACGGCCGCCCCAGCCCCGGAACCGCGTGCGGTGTCAGGGCTGGGGCGCATGGGGCCACCGGGACGAAATCCGGTCGCCCACCAGTGGTTTTGCTGTGACCTCAGATACGGGCGAAGGCCTGCTCGATGATGTCGAGGCCCTCGTTCAGCAGGTCCTCGCCGATGACCAGCGGCGGCAGGAAACGCAGCACATTGCCGTAGGTGCCACAGGTAAGGACCAGCAGGCCCTCGGCGTGGCAGGCCTTGGCGAGCGCGGCGGTCGCCTCCGGGTTCGGCTCCTTGGTGGCGCGGTCCTTGACCAGCTCGATGGCGATCATGGCGCCACGGCCGCGGATGTCGCCCACGATGTCGAACTTCTCGGCCATGGCGGTGAGGCGGGCCTTCATGATCGCCTCGATGTTCTTCGCCTTGGCGTTGAGGTCGAGCTCCTTCATCGTCTCGATCGAGCCGAGGGCGCCGGCGCAGGCCACCGGGTTGCCGCCGTAGGTGCCGCCCAGGCCGCCGGCGTGCGCGGCGTCCATGATCTCGGCGCGGCCGGTCACCGCGGCGAGCGGCAGACCGCCCGCGATGCCCTTGGCGGTGGTGATCAGGTCTGGGACGATGCCCTCGTCCTCGCAGGCGAACCACTGGCCGGTGCGGCAGAAGCCGGACTGGATCTCGTCGGCGACGAACACGATCCCGTTGTCGTTCGCGAACTTCACGATCTCCGGCAGGAAGCCCTTGGCCGGCTCGATGAAGCCGCCCTCGCCGAGCACCGGCTCGATGATGATCGCGGCGACGTTCTCGGCGCCGACCTGCTTGCTGATCATGTCGATGGCCTGCTTGGCGGCCTCGGGGCCGGCGTTGTCCGGACCGGTCGGCCAGCGGTAGCCGTACGCCACCGGCACCCGGTAGACCTCGGGCGCGAACGGGCCGAAGCCGTGCTTGTACGGCATGTTCTTGGCGGTGAGCGCCATCGTGAGGTTCGTACGGCCGTGGTAGCCGTGGTCGAAGACGACGACGGCCTGGCGCTTGGTGTACGCACGCGCGATCTTGACGGCGTTCTCGACGGCCTCGGCGCCCGAGTTGAACAGGGCGCTCTTCTTGGCGTGGTCGCCCGGGGTCAGCTCGGCGAGGGCCTCGGCGACCTCCACGTAGCCCTCGTACGGCGTGACCATGAAGCAGGTGTGGGTGAAGTCGGCGAGCTGCGCGGAGGCCCGGCGTACGACGGCCTCGGCGGAGGCGCCGACGCTGGTCACGGCGATGCCGGAACCGAAGTCGATGAGACGGTTGCCGTCGACGTCCTCGATGATGCCGCCGCCCGCACGCGCGGTGAACACGGGCAGCACGGAGCCCACGCCCTGCGCGACCGCGGCGGTACGGCGGGCCTGAAGCTCCTGCGACTTCGGGCCGGGGATGGCGGTGACGACGCGGCGCTCCTGGGGAAGTGCGCTCATGGGGGGCTCCTGGGGGTGGTGCGGACGCTTGTCTTCTCTTTTCTCGCAGGCTAGGCCGGGGAGCGGGGGGTCGGCATGCTCCATGTGGGCGTTGTCGGCGCGGCGTGTTGTCCGTGATGGACATGGCGTTCCCCGGAACGCCCGGCCGCGTAAGCGGTGAACTCCCCATGCGAGGGCGTTAGATTGGCTCGCTGACGGTGGATGGAACGGCTGGTCAGGGGGCAAGGGCGATGGACAGCGACGGGACGCAGGACGCGCGGGGCACGCACGCGACGCCCGTGCCGCGATCACGCTCCGCCGTACCGCCGATGCCCTCGGCGCCGCCCGGCGTCGGCGGGTCGGCGTTTCTGACCTGGCTGCGTACGTCCAGGCCCGCGGCGTTGCCGGGGGTGTGGCGGTTCGGCCATGTCCCCCGGCCGGACGAGGAGCCCGAGCGGATCCCGACGCGCCAGCTGCTGAGCGGGGCGCTGATCGCCTTCCTGGTCGGCTGGCTGGTCTGGTCCCTGCTGTGGAACGGCTACCTCGGCGGCTGGTGGGTGCTGCCCCTGGAGCTGTTCACGCCGGACTCCTGGCGCGAGAACAACGACCGGGTCGGCAACGCCGTCCTCTGGTACAGCTACTACACACTCATCGCCGTCGGCATCATGCTCGTCGTCGGCCGTCTGGGCCGCTGGGGCGAGGTCTGGCGGCGCTTCGGCCCGCCCGCCTGGCGGCCCACCGCACCGACGGCCGAGCCCGCGCCCGCTCCCGAGCAGGACCTCGCCTCCTGGTCGGCCCTGCGCGCAGCCGGGGCCGAGGACGCCGCCGAGCGGCTCGCCGCCGATGCCCGGTCGGGGCTGATGCGCGACGTCGACTACGCCCGGATCACCCGCGCCTGGCAGGGCGTGCGCAGCGGGCGGCACGACCTCGCCGCCTTCACGGGCGCCGTGCTCAAGGACGGGGCCGCCGCCTGTCTGCACCCCTCGGGCGAGCGCGACCTGCCCTCCCGGGTCGCCCGGCACGACCTGGTCAGCGGCCAGGTGCGGCTCGGTACGACCGCCGACGACCCGCGCAACCCGTACGCCTACCGGGGTACCGGGCTCGGCCTCGGACCCGATCTGCTCGGCACCTCCCTGCTGGCCGTCGGGCCCGCCGGGTCCGGCAAGACCAAAACCGTGGTGCGGCCGGTCGCCGAGTCGCTGTGTCTGCACGCGCTGGCCGGCCGGGCCGCGGTCGTCGTGGTCGGCGCGGCGGGCGCCGGGCTCGGACCGGCGGACGGGTACGACGTGGTCGTCCGGATCGGCAACCCCGACTCGGTGTACGACCTCGACCTCTACGGCGGCACCAGCGACCCCGACGAGGCCGCGGCCGTGCTCGCCGAGGCGCTCGTCGGGGACCTCGCCGACCCGCATCCCGGCAGCGACAGCCGGCGTTCCACGACCGTGCTGGCCCAGCTGCTCGGCCCGTTCCGGGCGGTCCACGACCGCTTCCCCTCCGTGCCGGAGCTACGGCAGCTGCTGGACGGCGCGCCCGGGGCGCTCGGCGCGCTGCGCACCGGTCTGAAGGGGTCCGGGCAGGAGTCGCTGGTGCGGGAACTGGACGCCCGGGAGCGGCAGTTGGGGCACCCCGGAGATGTGGCGGCGGTGCTCGCGGACCGGGTGGCGCTGCTCGACCGGCCGGCGTTCGCCGGGTTCTTCGACACCTCGGGGCAGTCTCGGCCGTTCTCGCTGAAGGCCCTCGACCATCCCGTCCGGGTCCGGGTCGATCTGCCCGCGCGCGGGCACGCGGAGGCCTCGCGGATGCTGGCACGGCTGGTGGTGGCCCAGTTCACGGCGAGCGTCGCGGTACGCGAGGACCGGTCGTTGTTCGCCTGCCTGGTCCTCGACGACGCGACCGGCGTGGTCACACCCGAGGCCGTCCGGGGCATCCAGCGGCTGCGGTCGGGCAACGCGGGGGCCGTGCTCACACTGCGCTCCCTGGACGACGTACCGAGGCCGCTGCGCGGCCCGCTGCTCGGGGCCGCCGGGTGCCGGATGGCGCTGGCCGGGGTCACGCCCTGGGACGGGCAGGACTTCGCCGAGGTCTGGGGCAAGGAGTGGACCGAGGCGCGGGACGTCACCGACCGGCAGATCATCGCGGAGACCCCGGCCGGGAAGGCGGTGCACGCGTTGCGGCGGGTGATCACCGGCAAGGCGCCGACCGCGCGGGCGGTGACCGTGCGGCAGGTCGAGCGGGAGCGGTGGTCGGCCTCCGAGCTGGCGCACGCGGTGCCGCCGGGGCATGCGGTGCTGTCGCTCACCAGTGTGCAGGGCGAGCACGCGCCGCCGTTGCTCGTGGACTTGCGGGGGTGACGCCGGCATCCGGAGCCGGGTCACGCGCGACCGTACGGTGAGGCAGAATCGGCACAGGTCGTTCATACATGGCGGCCAAAAGATCACAGCGATCACATCGGTGATGCCTCGTGATCACACAGCTCCCACGGATGTGAAGGCCCCATGCCCCCGACGCTCGCCTCGCTCGTCCACCACTCCGCGCTCAAGCTGACCGTGCGGGCCGGCGGGGACCGCCTGGACGTGCCCGTGCGCTGGGCGCACGTCAGTGAGCTCGCCGATCCCGTCCCCTATATGGAGGGCGGGGAGCTGCTGCTGGTCACCGCGCTCAAGCTGGACGCGGAGAACCCCGAGGCGATGCGGCGCTATGTGCGGCGGCTGGTCGGCGCGGGCGTGGTCGGACTCGGCTTCGCGATCGGCGTCAACTACGAAGAGGTCCCGAAGGCGCTCATCGACGCGGCCGAGGAGGAGGGCCTGCCGCTGCTCGAAGTACCGCGCCGGACGCCCTTCCTCGCCATCAGCAAGGCGGTGTCGGCGGCGATCGCGGCGGACCAGTACCGGGCGGTGACGGCGGGCTTCGCGGCCCAGCGGGAGCTGACGAAGCAGACCCTGAACGCCGGCCCCGAAGGGCTGCTGGCCGCGCTCGCCTCACAGGTCAACGGCTGGGCGGCGCTGTACGACGCCGCCGGCGCAGTGGTCGCGGCGGCGCCCGAGTGGGCGGGGCGGCGGGCGGCACGGCTCACCGCGGATGTGGAGCGGCTGCGGGAGCGGCCCGCGCCGGCGTCGGCGGTGGTGGGCGGGCCCGAGCACGAGGACCGCGTCGAGCTGCACACCCTGGGCACCGGGCGCCGGCCGCGCGCGGCCCTCGCCGTCGGCACCGCGGCGGCGCTGGGCACCGCCGAGCGATACGCCGTCCACTCGGCCATCGCGCTGCTGACGCTCACGACGGAACGCTCCCGGTCACTGCACGCGGCCGAGCAGCGGGTCGGGGCGGCGGTGCTGCGCATGCTGCTCGCCGGGGAGCCGGACCATGCGCGGGCCGTGGCGGGGGGCCTGTACGGGGGGCTCCTGGACGCGCCCTTCCGGGTGATCGTCGCCGAGGCGGCGTCGGTGTCGGCGGCGCGGGTGGTGGACTCCGGGGCGCGGGTGGCGCTCACCAAGGCGTCGGCCGCGGCGCTGGCCTTCGCGTCCGGGGGAGCGCACAGCGATCCGCTGGGCGCCCTCACCGAGATCGCGGAGTCGGCGGCGGCCCGGGCCGGGGAGGCGGTGCTCGTGGTGCCGGAGGGGGAGGGGGAGAGCGCCCGGGTGGTGGTGCTCGCCGCGGACGGAGGTGCGGCGGTCTCGGCCATCGTGGAGTACGCGGCGGCACTGGAGGCGGCGCGGTCGGGCGGCGCGGCGGAAGGGCATGCGGCGACCGACGAGGAGGAGCTGGTCGTGGGGCTCTCGGCGCCGGCCGGGCCGATCGCCGCGGCGGCCGCGTACAAGCAGGCCGAGCAGGCCCTCTCGGTGGCGCGGCGACGGGGACGGGTCTGCGTGGAGCACGAGCAGCTGGCCGCCGGGTCGGTGCTCCCGCTGCTCGCCGACGACGCGGTGAAGGCGTTCGCCGACGGGCTGCTGCGGGCGCTGCACGAGCACGACGCCACCGGGCGGGGGGATCTGGTCGCCTCGCTGCGGGCGTGGCTGTCGCGGCACGGGCAGTGGGACGCGGCGGCTGCGGACCTGGGGGTGCACCGGCACACGTTGCGGTACCGGATGCGGCGGGTGGAGGAGATCCTGGGGCGTTCGCTGGACGACGCGGATGTGCGGATGGAGCTCTGGCTGGCGTTGAAGGCGACGTCGTCGGAGTAGCGCCCCGGAGCCGGCCGAAGTTCCCTCCACGCGCGTTCCCTCCACGCGCGTACGCCAAATCGGCGCACCTCCCGGTCTCACCACTACAGCGCGGACAAGCACCCCGCCGCCCCCACCCCCCTACCGTGGACCCCGACACACCAGGACACCCCCAACGCGGAAGGGCCGGGAACTCACATGACTTCCACCCACGCCTTCTGGCTCGCCGGCCGCCAGGTCACCGGCGAGGACAGCTTCGATGTCACCTCGCCGTGGGACGGGCGGCTCGTCGGCAAGGTGAGCGTGCCGACGGACGCGCAGATCGAGGAGGCCGTGGCCGCCGCGTACGCCGTCCGCGAGGACTTCGCCGCGACCCCGGCCCATGTGCGCGCCGCCGCGCTCGACCACGTCAGCAAGCGCCTCGCCGAGCGCACCGAGGAGATCGCCCAGCTGATCTCCGCCGAGAACGGCAAGCCCCTGAAGTGGGCGCGCGGCGAGGTCGGCCGTGCCGTCTCCGTGTTCCGGTTCGCGGCCGAGGAGGCCCGGCGGTTCAACGGCGGCGAGGCCCAGCGGCTCGACACCGACCTCGGCGGCCAGGGGCGCCTCGCCCTCACCCGGCGCTTCCCCAAGGGCGTCGTGCTCGGGATCGCCCCGTTCAACTTCCCGCTGAACCTCTGCGCCCACAAGGTCGCCCCGGCCATCGCCGCCGGCGCGCCGATCATCCTCAAGCCCGCCCCGGCCACCCCGCTGTCCGGGCTGATCCTCGGTGATCTGCTCGCCGAGACGGACCTGCCGGCCGGCTCCTGGAGCATCCTGACGGTCCCGAACGACAAGATGCCCGCGCTGGTCCAGGACGAGCGCCTGCCGGTCATCTCCTTCACCGGTTCCGAGAAGGTCGGCTACGCGATCATGGACTCGGTGCCGCGCAAGCACTGCACCCTGGAGCTCGGCGGCAACGGCGCCGCGGTCGTGCTCGGCGACTACGCCTCCGACGCCGACCTCGACTGGGCCGCCGGCCGCATCGCCACCTTCTCCAACTACCAGGGCGGCCAGTCCTGCATCTCCGTGCAGCGGGTGATCGCGGACTCCTCCGTCCACGACCGTCTGCTGCCGCGCATCGTCGCCGCCGTCGAGGCCCAGGTCACCGGCGACCCGGGCGACGACAAGACGGATGTCGGGCCGCTCGTCAGCGAGGACGCCGCCAAGCGCGTCGAGAGCTGGGTCGACGAGGCCGTCGCCGCCGGGGCGAAGCTCCTCACCGGCGGCAAGCGCGACGGCGCCTCCTACGCGCCGACCGTCCTCACCGACGTACCGGCCGACGCCACCCTCGCCTGCGAGGAGGTCTTCGGGCCGGTCCTCACCGTGCAGAAGGTCGACGGGGAGGCCGCCGCCTTCGCCGCCGTCAACGACTCCAAGTACGGCCTCCAGGCAGGCGTGTTCACCCACGACCTCCAGACCGCCTTCCGCGCCCACCGGGCGCTCGAGGTCGGCGGCGTGGTCGTCGGCGACGTCCCCTCCTACCGCGCCGACCAGATGCCGTACGGCGGCGCCAAGCAGTCCGGTGTCGGACGCGAGGGCGTGCGGTTCGCGATGGACGACTACACCTACGAGCGGGTGCTGGTCCTCACCGGGCTCGCGCTGTGAGGACCTTCTGACGAAGAGCTTCTGAAGAAGACCTCTGAGGACGACCTCTGAGGACGACCTCTGACCGACGGCCGGAGCCCGCTGTGCGGGGGCTCCGGCCGTCGGGCTGTGAGCGCCGCCGCTTACGCCCGGCGGCAACCTTCCGGCTGAACGGTCGCGCCTGGGGTGGTGGGCGCGCCCGTAATCGGGTACATACGATCGGGTAGCACCCGTCGGTAACCAAACGGCCCGAGATCCCGATTCGCGGCGAGGTGAGCCTCATGTCCGCAGCACCCACGTCTTCCTCTTCCGGACGCCCCACCGTCACCGAACGTGAGGCACGCCAGGTGGCGGAGGAGGCACGACTACAGGAGTGGCGTAAGCCCAGCTTCGCCAAGGAGCTCTTCCTCGGCCGCTTCCGCCTCGACCTCATCCACCCCCACCCGATGCCCACCGACGAGGCCACCCAGCGCGGCGAGGAGTTCCTCGCCAAACTGCGTGACTTCATCGAGACGAAGGTCGACGGCGCCCTCATCGAGCGCGAGGCCCGGATCCCCGACGAGGTGATCGACGGCCTGAAGGAAATCGGCGCCTTCGGCATGAAGATCGACACCAAGTACGGCGGCCTCGGCCTCGGCCAGGTCTACTACAACAAGGCGCTCGCCCTGGCCGGCTCGGCCTCCGCCGCGATCGGCGTCCTGCTCTCCGCCCATCAGTCGATCGGCGTACCGCAGCCGCTGAAGTTGTTCGGCACCCCCGAGCAGAAGGAACGCTTCCTGCCGCGCTGCGCCCGCACCGACATCAGCGCCTTCCTGCTCACCGAGCCCGACGTCGGCTCCGACCCGGCGCGGCTGGCCACCTCAGCCGTACCCGACGGCGACCACTACATCCTCGACGGCGTCAAGCTGTGGACGACCAACGGCGTGGTCGCCGACCTCCTCGTCGTCATGGCCCGGGTGCCGAAGTCCGAGGGCCACAAGGGCGGCATCACCGCCTTCGTGGTGGAGACCAACTCGCCCGGCATCACCGTCGAGAACCGCAACGCCTTCATGGGCCTGCGCGGCATCGAGAACGGCGTCACGCGCTTCCACCAGGTCCGCGTCCCCGCCGCCAACCGCATCGGCCCCGAGGGCGCCGGCCTGAAGATCGCGCTCACCACGCTGAACACGGGACGGCTGTCGCTGCCCGCGTCCTGCGTCGCGGCCGGCAAGTGGTGCCTGAAGATCGCCCGCGAGTGGTCGGCGGCCCGCGAGCAGTGGGGCAAGCCGATCGCCCACCACGAGGCCGTCGGCTCGAAGATCTCCTTCATCGCGGCCACCACCTTCGCCCTGGAGGCCGTGACCGACCTGGCCTCCCAGATGGCCGACGAGGACCGCAACGACATCCGCATCGAAGGCGCCCTCGCCAAGCTCTACGCCTCCGAGATGGCCTGGAAGATCGCCGACGAGCTCGTACAGATCCGCGGCGGCCGCGGCTTCGAGACGGCCGACTCGCTCAGGGCACGCGGCGAACGTGGCGTCCCCGCCGAGCAGGTCCTGCGCGACCTGCGTATCAACCGCATCTTCGAGGGCTCGACGGAGATCATGCACCTCCTGATCGCCCGCGAGGCCGTCGACGCCCACCTGTCGGTCGCCGGCGACCTCATCGACCCCGACAAGTCCCTCCAGGACAAGGCGAAGGCCGGCGCGAACGCCGGTGTCTTCTACGCCAAGTGGCTCCCGAAGCTGGTCGCGGGCCAGGGACAACTGCCGTACACGTACGGAGAGTTCAAGCAGGGCGTCGACCTCGCCGCGCATCTGCGCTACGTCGAACGCACGTCCCGCAAGCTCGCCCGCTCCACCTTCTACGGCATGTCCCGCTGGCAGGGCCGTATGGAGACCAAGCAGGGCTTCCTGGGCCGTGTCGTCGACATCGGCGCCGAACTGTTCGCCATGAGCGCGGCCTGTGTCCGCGCCGAACACCTGCGCGGCCAGGGCGAACACGGCCGCGAGGCCTACCAACTCGCCGACACCTTCTGCCGCCAGGCCCGCCTGCGCATCGAGGAGCTGTTCGGGCGCCTGTGGTCCAACACCGACGACGTCGACCGCAAGGTCGTCAAGGGCGTGATGTCGGGCACGTACGAGTGGCTCGAGCAGGGCATCGTCGACCCGTCGGACGACGGCGGCGTATGGATCGCGGACGCGGCGCCCGGCCCGAGCGAACGGGAGAACCTGCACCGCCCGATCCGGTGACCGACGGGGTGCGGGGCCGCTGCCGGGTCACTGCCCGCAGCCGCCCCGCACCATCCGGTCACCCCGGATGGGGACGCCCCTGTCCTTCCCGGCTTCCCTTACGGCCACAATGGAGGGATGAGCGACAGTCCAGCCCCTCTCGCAGACCCGCACCTCGTCTACGACCCCGTGGCGGGCGACGGCCCCAAGGACGTGGTGATCCTCGGCTCCACCGGCTCCATCGGCACCCAGGCCATCGACCTGGTGCTGCGCAACCCCGACCGGTTCCGGGTCACCGCCCTGTCCGCCAACGGCGGCCGGGTCGCCCTCCTCGCCGAGCAGGCGTACCGGCTGAAGGCACGGACCGTCGCCGTCGCCCGCGAGGACGTCGTACCGGCCCTGCGGGAGGCACTCGCCGCCCAGTACGGCACCGGGGAGCCGCTCCCCGAGATCCTCGCCGGCCCGGAGGCCGCCACCCAGCTCGCCGCCTCCGACTGCCACACCGTCCTCAACGGCATCACCGGCTCCATCGGTCTCGCCCCCACCCTCGCCGCCCTTGAGGCGGGCCGCACCCTCGCGCTCGCCAACAAGGAGTCGCTCATCGTCGGCGGGCCGCTGGTCAAGGCCCTCGCCAAGCCCGGCCAGATCATCCCGGTGGACTCCGAGCACGCCGCCCTGTTCCAGGCGCTGGCCTCGGGCTCGCGCGCGGACGTGCGCAAGCTGGTGGTCACCGCCTCCGGCGGCCCCTTCCGCGGCCGTACGAAGGCCGAACTGGCGAACGTCACCGTCGAGGACGCCCTCGCCCACCCCACCTGGGCCATGGGCCCGGTCATCACGATCAACTCCGCGACCCTCGTCAACAAGGGCCTGGAGGTCATCGAGGCGCATCTGCTCTACGACATTTCCTTCGACCGCATTGAGGTGGTCGTGCATCCCCAGTCGTATGTCCACTCGATGGTTGAGTTCACCGACGGATCCACGATCGCCCAGGCGACGCCGCCCGACATGCGCGGGCCGATCGCCATCGGCCTCGGCTGGCCGGAGCGCGTCCCCGACGCCGCGCCCACGTTCGACTGGAGCAAGGCGTCGACCTGGGAGTTCTTCCCGCTCGACAACGACGCGTTCCCGTCGGTCGGCCTGGCACGTCACGTGGGTGCGCTCGCGGGCACGGCACCGGCGGTGTTCAATGCCGCCAACGAGGAGTGCGTGGAGGCCTTCCGGGCCGGCGCACTGCCGTTCAACGGGATCATGGAGACCGTGACGCGGGTGGTGGAGGAACACGGCACGCCGCGCTCGGGAACTTCGCTGACCGTCGCGGACGTCCTCGAAGCGGAGACCTGGGCCCGCAGCCGGGCCCGGGAACTGGCTGCACACACGGCGGAGGCCCGTGCATGACGACCCTGATGTTCATCCTCGGCATAGTGCTGTTCGCGGTCGGGCTGCTCTTCTCGATCGCCTGGCACGAGCTGGGCCACCTGTCCACGGCCAAGCTGTTCGGCATCCGTGTGCCGCAGTACATGGTCGGCTTCGGCCCGACCATCTGGTCGCGCAACAAGGGTGAGACCGAGTACGGCATCAAGGCCATCCCCTTCGGCGGCTACATCCGCATGATCGGCATGTTCCCGCCGGGCCCCGACGGCAAGCTGGAGGCCCGCTCCACCTCGCCCTGGCGCGGCATGATCGAGGACGCCCGCTCGGCCGCGTTCGAGGAGCTCAAGCCGGGCGACGAGACCCGCCTCTTCTACACGCGCAAGCCGTGGAAGCGGGTCATCGTGATGTTCGCGGGCCCCTTCATGAACCTCGTCCTCGCGGTGGCCCTCTTCCTCACCGTGCTGATGGGCTTCGGCATCCAGCAGCAGACCACCACCGTCAGCTCGGTCTCCCAGTGCGTCATCGCCCAGACCGAGAAGCGCGAGGACTGCAAGGCGTCCGACGACAGATCCCCGGCCGCCGCCGCGGGCATGAAGGCCGGCGACAAGATCGTCTCCTTCGACGGGGTGCGCACCGAGGACTGGAACACCCTCTCCGACCTCATCCGCGACAGCGCCGGCAAGGACGTGCCGATCGTCGTCGACCGCAAGGGCGAGGAACTGACCCTGCAGGCGAAGATCGCCACCAACTGGGTCCTGAAGAAGGACGCCGGCGGGGGCTATGTCCAGGACGACTATGTGCAGGCCGGCTTCCTCGGCTTCAGCTCTGCCACCGGCGTCGTCAAACAGGACTTCGGTGACTCGGTGGCCTGGATGGGCGACCGGGTCGGCGATGCCGTGGACTCCCTGATCGCCCTGCCCTCCAAGGTCCCCGCCCTGTGGGACGCCGCGTTCGGCGACGGCCCGCGCGAGCAGGACTCCCCGATGGGCATCGTCGGCGCCGCGCGGGTCAGCGGCGAGATCGCCACCCTCGACATCCCGGCCTCGCAGCAGCTGGCCACCTTCGTCTTCCTCCTGGCCGGCTTCAACCTCTCCTTGTTCCTGTTCAACATGCTCCCGCTGCTGCCGCTCGACGGCGGCCACATCGCGGGCGCCCTGTGGGAGTCGCTGCGCCGCAACACGGCGAAGGTGCTGCGCCGCCCCGACCCGGGACCCTTCGATGTGGCGAAGCTGATGCCGGTGGCGTACGTGGTCGCCGGGATCTTCATCTGCTTCACGCTGCTCGTGCTCGTCGCGGACGTGGTCAACCCGGTCAGAATCTCCTAGTCGTACGGCGTTCGAGGCGGCCCGGGAGGCACCATCCCCGGGCCGTCTTCCATCGAGTGGGTTTACGTGCCGAGGGGGTCCCCCCGCCGAGCGCATTCGAGGTGGGGGAGTGCTGGGGCCCGCTGCCGTGCCGTAATCTCGAAGCCTGGAGCCCGCTGCTGACGGGGCCAGACCTTGATCCACGACTTGGGGTTGCACAGCAGATGACTGCGATTTCTCTCGGCATGCCGTCCGTACCGACCAAGCTCGCCGAGCGCCGGAAGAGCCGGCAGATCCAGGTCGGGACGGTCGCCGTGGGTGGCGACGCCCCGGTCTCCGTCCAGTCGATGACCACGACCCGCACCTCCGACATCGGCGCCACCCTCCAGCAGATCGCCGAGCTCACGGCCTCCGGCTGCCAGATCGTGCGCGTGGCCTGCCCCACCCAGGACGACGCCGACGCCCTGTCCACGATCGCCCGCAAGTCCCAGATCCCCGTGATCGCGGACATCCACTTCCAGCCGAAGTACGTCTTCGCGGCCATCGAGGCCGGCTGCGCCGCGGTCCGTGTGAACCCCGGCAACATCAAGCAGTTCGACGACAAGGTCAAGGAGATCGCGCGGGCCGCCAAGGACCACGGCACCCCGATCCGCATCGGCGTCAACGCGGGCTCGCTGGACAGGCGCCTGCTCCAGAAGTACGGCAAGGCGACGCCCGAGGCCCTGGTCGAGTCGGCCCTGTGGGAGGCGTCCCTCTTCGAGGAGCACGACTTCCAGGACATCAAGATCTCGGTCAAGCACAACGACCCGGTCGTGATGATCGAGGCGTACAAGCAGCTCGCCGCCCAGTGCGACTACCCGCTGCACCTCGGCGTCACGGAGGCCGGCCCCGCCTTCCAGGGCACGATCAAGTCGGCCGTCGCCTTCGGCGCCCTCCTCTCGCAGGGCATCGGCGACACCATCCGCGTCTCCCTGAGCGCCCCGCCCGCCGAGGAGGTCAAGGTCGGCATCCAGATCCTGGAGTCCCTCAACCTCAAGCAGCGCGGCCTGGAGATCGTCTCCTGCCCGTCCTGCGGCCGTGCCCAGGTCGACGTCTACAAGCTGGCCGAGGAAGTCACCGCGGGCCTGACCGGCATGGAGGTCCCCCTCCGCGTCGCCGTCATGGGCTGTGTGGTGAACGGCCCCGGCGAGGCCCGCGAGGCCGACCTCGGCGTCGCCTCCGGCAACGGCAAGGGCCAGATCTTCGTGAAGGGCGAGGTCATCAAGACCGTCCCCGAGTCCAAGATCGTCGAGACCCTCATCGAGGAGGCCATGAAGCTGGCCGAGCAGATGGAGGCGGACGGCGTGACGAGCGGCGAGCCCTCGGTGTCGGTGGCGGGCTGACGGCGGCCTCTCCTCTGCGCGCCGGTCGGGCACTGGCAGGCGGCACCCCCGCTGGGCAGCACGTCAAAGCTTCCGCAGGTACAGTGCGGAGACCAGCAGCTCCCCCGGAGGGCCCCCGCACGTGTTGACCCAGACCACTTCACGGGTGCTCGAACCGAGTGACCTGGACGCCGCGCTCGCCGTCCTCGACCGCGAGCCGGTCGCGAACGCGTTCGTGACCTCCCGCGTCCAGGTCGCCGGCCTCGACCCGTGGCGCCTCGGCGGCGAGATGTGGGGCTGGTACGAGGACGGCATGCTGACGTCCCTGTGCTACGCGGGCGCCAACCTCGTCCCGATCTGCGCGACCCCGCGGGCGGTACGGGCCTTCGCCGACCGGGCCCGGCGCGCGGGCCGCCGCTGCTCCTCCATCGTCGGCCCCGCCGACTCCACCGCCCAGCTGTGGCGGCTGCTGGAACACGGCTGGGGCCCGGCCCGCGAGGTCCGCTCCCACCAGCCCCTCATGGTCACCGACCGCATGCCCGCCGACATCACCCCGGATCCGTACGTCCGCCGCATCCGCAAGGACGAGATGGAGACGATCATGCCGGCGTGCGTGGCGATGTTCACCGAGGAGGTCGGCGTATCGCCGATGGCCGGCGACGGCGGCCTCCTCTACCAGGCCCGGGTCGCCGAACTGGTCGGCTCCGGCCGCTCCTTCGCCCGCCTCGACCAGGACGGCAAGGTCGTCTTCAAGGCGGAGATCGGCGCCGCCACCGACCGGGCGTGCCAGATCCAGGGCGTCTGGATCGCCCCCGAGTACCGCGGCCAGGGCCTCGCCGCACCCGGCATGGCAGCGGTCCTGCGCTACGCCCTCGCGGACGTGGCCCCGGTGGTCAGCCTCTACGTCAACGACTTCAACACCGCGGCGCGAAGGACCTACCGGAGAGTGGGCTTCCAGGAGGTCGGCGCCTTCATGAGCGTGCTGTTCTGACCGTCTCGGCAACCCCATCCGCGGCCGAACGACGACCTTCACCCCCTGTACGCTCCCCACATGCGCCTTCCCGGTCACGCACACCGCCGCCAACCAGACGACATCGTGATCGGCCCCCTGGACCTCCCGGCCCGGGTCGACGAAGCCCTCGCCGTCCAGGCGGTGGCGTTCGGACTCGGCCCCGACGAAGTAGCCGTACGCCGCCAGATCGTCCTGCGGCACATGACCTACCCCGGCGCCCGTGCCCTCGGCGCCACTTCCGCGGGGTCGCTCGTCGGGTTCGTCTACGGCATGCCCAACGACCGCACCCACTGGTGGTCCACCGTCGTCGAGCCCTACCTCCGCGGCCGGGCCCTCGACGACTGGCTCGACGACTCCTTCGTCATCACCGAACTGCACGTCCACCCCCGCTACCAGAACCGCGGCATCGGCCGGTCCCTGATCACCACCATCACGGACGGCGCCACCGAACCCCGCTCGATCCTCTCCGCGATCGACATCGAGAGCCCCGCCCGCGGCCTCTACCGCTCCCTCGGCTACGAGGACCTCGCCCGCCAGGTCCTGTTCCCCAGCGCCCCGAAGCCGTACGCCGTGATGGGCGCCCCTCTCCCGCTGCGCCGCCGCTAACCGATTTCCACCGCCCCGTACCCCCCGGCTAACCTCCTGCCATAACCCTCCCCCACTCTCGGCCCGGGCTCGAGCGGGGGGACCCCCGTCAGCAGGAGTACGAGAACCATGGCGAACGCACCGGTCCAGCGCATGTCCCAGTTGATGGCGAAGACGCTGCGCGACGACCCGGCGGACGCCGAGGTCCTCAGCCACAAGCTCCTCGTCCGGGCCGGCTACGTCCGCCGCACCGCCGCCGGCATCTGGTCCTGGCTGCCCCTGGGCAAGCGCGTACTCGCCAATGTGGAGCGCATCGTCCGGGAGGAGATGGACGCCATCGGCGCCCAGGAGGTGCTGCTCCCCGCGCTGCTGCCCCGTGAGCCGTACGACGCCACGGGCCGCTGGGACGAGTACGGCCAGGAGCTGTTCCGCCTCAAGGACCGCAAGGGCGGCGACTACCTGCTCGGCCCGACCCACGAGGAGATCTTCACCCTGCTGGTGAAGGACCAGGCGTCCTCCTACAAGGACCTGCCGGTCATCCTCTACCAGATCCAGCACAAGTACCGTGACGAGGCCCGCCCCCGGGCCGGCATCCTGCGCGGCCGTGAGTTCCTGATGAAGGACTCCTACTCCTTCGACACCGACGACGAGGGCCTGGCCCGGTCCTACGCCCTGCACCGCCAGGCCTACCAGCGCGTCTTCGAGCGCCTCGGCCTCGACTACCGCATCTGCGCCGCCACCGCCGGGGCGATGGGCGGCTCCAAGTCGGAGGAGTTCCTCGCCCCGGCCGGCGCCGGCGAGGACACCTTCGCGGACTGTCCGAGCTGCGACTTCGCCGCCAACACCGAGGCGATCGCGTACGAGCTGAAGGCGGCGGACGCCGGCGGCGTGCCCGCCCTCGAGGACATCCCGACCCCGGACACCCCCACCATCGAGACCCTCGCCGCCTCCCTCGGCGTCCCGGCCTCCGCCACCCTGAAGAACCTCCTCGTCAAGGTCGACGGCGAGATCGTCGCCGTCGGTGTCCCCGGTGACCGCGAGGTCGACCTGGACAAGGTCGAGGCGCACTTCGCGCCGGCCGTCGTCGAGATGGTCACCGAGGCGGACTTCGCCGAGCGCCGGGACCTGGTGCGCGGGTACGTCGGCCCGCAGGGCCTGGGCGAGAAGGTCAAGTACATCGCCGACCCGCGCGTGGCCCCCGGCACCTCCTGGATCACCGGAGCCAACAAGGAGGGCATGCACGCGAAGAACGTTGTCGCGGCCCGTGACTTCGAGGTCGACGAGTACGTCGACGTCGTGGTCGTCCAGGAGGGCGACCCCTGCCCGAACTGCGGCACCGGCCTCAAGCTGGACCGCGCCATCGAGATCGGCCACATCTTCCAGCTGGGCCGCAAGTACGCCGACGCCCTCAAGCTCGACGTCCTCGGCCAGAACGGCAAGCCGGTCCGCGTGACCATGGGCTCCTACGGCATCGGCGTCTCCCGCGCGGTCGCGGCCCTCGCCGAGCAGACCGCCGACGACAAGGGCCTGTGCTGGCCCGCCGAGGTCGCTCCGGCCGACGTGCACGTGGTCGCCGCCGGCAAGGCACTCCAGACCGAACTCGCCCTCGACGTCTCCGAGAAGCTCTCCGCGGCCGGCCTGCGCGTCCTGTGCGACGACCGGGCGGGCGTCTCGCCGGGCGTGAAGTTCACGGACTCGGAGCTGATCGGCGTACCGCAGATCCTGGTGGCCGGGCGGCGCGCGGCCGAGGGTGTCGTCGAGCTCAAGGACCGCAGGACCGGAGAGCGCGAGGAGCTGACCGTCGACGAGGCGATCGCCCGCCTGACCGCCTGAGCATCCCGCTTGCCCCGGGCCGTTCCCCGACCCCCGCAGGACGTGACACCACGTCATGAGGGAGGGGAACGGTCCGTCCGGACGCTTTCGTGGCCCGCTACAGCCAGCCCGCGAACTCCAGCAACAGTTCCGCATCCTGCGCCCGCCCCACACGCAGGGCGCGCACCCCGGACTCCACGGCCCGGAACAGCGTCCACCCCCGCAACCGCTCCTGATCGACGTCCAGTGACTCCGCAAGGCGCTTCACCCGCCGGCGGGTCGTCGCTGCCCCCGACGGCTGCGCGATCAGGTCCTCCACCCGGTCGCGCACCAGCCGCGCCAGATCGAACGCGCACTCACCCACCACCGGATCCGGCCCCACCGCGAGCCACGGCGTCCGCTCCCCGGCCAGCACCTTGCTCTGCCGGAACGTGCCGTGCAGCAGCCGGTGCTCGGGCGGTGCGGCCAGCAACTCCTCGCGGGCCACGAGGGCGGCGTCCACCAGCGGGGTCACCTCGGCATGCGCCGACACGGTCGCCCGCATCGCCGCGGCCTGCCGCCCGGTCCGGTCGGCCACCGTCTCGAAGGGATGCCCCGCCGGCGGCTCGACCCACAGCCGCCGCAACGTCCCCGCCGCCTCCAACAGCGCCTTCGCCTCCGGCAGCGAACGTACCGACAGATCCGGATGCAGCCGCTCCAGCAGCAGCACCCCCTCGGTCACGACCGGCTCCAGCAGCAGTACGGCTCCGAGGCCGCCCCAGTGCGACAGCGCCGCCCGCTCGCTCTCCGGGCGGGCCCGCGGCGGCGCCAGCTTGAGCACGGCGGGTGTGCCGTCCGCGCGCCGCACCAGGATCACCAGGCTGCTGCGGCCCCCCGGCATCTGCACCCGTTCGACCGTCAACTCGCGTAGCGCGACGGCCTGGTGGGCCGCCTCCGGCAGCCTCCCCAACCAGTCGTCGCCGGCCGGTGCCGTCTCACCGAGCGCCCTGACCAGACGCTGCGGCGGTTCGAAAGCCATGCGCGAGTCGTTCCTTCCCGTACTGCCCCTGTGTGCCCTGCCCGAACGCGATCCCCGGCAGCCGCGTCACGCCGTGGGCGCCGCCGCTGCCGACGGAGCGACCGCCCGCTCGGCCAGCCCAGGGAAGGCTACGCTCTCGCCCCGCCAGCCCACCGCCCGCACCGCCGCCTCCCGCAGCGCCTCGGCGGCCGTACCCCGCAGCTCACCCTCGGCTGCCCGCACCAGGTCCGAGTACACGCCGGCCACCCGGTCCTCCAACTCGGCGGCGAGCAGGACCGCCGCGTCCGAGTCCGGTACCGGGAACGGCAGCGCGTACGCGGCGCTCGCCGCGACCGGATCGGCGCCCGAATCCCGCACCGCGCGCGCCAGTGCGTCCCGCCGTGCGCGGTGCGCGTCATAGGCCGCGCGTGCCTGCGCCCGCCGCTCCTCGTGGATCCGCCCGCCGACGACGCCGTACCCGTAGACCGCCGCGTGCTCGGCGGCCAGCGCCGCCTGGAGGGCCGTCAGTCGGTCCCTCGTCTCCGTCTCGCTCACTTGGTCCCCTCCGTCAGCAGGTACGCGTGCGCGGCCCCGGCCGCCGCCACGGAGGCCAGCAGCCGCGCCAGCTCGCCGGGCAGGCCGACCAGCGCCTTCGTCCGCCGGTCCGCCAGCTCACGCTCGGCCGCGGCGAGTTCGGCCAGGGCGTCCTTCTCGCTCGCCGGAACGCCGGCCGACGGCGACGCCGTCGCGGTCGTCGGCGCCGCGGACACCGTGGCGGAGACTTCGCCGGGCCCGGAGGTGGCGGACGGCCCCGGGGCCCCCGCCCCGAACGCCTCCGCATGCCGTACGGCGGCCGTCCGCAACGGTGTCAGCAGCTCCGCCAGCACCGGATGGGCGGCGAGCACGGCGTCGTAGCGCCCGACCAGCCCCTCGCTGTCCCGGGCCGCACGCGCGCGTGCCCGCTCCACGAGCGACGGACTGCCCCCGCCCGAACCGCCGTCCGAGTCCCCGGACCCGGAGGAACAGCCCACCAGGAGGACGGCCCCGGCGGCCGAGGCGAGCAGGGTTCTTCTGCGCGGCCCCGAGGGGGAGCGCGGTGGCGAGGGGTACGGCACGGCAGACGTCCTCGGGGAGTCGTACGAACGCGGCACAAAGGCAACTATGGGATCAGCGGACCGCAGGCCCGTGATCACCGTACCCGCGCGAGGGGACGGCACCACTCAGCGGCACCGCTCGTGCACAGGTGGACGGCAACACTCCTCGCGACCCGATACCCTTTCACCAGACAGCGACCCATCCCACAACAGCACACGCGGCCGAGGAGTCACCCGGATGAGCACCACCCAGAGCGAGAGGCTGCGAGAACTACTGGAACCGCTCGTCAGCTCCCAGGGCCTGGATCTCGAAGAGATCGCAGTGGACTCCGTCGGACGCAAGCGTGTGCTGCGCGTCGTCGTCGACTCCGACACCGGAGCGGACCTGGACCGGATCGCCGATGTGAGCCGTGTGCTCTCGGCGAAGCTCGACGAGACCGACGCGATGGGCGAGGGCGAGTACACCCTCGAGGTCGGCACCCCGGGCGCGGAGCGCCTCCTCAAGGAACAGCGCCACTATGTGCGCGCCGTCGACCGGCTGGTGAAGTTCCAACTGGCCGAGGGCGGCGAACTGGTCGCCAGGATCCTGAAGGTCGACGACGAAGGACTCGACCTCGAAGTGCCCGGAGTCAAGGGCCGCAAGCCCACCTCGCGCAGACTCGGCTTCCAGGAGATCGACAAGGCGCGCGTGCAGGTCGAGTTCAGCCGCAAGGACAGCAAGAACGAGAAGGAAGAGGAGGCGTAGCCGTGGACATCGACATGAGTGCCCTGCGGGGCTTGGTTCGGGAGAAGGAGATCTCCTTCGACCTGCTGGTCGAGGCGATCGAGTCGGCCCTCCTCATCGCCTACCACCGCACCGAGGGAAGCCGCCGCCACGCGCGCGTGGAGCTGAACCGGGAGACCGGCCATGTGACCGTGTGGGCGAAGGAGGACCCCGAGGACCTCGAGGAGGGCCAGGAGGCCCGCGAGTTCGACGACACCCCGTCCGGCTTCGGCCGTATCGCCGCCACCACCGCCAAGCAGGTCATCCTGCAGCGGCTGCGCGACGCCGAGGACGACGCGACGCTCGGCGAGTACGCCGGCCGCGAGGGCGACATCGTCACCGGCGTGGTCCAGCAGGGCCGCGACCCGAAGAACGTGCTCGTGGACATCGGCAAGCTGGAGGCCATCCTGCCGGTACAGGAGCAGGTCCCGGGCGAGACGTATCCGCACGGCATGCGGCTGCGCTCGTACGTCGTCCGGGTGGCCAAGGGCGTCCGCGGCCCCTCCGTCACGCTCTCGCGCACACACCCGAACCTCGTGAAGAAGCTCTTCGCGCTCGAGGTGCCGGAGATCGCCGACGGGTCCGTCGAGATCGCCGCCATCGCCCGTGAGGCCGGTCACCGCACCAAGATCGCCGTCCGGTCCACCCGCAGCGGTCTGAACGCCAAGGGCGCCTGTATCGGTCCCATGGGCGGCCGGGTGCGCAATGTCATGGGCGAGCTGAACGGCGAGAAGATCGACATCGTCGACTGGTCGGACGACCCGGCCGAGATGGTGGCGAACGCGCTGTCCCCGGCCCGGGTCTCCAAGGTCGAGGTCGTGGACATGGCAGCCCGCTCCGCGCGCGTGACGGTGCCCGACTACCAGCTGTCGCTGGCGATCGGCAAGGAAGGGCAGAACGCCCGGCTCGCGGCCCGGCTCACCGGCTGGCGGATCGACATCCGCCCCGACACCGAGCAGGCCGGGGAATAGATCCAAGCCGCCGGGCGCTCAGATTACGTCACGTTATTGCCCGGCAACTGTTCGAATCCTGCCCCAAAGGGGTGAGGTCGGTACGGGGAGGTAGACTTAGCTGTGTCTGGCCGGACACGCGCCCGCGCATGCCCTGAGCGCACCTGTGTGGGATGCCGGGAGCGAGCGGCCAAGGCTGATCTGCTGCGGATCGTGGCGATCAAGGACGAGTGCGTCCCTGATCCAAGCGGTACGCTGCCCGGCCGGGGTGCGTATGTACACCCCGCCCTGGTCTGTCTCGACCAGGCGGTACGCCGCCGGGCGTTCCCACGGGCGTTGCGCGCCCCGGGAGCGCTCGACACAAAGGCGTTGCGCCGGTACGTCGAGCAGACGACAGTTGCTGAGCAGGCAACACCGTAAGAAGCGTCGTGCGGAACCCCGTGCGGCCCTGGTACCTCGCGAGTCGGAAGTAGGTCGAGATTGCGATGAGCACTCGATGAGTACGCGATGAGTACGCCCATGAAGTAGCGACGGTCCGGCCGCAACCCGGACCTAAAAGGAGCGAAGTGGCTAAGGTCCGGGTATACGAACTCGCCAAGGAGTTCGGTGTGGAGAGCAAGGTCGTCATGGCCAAGCTCCAGGAACTCGGTGAATTCGTCCGTTCGGCGTCTTCGACCATCGAAGCGCCCGTTGTCCGCAAACTGACGGACGCCCTCCAGCAGGGCAACGGAGGCGGCAAGTCCGCCCCCGCCCGCAAGGCTGCCCCGGCGAAGCCGGCAGCCCCCTCTCCGGCGCAGGCGGCCCGTCCGGCTCCGCCGCGCCCGCCGGCCCCCAAGCCGGCCGCCGAGAAGCCCGCGGCCCCGGCCGCGCCGGCCACTCCCGGCCCCCGTCCGACCCCGGGCCCGAAGCCCGCGCCGCGGCCCGCCCCGGCGTCCCCGGCTCCGAGCACGCCCGAGTTCACGGCACCCCCGTCGGCACCCGCTGCCCCGGCCGCCTCTCAGGGCCAGGGCCAGGGCTCCGGCCCCCGTCCGGGCGCTCCGCGTCCCGGCGGCCAGGCCCCGCGTCCCGGTGCTCCCCGTCCGGGTGGCCCCGCGCAGGGCGGCCAGGGCCGCGGTGAGCGTCCCGGCGCTCCGCGTCCGGGTGGTCAGGCCCCGCGTCCGGGTGCCCGTCCGGCCGGTCCCCGTCCGGGCAACAACCCGTTCACCTCCGGCGGCTCCACCGGCATGGCGCGCCCGCAGGCGCCCCGTCCCGGCGGTGCCCCGCGTCCGGGTGGCCCCGGCGCTCCCGGCGGCGCTCCGCGTCCGCAGGGTCAGGGCGGTCCCCGTCCCCAGGGCCAGGGCGGTCCCCGTCCGCAGGCTCCGGGCGGTTCGCGTCCCACGCCGGGCGGCATGCCCCGTCCGCAGGGCGGCGGCCCGCGTCCCGGCGGCGGCCCCGGCGGCCCGCGTCCGAACCCCGGCATGATGCCGCAGCGTCCGGCTGCCGGCCCGCGTCCCGGTGGCGGTGGCCCCGGCGGCCGTGGTCCCGGTGGCGGTGGCCGCGGTCCCGGTGGCGGCGGTCGTCCGGGCGGCGGCTTCGCCGGTCGTCCCGGTGGCGGCGGTGGCGGTTTCGCCGGTCGTCCCGGTGGTCCCGGTGGCGGTGGCGGCGGTTTCGCCGGTCGTCCCGGTGGTCCCGGCGGTGGCGGCGGTGGCCGTCCCGGCTTCGGTGGCCGTCCCGGCGGTCCCGGCGGCCGTGGTGGCACGCAGGGCGCCTTCGGCCGTCCCGGTGGTCCCGCGCGTCGCGGTCGCAAGTCGAAGCGGCAGAGGCGCCAGGAGTACGAGGCCATGCAGGCCCCGTCGGTCGGCGGCGTGATGCTGCCTCGCGGCAACGGCGAGTCCATTCGCCTGTCGCGCGGTGCGTCGCTCACCGACTTCGCGGAGAAGATCAACGCCAACCCGGCGTCGCTCGTCGCGGTCATGATGAACCTCGGCGAGATGGTCACCGCGACCCAGTCCGTCTCCGACGAGACGCTCCAGCTCCTCGCCGACGAGATGAACTACACGGTTCAGATCGTCAGCCCGGAGGAGGAGGACCGCGAGCTGCTCGAGTCCTTCGACATCGAGTTCGGCGAGGACGAGGGCGACGAGGAGGACCTGGTGGTCCGTCCGCCGGTCGTCACCGTCATGGGTCACGTCGACCACGGTAAGACCCGACTGCTCGACGCCATCCGCAAGACGAACGTCATCGCGGGCGAGGCCGGCGGCATCACCCAGCACATCGGTGCCTACCAGGTCTCGACCCAGGTCAACGAAGAGGACCGCGCGATCACCTTCATCGACACCCCGGGTCACGAGGCGTTCACCGCCATGCGTGCCCGTGGTGCCCGGTCGACGGACATCGCGATCCTGGTCGTCGCGGCCAACGACGGCGTCATGCCGCAGACGGTCGAGGCGCTCAACCACGCCAAGGCGGCCGAGGTCCCGATCGTCGTCGCGGTCAACAAGATCGACGTCGAGGGCGCCGACCCGACCAAGGTGCGCGGTCAGCTCACCGAGTACGGGCTGGTGGCCGAGGAGTACGGCGGCGACACGATGTTCGTCGACATCTCCGCCAAGCAGGGTCTGCACATCGACTCCCTGCTGGAGGCCGTGGTCCTCACCGCGGACGCCTCGCTCGACCTGCGGGCCAACCCGAACCAGGACGCGCAGGGCATCTCGATCGAGTCCCGCCTCGACCGCGGCCGTGGTGCCGTGGCGACGGTCCTCGTCCAGCGAGGCACCCTGCGGGTCGGCGACACGATGGTCGTGGGCGACGCCTACGGTCGCGTGCGCGCCATGCTCGACGACAACGGCAACAACGTCGCCGAGGCCGGCCCCTCGACGCCGGTGCAGGTCCTGGGCCTCACCAACGTCCCGGGTGCGGGCGACAACTTCCTGGTGGTCGACGAGGACCGTACGGCCCGTCAGATCGCCGAGAAGCGCGCCGCCCGTGAGCGCAACGCCGCGTTCGCCAAGCGCACGCGCCGTGTCTCGCTCGAGGACCTGGACAAGGTGCTCAAGGCCGGCGAGGTCCAGCAGCTGAACCTGATCATCAAGGGTGACGCCTCCGGTTCGGTCGAGGCCCTCGAGTCCTCGCTGCTCCAGCTGGACGTCGGCGAAGAGGTCGACATCCGCGTCCTGCACCGCGGCGTCGGTGCGGTCACGGAGTCCGACATCGACCTGGCCATGGGCTCCGACGCCATCGTCATCGGCTTCAACGTGCGCGCCGCCGGGCGCGCCCAGCAGATGGCCGAGCGCGAAGGCGTGGACGTCCGGTACTACTCGGTCATCTACCAGGCGATCGAGGAGATCGAGGCGGCCCTCAAGGGCATGCTCAAGCCGGAGTTCGAGGAGGTCGAGCTCGGTACGGCGGAGATCCGCGAGGTCTTCAAGTCGTCCAAGCTGGGCAACATCGCGGGTGTGCTCATCCGCTCCGGCGAGGTCAAGCGCAACACCAAGGCGCGCCTGGTCCGCGACGGCAAGGTGGTCGCGGAGAACCTCAACATCGAGGGTCTGCGTCGCTTCAAGGACGACGTCACCGAGATCCGCGAAGGGTTCGAGGGCGGTATCAACCTCGGCAACTTCAACGACATCAAGGTCGACGACGTCATCGCGACGTACGAGATGCGCGAGAAGCCGCGGGTGTAACCGCACCGACGGTTCGTGCTGGCCGGCGGGACTTCGGTCCCGTCGGCCAGCGCGCCGTTTGCCGAACGGAAACTCCGTCGAGCCTTCGGGGGGTTCGCGGTACCGTTCTTGATGTCCCTGCCATCCGATCGCAGGGCCATCGATCCCGTACCGGCGGGTGAACCGGCTACACACATGTACGTGGGGACTCTGTCCTTCGACCTCCTCCTCGGCGACGTACGGTCGCTGAAGGAGAAGCGCTCCGTCGTCCGCCCGATCGTCGCCGAACTCCAGCGGAAGTACGCGGTGAGCGCGGCGGAGGTCGACCACATGGACCTCCATCGCAGGGCCCTCATCGGCCTCGCGATGGTCTCCGGCGACGCGGGACACCTCAGCGACGTGCTCGACCGGTGTGAACGGCTGGTCGCCGGCCGCCCCGAGGTGGAGCTGCTGTCCGTGAGACGGCGCTTCCACGGCGACGACGACTGACCACAGAACGCAGAAGAAGAAAGAACGGGAGACGGACCAGTGGCCGACAACGCGCGGGCGAAAAGGCTGGCGGACCTCATCCGAGAGGTGGTGGCCCAGAAGCTTCAGCGCGGGATCAAGGACCCGCGGCTCGGCTCGCACGTCACCATCACGGACACCCGCGTCACGGGTGACCTGCGGGAGGCGACCGTCTTCTACACGGTGTACGGGGACGAGGAGGAGCGCAAGGCCGCCGCCGCCGGACTGGAGAGCGCCAAGGGCGTCCTGCGGTCGGAGGTCGGCCGGGCCGCCGGCGTGAAGTTCACGCCGACCCTCACCTTCGTCGCCGACGCCCTGCCGGACACCGCACGCACCATCGAGGACCTCCTCGACAAGGCGCGTCAGTCCGACGAGAAGGTGCGCGAGGCGTCCGCGGGCGCCAAGTACGCCGGCGAGGCGGACCCGTACCGCAAGCCGGACTCCGAGGACGAGACGGACGGCGACACCGCGGAATGACGCAGAAGCACACCACGCCCGACGGCCTTGTCATCGTCGACAAGCCGTCGGGCTTCACTTCGCACGACGTGGTCGCCAAGATGCGCGGCATCGCCCGCACCCGCCGCGTCGGGCACGCCGGCACCCTCGACCCGATGGCGACGGGTGTCCTCGTCCTCGGCGTGGAGAAAGCCACCAAGCTCCTCGGTCACCTGGCCCTGACCGAGAAGGAGTACCTGGGCACCATCCGCCTGGGCCAGACCACGCTCACCGACGACGCCGAGGGCGAGATCACGGGGTCGGTCGACGCCTCGAAGGTCACCCGCGACGCCGTCGACGCCCGGATCGCCGAGCTGACCGGCGACATCATGCAGGTGCCGTCCAAGGTCAGCGCCATCAAGATCAACGGTGTGCGCTCCTACAAGCGGGCGCGCGAAGGCGAGGACTTCGAGATCCCGGCCCGCCCGGTCACCGTCTCGTCCTTCTCGGTGTACGACGTGCGGGAAGCCGTGGCCGACGACGGCACCCCGGTCCTCGACCTGGTCGTCTCGGTCGTCTGCTCCTCCGGCACCTACATCCGCGCCCTGGCCCGTGACCTCGGCGCCGGCCTGGGCGTCGGCGGCCACCTCACGGCACTGCGCCGCACCCGGGTCGGCCCCTACAAGCTGGACTCCGCCCGGACGCTGGACCAGCTCCAGCAGGACCTGACGGTGATGCCGATCGCCGAGGCGGCCGATGCCGCGTTCCAGCGCTGGGAGGTGGATGCCAGACGGGCCCGCCTGCTGATGAACGGTGTCCGCCTGGACATGCCAGACGAGTACGCCGGTGCCGGTCCGGTCGCCGTCTTCGACCCCGAGGGCCGCTTGCTGGCGCTCGTGGAGGAGCAGAAGGGCAAAGCCAAGAGCCTCGCCGTCTTCGGCTGAGGCACCGCGCCCGTTCGGTGCCTCATACGGGGTCTGCCCGCGGAGCGGCGGGCACGGGGTCGTGCACTGCCCGCCGCTCCGCGGTCCCCCTCGGTTCCCCCACCCCTAGGGTGTATCCAGCGACCCCCGCCTGTTCACCCGTCCGTGCGGGCGCTCGGAGTGAACCGAGGGAGCGGAAGGGGGCGCGTTCGCCACGCGATCTGTCCCACTGATCATCTCGCGCCTACCGTCGACAGCAGGGCGCGGCTGTGTGGGGCGTACGGACGCAAGGCGTGGAGGTTCGACGATGGCGTGGGGTGGCCGGGACGCCGGATGTGCGTCGAGTGCGGGGGAGCCCTCCTGCGACAGCGCGCTGGTGCGGATCCACGACCTCGGCGGGCGGCCCAGGGGGCTCGGCTTCGTGGTCGATCACCAGGGCACCGTCGTCACCGGTCACGAGGTCGTCGACGGCCTGTCCCGGCTGGTCCTGTGCGCCGTCGAGGCAGGCCGCAGCTGCGCGGTGCCCGCGAGCGCGGTGACCCCGCTGCCCGCGCTGGGCCTGGCCCTCCTGCACACCGAGGGACTCGGTGTGGATCCGCTGCCGGTGACCGTACGGGACCGGGTCGAGACCGGCGCGTACGTCCGGATCGCGGCCGGTGGCTGGCGTCAGGCGCGGGTGCTGGGCGCCGCATCCGTGACGTACACGGCGTCCGACGGGCCGCATCTGCTGGACGGCGCCCTGGAGTTGGCGATCGGGACGAGCGGCCGGGACGCACTGCGGCCGGGCGGAGGGGCTGCCGGGGGACCGGTGCTCGACGCCCGGACCGGCGTGGTCGTCGGGGTGCTCGGCACGACGCTGCGCTCCGGCGACCGCGACGCCGGGTTCGCCGTGCCGCTGCGGGCCTCGACCGCCGGGCCGCTGGCCGGCCCGCTCGCCGAGAACGCGGCGACGGTGCCCGCGTACGGGCCCGACCTGAACCTGGCCGGGGTGCTGGAACTGACCGCCACCTCGGTCGGACAGGACGGTCCGCAAGGGACGCTGACGGGATGTGTGGAGCGGGCGGACAGCGGGGGAGCGGGGGCGGTGACCCCGGTCGAACGGACCTCGGTCGCCACGCAGTTCGAGGGCTTTCTCAAGAGTGAGGCCGCCGTTCTGGGCCTGGTGGGGCCCCCGGGCAGCGGACGCACGACGGAACTCGCCGCCCTGGCCGCGCGCCGCCACCAGGGACCGCGACCGACCCCCACCCTCTGGCTGCGCGGCGCCGACCTGAAGGACGACGACATCTCGGTGGCCGACGCCGCACGGCGGGCGCTGCGCCGGGCGGCCCGCATCGTGGCCGCGTCGCGGCCGGCCGGCACCACCGACCTCGGCGACATCGCCCCCGAACGCCTGGCTCATCTCGCCCACACCGCCGGCCGCCCGCTGCTGCTGCTCCTCGACGGCCCCGAGGAGATGCCGCCGCTCCTGGCCCATCGCCTCGCCGAGTGGACCACGGGCACGGCGGAATGGCTGCGGGAGACGGGAGCGCGGCTGGTCGTCGGATGCGGGGCGGAGTACTGGGAGGGAGCGGGCGCGGAGTTCCCGCAGGACACGCTCCACCGGGCCGGTGAGCGTGCGGTGCGGGAGACCGGCCCGCGGTTCCCGGCGTGCGTACGGCTCGGCGACCTCACTCCCGAGGAGGCTCAGCAGGCACGCGCCCGGTACGGCATCCCGGACGGCGCCCTCGCCGAAGCCGACGCCCGCCACCCCCTCACCCTGCGCCTGCTGTCCGAGGTGCGTGCCGCGCTCCCCGGCGCCGCCGCTCCCCGACAGATCGACCGCGAGGACGTGCTCCGCGCGCACCTCGACCTGATGTGCCTGCGCATCGCCGTACGCCTCGCCGCCGAGAACGGCCTGCGCGGCACCGCCGTACGCCGCCTCGCCGCCAAGGTCTCCGGCCAGGTCCACGAGGCCGCCCGGCGCAGCCTCGGTCCGGGGCAGGGTGAGCTGGACCGGGCGTCGTTCGAGGCCGTGTTCCCCTGGGGGGCCGCCCCGGCACGGCTCGGCGGCGGCACCGGCTGGGCGTCCGCCGTCCTCACCGAGGGCCTCCTCGTGCCCGCCGGCCACGGCTACCGCTTCGCCCACGAGGAGCTCGCCGACTGGATCCAGGGCATGCACCTCGACCTGGACGAGGCCCTCCACGCCCTGGTCCACCGCCGCCGCAGCCACCCCGGCGCCCTGCACCCCCTCCCCGTACCGCACCACCGCATCGGCCCCGTGGTGCAGGCTCTGCTCCTCCTGGCCCGGCAGCACGGCACCGAACAACTCGCTTGCCGCCTGGGCGAGTTGGTGTACGCCCTCGACGCCGACGAGGGCTCCTGGTGGGCCGCCCGGCTGCTGGCCGAGACCCTGGTGCGCGTCCCCGACGCGACCCCTTACCGGGACGTACTGCGCCTGCTCGTCGACCATGTCGTGGCCTGGCGGCAGTGGGAACGCCCCGCGCTGCGTGATTTCGGGCCCGGCTTCTGGACGGCCCTCCGGCTCCCGGACACCGACCGTTTCGACCTGCTGCGCGATCTGGTCCGAGCCGACGGCCCACCCTGCGAAGGCGACCCCGCGACGTCCGATGCCGCGCCGCCCGAGGCGCCGACCGGTGAACTCCCGTACGCCACCGGCCCCTTCCATCCCGGCGGCCCCCCGTCACCCCCAGCCACCGTCTGCACCGCACCGGCCGCGTCCGCCGTATCAGCGGCGTCCGCCGCATCCAACGGACCCGCCGCCCACCACGCCCGCTACCTCGACGCCGCGGCCCAGCTCCTCGCCACCACCCCCACCGCCGTACAACCCCACCTCACCCGCTGGTTCGACGACGACCGTCCGCTGCCCGCCACCCCGCACGCGACCGTCGCCCGCGCGGCGCAGGCGCTGCTCTACACCCACCGTCACCGCGCCCTGGACGACCTCACCGAGACGCTCGTCGACAGCGCGCACCGCAAGGCCGACGAACTCCTCGCCGTCCTGGCCGAGGAGGAGCCGTCCGCCATCTGCCGGGCCGTCGACCGCTGGGCGCACGACGAACGGCCCGCCCGGCGCGTAGCGGCGATGGCGTACGGGCTGCGGGCCGCACCCCACGTCCACACCGAGGCCGACCGCGAGCTCCTGCGCTACGCCGCCCAGGCCCTGCTCGCCCGCCCCGCCGACTGCTCCCTGCACGGCGGCGCGCTCGCCCTCCTCGTCCGGGACCCCCGCACCCGCGCCCGGCACCTCCCGCAGGCGCTGGCGCTGTTCGCCGCGGCGGACCCGCAGTTCCCGCCCGGCGCCCTGGTCGCCGCCCTGGCCACCCACCCCGAACCTGTCCTCGAAGCGTTCCGCGCGCGTCTGAACCGACCGGATCCCGGTCCGGCACTGCGCACCCTCGCCGACGTCACCACCCCGGGCCTCGCCCGCCGAGTCGCCGCCCTGGTGCGGGAGGCGGTGGGGCGCCACCCCGAGACCGCCGCGGACGTGGCCGCCCATGTCGACCGGCGCCTCGATCACGGCCCCGCCGCCCATGCCGTACTGTTCCCGCTGGTCACCGGCCTGCTGGACGGCGGCACGGAACAGGTACGGGCCGCCCTCGCCGCCGTACTGACCGCCCCCGGCACCCCCGGCTCCCGCCCCCTGCGCCGGGAACTCCTCGACTTCCTGCTCGCCCACGAACACGCCCCGGTCGTCCTGGACACCGTCCTGCACACCGCCGTCGAGCAGGGCGGCGACCGGGCGCAGGACGAGCTTCGCGACCTCGTCCGGCACACCGGCCTGCTCCTCGGGCGCACCCCGGACGGCGCCGCCCGCTTCGACCGGGGCCTGGTGGGCCTGGGCCGCCGGGTCCCCGGCTTCGCCGCACGGGTCGCCGGCTGGCTGACCGACAGCCCACAGGAGTGGTCGGCGGTGGTCGGCCCGAGCACCCGCCGCATGATCGAGAACCTGGCCGGCGTACGAGTTCCCGCATGACCAGCGCGTCCGTACGTGCACCCGGTCACAGCCCCCATGCCGATGCGGGGCCGGGGCGCCCGGCATGGCACCCTTAGACCTGCGTAAGAGCGTCTGAGGCACAGACGGACACGGGTTCGACGAGTTTGCGACAAGGAGCAGGCACAGTGCAGCGCTGGCGTGGCTTGGAGGACATCCCCGAGGACTGGGGACGCAGCGTCGTCACCATCGGCTCCTACGACGGTGTCCACCGCGGGCACCAGCTGATCATCCGGCATGCCGTGGAACGCGCCCGCGAGCTGGGCGTCCCCTCGGTCGTCGTCACCTTCGACCCGCACCCCAGCGAGGTCGTCCGCCCCGGCAGTCATCCGCCCCTGCTGGCCCCGCACCACCGCCGCGCCGAGCTGATGGGCGAACTGGGCGTGGACGCAGTGCTGATCCTGCCCTTCACGACCGAGTTCTCGAAGCTGTCGCCGGCCGACTTCGTCGTCAAGGTCCTCGTTGACAAGCTGCACGCCAAGGCCGTCGTCGAGGGCCCCAACTTCCGCTTCGGACACCGCGCCGCGGGCAATGTCGCCTTCCTCGCCGAACAGGGCAAGGTCTACGACTTCGACGTCGAGGTCGTCGACCTGTACGTCAGCGGCGAGGCGGGCGGCGGCGAGCCGTTCTCCTCGACCCTGACCCGGCGACTCGTCGCCGAGGGCGAGGTCACCGGCGCCGCCGAGATCCTCGGCCGCCCGCACCGCGTGGAGGGCGTGGTCGTCCGCGGCGCCCAGCGCGGCCGTGAGCTCGGCTTCCCGACCGCCAACGTCGAGACGCTGCCCCACACCGCCATTCCCGCCGACGGCGTCTACGCCGGCTGGCTGCACGCCCAGGGCGAAGCGATGCCGGCCGCCATCTCCGTCGGTACCAACCCGCAGTTCGACGGCACCGAGCGCACGGTGGAGGCGTACGCCATCGACCGTGTGGGCCTGGACCTGTACGGCCTGCATGTCGCCGTCGACTTCCTCGCCTTCGTCCGGGGCCAGGCGAAGTTCGAGACCCTGGACGCCCTGCTGGAGCAGATGGCCGAGGACGTCAAACGCTGCCGCGAGCTCGTGGCGGCAGCCGAGTAGTCACGCCTACGAGTAGTCACGCCTACGACGACGAAGGGCGGCCGGTGCCTGCGGGGCACCGGCCGCCCTTCGTCATACACGGCCCTACTGCTGCGTCCAGCCGGGCGGTACTACGCCCTGCTGCTGGTGCTGCTGCTGGTGCTGCGGGTCCTGGGGCGGCGGCGCCTGCTGCTGCCAGCCCTGGCCCGGCGCGGGCTGCTGGGGGGCCTGCCCCCAGCCCTGCCCGGGCTGCGGAGTGCCGCCCGGCTGGGCGTAGGGCTGTTGCGGCTGTTGCTGCGGCTGCTGCTGAGGCGCGTAGCCCTGCTGCGGGTGCTGCTGGTACTGCACGTTCGGGTTGCCGAAGCCCTGCTGGGTGCGGGCGATGTCCTCGGCGATGAGGGCGGCGAGATCGAAGTACGCCTCGCGCGTCTTGGGACGCATCATGTCGAGGTCCACCTCGGCGCCCGCCGAGAGGTGCTCGTCGAAGGGGATCACGACGACACCGCGGCAACGGGTCTCGAAGTGGGCGACGATGTCCTCCACCTTGATCATCTTGCCGGTCTCACGGACACCGGAGATCACGGTGACCGACCGCTGGACGAGATCCGCGAACCCGTTCGCCGACAGCCAGTCGAGGGTCGTCGAGGCGCTGCTCGCACCGTCCACGGACGGCGTGGAGATGATGATCAGCTGGTCGGCGAGGTCCAGCACGCCCCGCATGGCGCTGTAGAGCAGACCGGTGCCCGAGTCCGTGAGGATGATCGGGTACTGCCGGCCCAGCACGTCGAGCGCGCTGCGGTAGTCCTGGTCGTTGAAGGTCGTCGATACCGCCGGGTCCACGTCATTGGCGATGATCTCGAGGCCCGAGGGGGCCTGCGAGGTGAAGCGGCGGATGTCCATGTAGCTGTTGAGCTGCGGGATCGCCTGGACCAGGTCACGGATGGTCGCGCCCGTCTCACGCCGGACCCGTCGGCCGAGGGTGCCGGCGTCCGGGTTGGCGTCGATCGCCAGGATCTTGTCCTGACGCTCGGTCGCGAGCGTCGCGCCCAGCGACATGGTCGTCGTGGTCTTGCCGACACCGCCCTTGAGGCTGATGACCGCGATCCGGTAGCAGGACATCACCGGCGTACGGATCAGACCGAGCTTGCGCTCGCGCTCGGCCTGCTCCTTCTTGGCACCGAGCTTGAAACGCGACGGACCCTGGTTGTTCTTGCGGGCCTTGGGCTGATTGCGCAGCAGCCGGTCGGAGGACAGCTCCACCGCGGCGTTGTAACCGAGCGGGGTGCCGGGCGCCGCCTGCTGCTGCGGTGCGGCGCCGGGACCGGCCTGAGGACCGGGCGGGGCGGCCCAGCCCTGACCGCCGCCCGGCTGGCCGCCCTGGTTGCCGTAGGCGGCGGGCGGGACAGCGGGGTTCTGGGCGGGGTGCGGCTGGGGCTGCTGCGGAGCCTGGTGCTCGGGCTGGTGCTGCGGATACGGCTGTTGGGGCGCGGTCTGCTGCGGCTGCGGCTGCTGCTGCGCGGGCTGCGGGGCCTGCTGTTGGGGGGCGGACTGCTGCGGGTAGCCGTAGCCCGCCTGCTGGGGCACCTGCTGCGGCGGGTAGCCGTAGCCGGGCTGGGGCTGAGGGTGCTGCGCCTGCTGCGGGTAGCCGTATCCGGCGGCCTCTGGATGGGGGGCCTGCGGATGGGCCTGCTGCGGATGCGGCTGTGGCTGCGCGGCCTGGGGCGCCTGGCGCGGGTCGACCGGCGCGGGCTGTCCGGCCTGTGCCGCCGGGTGCGCGGGCTGCTGGGCCGGGCCGAACGTGCCCTGCGGCGGGGTGGCGTGGCCGGGCTGGGCGTGCTGCGGCTGGCCGGGCTGCTGCTGGGGGTAGCCGTATGCGGCGGCCTGTGCGGCGGCTGCCGCTTGTGCGGCTGCTGCGGCGTGCGGGTCCGGCTGGCCCGCGTGGCCGGCCGGACCTGCCTGCTGCGGCGTTCCCTGGGCGGGGTCGGCCGGCGCGAAGCCCTGAGGCAGCGGAGGCAGCGCCTGGTTGGCCTGCGGCGCCGCGGGAGCCTGGCCGGTGGGCTGCGCCTGCGGCTGCTGTGCCGCAGGCATGGGCTGTACCGGTGCCTCGGGCTGCTGCTCGGGCAGGGGCTGCGGTGCGGGGGCAGGGGGAGCGGAGGGGGCGGACGCGGACGGGGCCTCCGCCTCCGGCTGCGCCACCTGCGGCTCGACTTCCGGTGCCGCGGGCGCGGCTTCGGCCTCGGCATCGGGCTGCGCGGGGGAGTCCTCGGACCGGACCGGCGTCGGCTCGTCGTCCTCGGCGCCGGTGTCGGTGTCGGACGCGGCGGCGTCGTCCGACTCCGCGTCGTCGTGCCGCTGCTCCTCCGGCTCATCGTCGTCGGCGTCGCCGAAGAGGCGCGCGGCCTCGGCGTCGGCGGCGGCATGGTTGAGCTCGACCTCCGGCTGCTCCGCCACCGGCTGGGCCGGCGCGGGCTGCTCGGGCGCGGGCGCCGCCGGGACACCGGCCGCCGGGGTGGCGGTCGGGGACTGGGCGGGGGCCGGGGCCGTAGGGGCGCCGGGGGCGTCCTCGTCGACCGGGCGCAGCACCGGGAAACCGGGCGCGTCGGCGGGCGGTTGGGCAGCTGTCGGCTGCGGCGGCGCGGCGGGTGGCGTGGCGGGGGCGTGCTGCTGAGGGATGTGCGGCTGTGCGGTGGCCTGCTGCTGAGGCTCGGCGGCGGGCTGCTGCGCAGGCGTGTGCTGCTGGGGCGCGCCGTAGCCGCCGGGGGTGTGCGGGCCGGGCTGCTGCTGGGGGTAGCCGTAGCCGCCGGACGTGTCGTGGTTCGGCTGAGGCGTGCCGAATCCTGCGGACGTGTCCTGGGCGGGCTGGGGCGCGCCGTAGCCGCCGGGGGTGTGCGGGCCGGGCTGCTGCTGGGGGTAGCCGTAGCCGCCGGACGTGTCGTGGTTCGGCTGAGGCGTGCCGAATCCTGCCGACGTGTCCTGACCGGGCTGGGGCGCGCCGTAGCCACCCGACGTGTCCTGGCCCGGCTGCTGCTGGGGATAGCCGTAGCCGGGCGCCGCCGCGGGCGCCGTGCCCGGCGCGGGCTGCTGCGGGAAGCCGTAACCACTCGCGGGCGTGCCCTGGGCAGGCGTCGGCTGCGAAGGCTGCGCGGGCTGCTGCGGGACGCCCTGGGCGGGCGGCTGCGCAGGGCCCGGGCTCTGCGCTCCGGGACCGCCCGGGGGCCCGGTCGGCGTACCGATGGGTGGTCCGGTGGGCGGTGGTGGTGAGGCGTGCCCGGGGTCCTGCGGAGCGCTGGACGCGGAGCCACCCTGCGTGCCTTGGGCGTACCAGGCGGGAGGTGTGTAGACGATTTCGAACTCGCCGGTGAGATCCACCTCGTGATCGTCCCCGTCCGAGGAAGGGCTCCCGCCGTTGTACTCGGACCGATCCCTGTTCACTGCTTGCCTCCTGGTCAGCCACTGCTGCTGAGCTGGTCGTCGTCGCGGTCGTGCGGACCGAGTGGCGAGTCCCACGCGACTGCGATCGTCACCGCACCACCAGAAGCCTAATCACTCGCATGGCGGGACGGAAAAGCCCCCATGGGGGCGGACGAAAACGCCCCATGGGGGCGACTTGTCCGCGCCCGGCTGCGGGAGACTACGACGCGTCAGTCCATACGGCGGGCCGTGCCGAGCAGACCCGTCTCCGCATCCGTGGGCTCGGTCATGACGAACTTGTGGTGCTTGCGAGTGCACCACAGTGCGACGCCGTCGTGAAGGGTCGGCAGGTGCTGGAGATGCTCCTCGGGAACACCCAGGGTGTCCCGTACCACTTCGGTCTCGTACGGCGAGATGCGCTGGATCCCGACGAGATGGGCCTGGGACAGCCAGCGCGGCGCGTGCTCGCTGACGAACGGCAGCACCGTCACCACCGACTGCCACGGCACGGACGTCACCCGCCCGCGCGGCGGACGGATACCGCAGTCCCGGAACAGCACGACCGGACTCGACACCGACGGCCCCTGCGCGGGCACCCGGCCCACCGGATAGACCGTGACGCACTGCTGGCCACCGCCGGCCGCCTGGGCCAACTGCTGCCAGGCCTGCGGGCGTCCGGTCTCCACACCGACGCGCGCGCCCGTCGCCGCGGCCCGCAACGCGAGCACCTGTGCGAGCCAGAGACCGCCCACGAGGACGACGTCGAACGGAGTCGGGCGAGCCAGTCCCAGCACGGCCGGCTGCGACTCGGGGTCGGTGCCGATGATCACACCGTCGTCGCCCAGCGGCATGCTGATCGCCGCGAGCTCGTCGGCGGTGACGACATGGCGGTTGCGGCGCGGGCCGCGCAGCCCGAACCCCGGGCTGAAGATACGGCGTTGTTGCTGCGGTGCCTCCGGTTGCCGGATGATCGGGATCATGCCGGTGTCCGTGGGCGAGGCCACGTGCGCGGGCGTACGTCCGGGGGCGCGGCCCTGGTGTTCGGGAGGCATCGTCGGGGCGGGGTGGGACATCAGTACGTACCTCCGAGCGGCAGAGTGGCGAGGGCACCGGGGACCTGCTCCCGGTCGAGACGCACGAGGCCGACCTTCGCCGCGCCCGCGGCCCGCTCCAACTCGCGTCCCACCTGGCCGAGTTCACTGTCGCCGCGAGCCGTCACACGGACGTGCCCGGTGAGGGCGACACCGCGGTTGCCGGCCCGGCTCAGCGTCATGCTGAACGTCGTGGCGAGCACCGGCAGCGACGTGAACCGCGTCACCAGCTCGGGCAGCGCCACACCGCCGCTCCCCAACTGCGGCCAACGGGACACCCAGTACGTGGTGTGCCACCGGTCGTCCACCCGCCAGGTCCGCACCGCCTCGACCGTACGGCGCTGGGGCGCCCGACCCTCCTGGGAGTGCTGCGCGTTGGCGCGCGGGTTCAGACAGCTGGACGTCGCCAGCGCCTGGACCAGCTCGGTCTCGTCCAGGATCGTCGCCTTGAAGCCGGCTCCGGCCAGCCGGCTCGACAGCTGGTCGGCCACGCGCAACAGCGCCCGCTGCGCCCCGGGAACCCCGTCCCCTCGGGCCTGCACCGCCTCCGGGCACAGCTCCGGGTCGAGCTTGAGGGCGACCCAGGTCAGCCGCAGCGCGGGAGAACCGGACTGCGCCTGGAGGGGGCCGTAGGAACGCGCGGCGAGCGACTGCTGCGGCAGATGCGGCGCGGGCGCCGGCTGCGTGTGCTGCACGACCTGGACGGAGGCGAGCCGGATGCCGTCGACCTCCAGAGCGTCCTGGATCAGCCGCAGCGGCAGCTGCCGTCCGGCGGCCGCGGGACGCAGCGGCTCGTCGGCCGGCTGCACGAAGAGGACGGCGGTCAGGAAGGTCCCGTCACCGATCATGCCGATCGAGCGGTCGTCACGGGAGACGAAGGAGTACGTCCGCAGGGCGGGGTCGCACTCCACGACGGGCGCGAGCATCGCGTCCGTGCCCGGCGGGACGGGCGTCTTGGCGTCGCGCCGGCGCTGCCGGAGGGCGCGCGTCGTCTCGTACCACTCGGGCAGCGGGCGGCGACCGCGGCGCAGTACGGCGAGAAGCAGCAGCAGCGCGGCCACCGCACCGGCGGGGGCCAGCAACCAGGACGTGTCCGCGGCCCAGGCGGCCACCATGACCGCCGCCGCGAGCTCCACCAGGATGAGTTGCTGAAGCCGCACCGGGCCAAGGCCGCCGGGACGGGGCAGCGTGCGCGGTGACGCGGCGGTCGGGGACGGCGTCGCAGCGTTCGGCGTACGTCTGCCGCTCGGCCCTCCCTGTTGCTGCGGTGCGCGGCGTCCACGCCGAGTGCTCGTAGCGCTGGTCATCCCCCGGGACATCCCTTTCGCGAAGTATCGGCCCGCTCATTGGGGCGGAATCCTCTTCCGGGATTCCGGCGACGGGCCAGGGGCCCGACGGCCCACAACATCCATGCGAGTGGCTCACGGTACCCGCTGCGGAACGCGAGGCGACACAGGGGACACCGAAACCCCAGGTGGCCAGACTGTCACGGACCGGCCCGCCATGGTGGAGCGCTGTGGTGAAGCTCTGTGAAGATGCGGGGTCGGCCCCGCACCTGATGAATCGTCGTCCGGCGACGCAAGGCATAGTAGGGGCCTGCGTGGCCGACGTGGTCTTGGCGGCACACGGGCCGCCGGGCCCACGTGACCTTGAGCGTGACACAACCACGCCCACGCAGCGGTCTGGAGTCACGGCCTCGAGCCACGGCCCCGAGCCACGGAGCTGTGCCGGGCTTCGCGCAGGACCGGGCACGGGCACCGCGCACGCCATCGATCAGCACAAGGCGATCGAGCAGTACGAACGCGATCGAGCAGTACACATCGGGAGACACGGGGACCATGGCAAAGCAGCGTCGGGATGAGCTCGCCGCCTACACGTTCGCTCGCAAGCGCACCGTCGCGGCCTTCCTGGCGCCGTCGCCGGGCGGCTCGGAGGAAGGCGCGCCGCGTCCCATCCGTACGGTGATGCCCAGCCTCGCCGTCGGCGTGGTGCTGGTCATCGGCTTCATCGCCTGGGGCGTCATCAAGCCGACGGCACCCAAGGGCTGGGACACGCCGGGGCAGTACATCATCGTCGACAGCGACTCGACGACGCGGTACGTGGTCCTCGACCCGGACCCCAAGGACGGCAAGGTGGAGAAGGTGCTTCACCCGGTCCTCAACTACGCCTCCGCCAAGCTCCTGCTCGACAAGGGCAAGGGCAGCGTCCTGGAGGTCCCCGGCAAGGAGATCGACAAGAGCGGGATCCGGCACGGGGCGACCATCGGGATTCCATATGCCCCTGACCGGTTGCCGTCCAAGGAGGACGCCCAGAAGCCGAAGACCTGGGCGGTGTGCGAGCGTCCGGTCGAGGGATCGGCCCGCGCCATCGACCGCGCCGTGTTCGTCCTCAACGACGACGACGCCAAGTCCCTCGCCAACGCGGGGAAGGTGGACCCGCGCGAGGCCCTCTACGTCCGCGACACGAGGACCAAGACCGACTACCTGATCGACAGCAGGGGCACCAAGTTCCAGCTGGGCGGTCCCTCGCTGGAGACGACCACCAGGGAGAAGCTGCGCGCCGCCGCAATCGGCACCACGGCCGCGGGATCCGAGCCGCAAATGGTGAGCGCGGAATGGCTGAGCACCCTCAACGACGGCGGGGTGATCACCTTCCCGGACATCCCGGACGTCGGCGGGCCGACTCAGGTCCAGGGGCTCCCCGCCGACACGCGGGTGGGCCGGGTCATCAAGGCGCAGGATGCGCAGGTCGCCCAGTACTACATCGTTCTGCAGAACAAGGTGGCCGCCATCACGCCCTTCGTCGCGGGCCTGGTCAGGGCTGAGGTGGGCATGGACGAGAGCGCCGACATCAGGCTCTCGACCTCGCAGATCATCGACGCCAACGGCGGCGAGGCGAGCTCCTTCTACAAGGACAAGGGCTGGTTCGAGGCCGTTCCGAAGCAGGCCAACTCCCCTGCCACGGCGACCGCCGAGGCCCGCACCACCTCCTGCAGCGTCTACAACGGCACCTTCGGCGAGGGCAACAAGCCCCAGCTCGGCGCCTGGGCCGGGACGGCGTACCCGAAGAGGATCGTCGCCGACTCGCTGAGCGCCTACGTCTCGTCCGGCTCCGGCCTCCTCTTCACGGAGATCACCGGTTCGGCAGGCGGCGGCGGTGGGCAGTACCTGCTGACGGACACGGGGCTGCGCTACTCGCTGCCGCGGACCAACGACAGCGCGGCGAAGGCCAACGGCAGCGGCTCGGCGGGCGCTTCGGACTCCTCGGGCGGCGACGCCAGCGAGACGGACAAGGCGCGCACACGACTCGGGTACGAGGACGTGAACAAGCCCGCGATCGTGCCGCAGACGTGGGCGGGATTCATCCCGAAGGGACCCACTCTGGACACCGGCAGCGCCACGCAGGAACAGAGTCAGTGAGGGTCAACAGGCGTACGGACACATGCACTTGAGAGTAAGACGGTGCGAGCGTCACAGGATGATCGCTCAAGTGTGTGAGCCGTGTAACTGATTGGTCTTGCCTGTGGTTGAGTGACAGGCTGACGATAGAGTGTTTGCAGCGCTCAAGCGTGCGAAGCATTCGTCCGGGTACCGGAACAGGTTTCCCGGATCAACGACGACATGGGGGAAGGTTCATCATGGCCGGCCAGTTCCGGGTAACAGAGGACGAACTCACCAAGCTCTCCGGCGACATCAACACCGTGAACGGTCAGCTGCAGGGCGAGATCCGCCGTCTCAACGGAGTGATCGACCAGATCGCCGGCGGCTGGAAGGGCCAGGCGGCCCAGTCCTACCGCCAGCTGCAGGATCGCTGGAACGCGGACGCGAAGAGGATGAGCGACATCCTCAACGACATCAAGGAAGCCGTGGACTCCACGCGGAGCAACTACTCCGCGTCGGAAGAGCAGCAGAACGCCGAGATCAGCAAGATCATGTCGGACTTCGGCTGATCGAGCCGTACCGGCCTGAAGAGCCTCGGAAGAGCTCGAACGAGCCCGCAGTGAGCTCCGTTCCTCCCCGGGACGCCTTCAGATCACCCTGATCCCCACCGACTTCCTTCGATTTCTTCCTGAAAGGGACGACGATGTCGATTCTCGTCAATTACGCAACGATCACCAACGCGTCCACGGACGTGAAGTCCACCGCCGGTCGTATCAAGCAGCAGCTCGACGACCTCGAGGCCGCGGTCAAGCGCGTCGCCAGCACCTGGGAAGGTGAGGCGCAGGAGGGTTACCAGCGCAAGCAGCGCGAGTGGGACAAGACCGCCGCTGACCTGCACGCGACCCTGCTGAAGATCTCGACGGCGCTCCAGAGCGCGGCCGAGAACTACCAGGCCACGGAGAAGAGCAACGCCAACACGTGGGGCTGAGCCCGTCGGCGGCCCAAGGGGCATGAGATGAAGAGATTCGGCCCAGCCGACGCCACAGCGTCCGCTGGGCCGTCCTCTGCTCCGGGGCCGCGCACGGATTCCGCGAAACCGCTGAAACCGCCGGCGGGGACGCACACAGCAAATTCCGCAAACATTCACACTCGTCGCGCCACGCGTGACACACACATGACCCAGCTTCGAAGGAAGCAAGGAAGCCCTGGGGGCTCGAAGAGATGAGGGGCCTGAACGTGGTGGGCCTGAACGGGACGGGCCGGACAGCCCGCTCGAGCGGCCGTGCCGGCCGCAACGGTGGAACCCGCGCACTGCAGCGGGCCTTCGGCGTGCTCGCGGTGACGGGGATCTGCTTCGCGTCGGCGCCGCCGGCGGTGGCGGGCCCGACGGCACCGCCTGTCCCGGCCGATTCGGCGGTTCCCACCCGCCTCGCGGACTCGGGCAACTCCGCCTCGAGCGGCTCTCGTTCCGGTGACTCCGACAGCGCTCGCTTCGGCCTGGCCGACAGCTCCGAATGCGTCTTCGGCGGCGACGTCATCAAGTCCACGCCCTGGTCGCTCCAGCGGATCCTCCTGAACCAGCTGTGGGAGCACGCGACGGGCAAGAACGTCAAGGTCGCGGTGATCGACACCGGTGTCGACAAGCGCAACAAGCAGTTGACCGGTGCCGTGTCGGGCGGCCGGAGCTACGTCGGCGGCTCCGGCACCCAGGACCTCGAAGGGCACGGCACCCGGGTCGCGGGCATCATCGCCGCCCGCCCGCTCGAGGGCACGGGCTTCGTCGGCATCGCCAAAGACGCGAAGATCCTTTCCTACCGCTACTCAGGTGGGGAGGGAGAAAAGGGGCAGGGCGACGCGGGCACCATGGCCGACGCCATCGGGGACGCGGTCGCCGATGGCGCGAAGATCATCAACATCTCGTCAGACACCCAGAACAAGCAGGACGACGACACGCTGCGGGCTGCCGTGGAGAGCGCCGTGCGCAAGGGCGCCCTCATCATCGCCGCCGCCGGCAACGACGGGGCCGACGGCAAGTTCGCCGAGACCTACCCCGCCGCCTACGACGGCGTCCTGGCGGTGGCGGCCTCCGACCGAAACGACGAACGCGCCCCGTTCTCACAGGCGGGCGACTTCGTGGACGTCGCGGCACCAGGCGTGAGCATGGTCTCCACGGTCCCCCTCGGCGGCCAGTGCACCGCTGACGGCACGAGCTTCGCGGCACCGTATGTCGCGGGCGTCGCGGCCCTGCTCAAGCAGAAGTACCCGCGCTGGAACGCCGCCCAGATCGCCACCCGCATCGAGGAAACCGCTCAGCGCCCGGGACGCAAGGACAACTACTTCACCGGCTGGGGCGTCGTCGACCCGGTCGCCGCGCTGTCGGAGGAGTCGACGCCGGGAGAGTCCCCGCAACCGGACCCACCGGTCGCGGCCGGCGGTGGAAGCCGGGTCGTCCCGATGGCGGTGACCATGGGAGAAAGCGAGGCGGAACGGGAACGCCGTATCGCCACCTATGTGTTGGGCACGGGCCTCGCTCTTGCCCTTGTGGTTGCGGGGAGCGGGGTCGCTGTGCGGGACTGGCGTAGCAAGAGGGTTGGACGAGCTGGACGCATCCGCCGAGGCGAACGGTCGAGCTAGCCGCCCGGTTCGACGACGTGACGATGACTGGGCGCCGAGTGGGCGCTGACGACTTGACGAACAGGGGAGAGGACAACGGGGTATGAGTAACGGAATGCGGGTTGATCTGAGCGAGCTGGATAACGTCATCCGCAAGCTCAACGGCCTTCTGTCAGACATGGACAAGGCCAACACCAAGGCCAAGTACGAGACGGACATCCCGAACAGTGCCTTCGGGAGTGCGAAGTTCCTGGAGTCCAACGAGCTCCATGGCGCACACCAGAAGCAGAAGACGAGGATCGAGAACCTAGTCAGGGACCTGCACAAACTGATCGACGACTTTGGCAAGAGCGCCTCGAAGGTCAGGGACAAGTACAGCAACCAGGAGCAAGCGAACGCGCAAGGTGTGAGCGCTGCTCCCGAGGGCGCAGCCAACTAAGCGGTTCAGCGACCGGTCACTGACAGAGGGGACGTTCAAAGATGGCCTACGGCGGCTACTACCAAAGCCCTGAGTACTACGAAGCTCAGCAAAGGGCACGCGAGCAGCGGATCCAGGACAAGCACGACGAGAAGCTCGAGTCACTCCCCAACGGAGGTATGGGGGGCCCGGACCGCGGCAAGCTCGACACGCCCTTCATGAAGATGAGCATCCCTGAGCTCCGATCCATGATCTTGGACGCTGACCCCGGCCGGATTTACGAGGTCAGCCAGCACTGGAAGTCGGTCCACAACATCCTGTCCGGCGGCGACGGCGATGGTAAGAGCGGCGGCGTCGATTCGGTATCGGCGAAGGACAGCGTCGCCGGCATGATGCAGAGCGCCGTCGAAAACGTCCTTGAGCACTGGGAGGGCGACGCGGCAGAGGCTTTCCGTAAGAAGGCCAACGAGATCATGCAGAACATCCGGAATGGAGCTGCATGGGCCAACTACTACGGCGAAACCATGCACGCGGTCCAGAACGACCTGCGGAACTCCATGTCCAAGATGCGGGAGGTCGAAGAGCCTTCTGGCTGGGACAGGGCCTGGGACAAACTCACGGACGATGAGCGCAGCGATGAGCAATTGCTGGCAGACATCAACAAGGGCGTGAGCACCGAGGCTGCCGCCAAGGCGAATGCGGACTCCCTGTCTGCGGGTAAGGAAGCCCAGCTGCAGGGGGTAGCGATCATGGAGCAGTTGGCGGTGAATTACAAGGCTTACGCGGGGGGTGGAATGAAAGACGGTGGGGATCCGAAGGATCCCTTCCAGCCCCCGAACCCTCAAACGCCGATGCCGACGCCCATCTCAATGCCCTCCGCTGGCAGCTCGGGGCCGAGCCGCGGAGCCAGCACGGCTAAGCCGTGGAGCGCGGGGCCGACGACGAGCATCAAGCCGACGCCGACGGTGCCCCGCGACCGTGGCATCACGGGCGGCTCCCAGCTTCCGACAGCTGGAACGAAGGTGGACAGCATCTCCCCGGGCCTGACAGGGACTGCTCCCAACACGGGCCTTAGCGGACCCGGCGTCGGTGGTGGCAACGTCGGCACCAGCGCAGGCCAGGGCCCCGGCATCATGGCCCCTGGCGGAGCAGCTGGCCTCGCGGGCGGTGCCGCCGCTCGCGGCGGCATTGGTGCCGTCGGTGGTCGCGGTGGTGTGGCTGGTGGCGGTGCGGCAGCAGGCCGCGGCGCCGGAGGCCGACCTGGCATGGGTGGCATGGGGGGCGGCGGAGCCGGCGCAGCTGGCCGAGGCGGTGCTGGTGCTGGCGGCCGGGGAGCCCTCGCGAAGTCCCGTGGCGGCATTGTCGGTGCGGCCAAGGGAGTCACCGGCAAGAGTGCCGGTGGCGGTGCAGGCCTCCACGGCAGCCGTGGAGGAACCCAGCGCGGCGCCATGGCGGGCGGAGCCGGCGGGATGGCGGGTCGCAACGGCCGACGGTCCGAGGACGAGAACAGCCGGGGTGAGCGCCCCGACTACCTGGTCGAGGACGAAGAGACCTGGATCTCGGCAGAGGACCGCAACCGAAACGTCCCGCGGACAATCGAGTAAGCATGTAAGCGGGCCGGACGGACTTTCGTCCGCCCATGCTATGAAGGCTGGTGCACCCAGCCATAGCTGAGTGAGGAGCAGGGAATTGGGTTTCAAAAGAGTCTCGTCAACGGCAGGGGTCATGGCTTTGACGGGAGCCTTGCTCCTCACCTCGGCCCCTAATGCGTCGGCGGATCAAGTCCGAGACGCTCAGTGGCCACTGAGCGTGTACGGCGCAGAAAACGTATGGAAGACCTCGCAAGGGGCAGGGGTAACTGTCGCTGTAATCGACACAGGAGTGGATGCCAGTCAGCCGGATCTCACCGGACAAGTTCTGTCAGGTAAGGACTTCACCGGAGCTGGAGACCCTCACGAAGACTCTGTTGGGCATGGCACTGCAATGGCCAGCCTCATCGCTGGCCACGGACATGGGGCAAATGGTTCCGCGGGTGTCATGGGTCTCGCGCCCAAGGCGAAGATTCTTCCGGTACGCGTGAGTGCGACGCGGGGGGTAGACGAGACTGATGGCAAGATCGATACGGCGGGGTGGACCGCTGGAGTCCGTTACGCAGTAGAGCAGGGCGCGTCAGTAATCAACCTGTCACTCAACGATTCTACTGCCTACCCTGGATCGAAAGCCGCAAAGGCAATCGAATATGCGCAAGCGCACGACGTAGTGGTTGTATCGAGTGCGGGCAACGACGCGGGGACTGTCAATTACCCGGCCGCTCTTCCAGGTGTGGTGGCTGTCTCTGCTGTGGACAAGGCTCTCACTCCCTGGTCTAAGTCAAACACCGGGAAAGTGACTGTGGCAGCGCCTGGCGTTGAGGTCGTCCGGGTTGACCCGACCACCGATAGTGGATATTCGGTGACAGACGGGACCTCTGGCTCCAGCGCCTACGTCTCAGCCATCGTCGCGCTCCTGCGCTCCAAGTACCCTGACCTAACCGCAGGGCAGATCATCAACCGCCTGATCAAGTCGGCGTCCTTCCTCAACAACAAAGGCAGGACGGCCCCGGACAAGGAACTCGGGTACGGAATCGCCCGCCCTGGCACGGCGCTGAGGATGGACATCCCCAAGGGCTCCAAGGAGGGCCCCCTGGCCCAGTCCGCCCCGTCCACGTCGACGAACTCCGGCGCTGCCACCGACGACAACGACAGCTCGACGCAGGCCAAGAAAAAGAAGAAGTCTTCCTCGGGCAACATCCTCCTCATCGCCGGCATCGCAGCCGCCGTAGTCGTCGTCGGCATCGTCTTCGCGCTGCTCCGCAACCGCCGTAACGGAGGTAGCGGCGGCCACGGATCCGGTGGCGGAACGTCCCCTCATGGCACGGGCACCCCGGCCCAGCCCTCGACGGGCTACCAGCACTACCCCAACTCAGCTCCCAACCAGGGCTACCCCGCGCCTCCGGGACAGTCCCCGCAGAACCCCAACCCCTACGCTCAACAGCCCCCGCAGCAAGGACAGTAGAACATCCCCGGGCGAAGACCTCATGACCCAGCAGTCGTGCCTTGGCTGCTACTGGTCATGTCGAACACGCCCGGCTGCTGAAAATCCAGGCAGCAGGGTCCCGTGCGAGGACCCTGCTGCCCTGTGTCGTCGTACTCGCACTTCTGCAGTGAACTGAATGCCAAGAATCGAGAAGGAGGACTTCCTCAGTGGGTGCGATCGTCCTTGTGGTTGGCGTTGTCGGCCTTGGAGCTGTAATCGGCGCCGTGGTGGTCTTGGCCGTACTGCGTAGCCGCCGTAACTCCAACCCCGGCCCGTTCAACCCCGGCGCCGGAACCCCTCCCCAGAGCATGGGCTATGCGCCCCAGCATCCGGGCTACTCAACAGCCCAGCAGGCGTACCCGTCGGCTGCGCCGAACCAGGGCTACCCAGCACATCCCGGGCAACAGCCCCAGTACCCCGCCCCCCGCCCGCACCAGCCCCCGCACCAGGGTCGGTAGCTGGACAGGTCTGCTTCGCTGCCCGGTACCCGCCGATCTGCTCTCCTCCTTGGGCGTACTTGCTCAGAGGCCGCTGAACGCGGAGTCGACGGCGACCATGTGACGGCAACAAATCGTATTGGCGAGGAGTTCGGCTGATGATGCACGCGGAGGCGACTCGTACCCGCTCCAAGGTGTTCCCCAAGGTCGGTCCTTGGTGCGCGAGCGTGAGTTTTGCGGCAACGATCGCCGCGCTCGGAATCTGGTTGTTCGTCAACGTCCCAGACCTGCGGCGGTATTTGGTTCTGGCGTCGCTTGGTTGCGCGCTCCTTTGTGTCCTGGGGATCGTGTTGCAACAGCGGTCGGCAGGCGGGCGGCGCCCCCTGGGCGAAATCGCCGAGGCCGCCTGCGATCAGGCAGCTGAGCGGGGTCATGACTCGGGGGCTGACGTGACCGCGCTGCCGCGGACACTTCCTTCGAGGCGAGGCCAGCAGTTTCGAAGTCTTGCGTGGGTGATCGGGCTCTCCACTGTGCTCATCGGCGTCTTCGCCCTGGCCGTGGGCTCACCGCAGAGGTCGGAGTTGGTGGAGCGGATCCATTCGGCCGGAGCTGAGTTCGGTGTCGCGCGTGCGGAAAAGGTCACCGATGTTCAGCGGAAGTCCTCCAGGGGCAAGGATCCCTACACGGCGACGGTGGTCGTTCAGCTACCCGCCAAGACCGGCGCTGAGTACGTTTCGGCGACCGTCAAGCCGACCACTAATGAGCCGTTGAGCCCCGGCGACCCCGTGACGGTGCTGTATGCGCCTGCAGAGCCGCGACTTGGCGCGGTAGCGGGAGACGAGCGCAGTCTCGGTGCCGAACTGAGGGGGGAGACGATGCCCGCATACTTGCGTTGGCTTTTCGTCGCCGCATGGGTTCTCAGTTGTGTCGCCGCCGTTGGTCACGTGTCCGCGAAGCATGGTTTTCGCTCGTACGCCCGTCTGGGCAAGCAGGACAAGGCCATTCGGGGGCAGTACACCCGTGTCGGTGGGCCCGGTGTCTTTGCTGGGCCCGGCTCTCAGGGGAAAGATGTCTACCTGGAAATCCGTACGGACTCTGGATGGGTGCATTTCCGAACAGGAGTCGGCAAGCACGTTCTGCCAGAGGTGATGGAAGGCCAGCAGCTCTGGTTGTGCTGGGACGCTCATCGGGGTGTGCGTGGTTCACGGATCTCTCCGTCCAGGACATCCGCGGCACTGGTGTTTGACACCGGGCTGGTCGTGCACGGCATGGTGAGCGTCGACGAGATGCGCTCGTTGAGTGATAGTGGTGTCTCCGTGGGAAGGCTCAGCCCGCCTCCGCGGGGCGATCGGTCGCTCCAGCTGTTCGATCCCCGCTCCCAGTGGCCCCTCCTTGTCGAGCCGCTGGCACTGCAGACCTGCGTCGTCGTGATCGCTTGCGCCTCAGTCTTGACCTTTGATGTGACGACTGGTTGGCGCTGGGCAGCTGGGATCGTCGGTTTTCTCGGAGCATTCGCGGCCAGCGGATCATATGTGAGCGAAGATGCTCCCCCGGAGCGGGCCGCGGCATCGAGGTAAGTTCAATGCCGGCCTCGCCAGCACGTCTCGCGGCGCGATGCGCAGGCCCACCGTCGCGCCTCCGCAGACGCAGGCGGCGAGTCCCTGATATGGCGATACGACAGGGAGAGTAGCTCCGTCGCGGTGAGAAGTTCGGCATCGTAGGCAAGGCGGAACACAAGCCCTGCCCGGGCGGGCGCGGTAGCCGATCGACCTGAGTCAGATGATCCGTCGGGTGAGGTCGGCGTCCTTGGCCCGTGTGGCGCGGTCGGGGGACGCCTGCTTGCGGTCGTGGGCGGTCGCTTCCCAGTCGTCGGGCTGCATGAGGAAGAACGTTCCGGAGCTTGGCACATAGCCGACCGCGCCGAAGGGAAAGTCTCCGGCGACGTAGACGCCCTTCTCGATGCCTTCGGGCCAGGGGTTGCGCCACGGAGCGCTTCGGGGGACGGGGTCCATCCGCATCAGTGGCGTCTCCTGCCCCTCGGCGGTGTGGAGGCTAAGCGTCATGCTCTTCGGGCGGCCCTTTGTCGCTGCGGCGCCGTCCACCTTGGTGATCTGCGGGCAGAACTTGTCGAAGGAGTACTGAGCCAGCGCCTTGCGGCACGTGCGCGTGAGGAGGACCGCGATGGGGACGGTGCGGAGCGTGCCCAGGAGACCGAAGATGCCGATAAGGATCATGGGACCCCCGATCACAAAGATCCAGGACATGCCAGCCCGATTCGCCGCTGCGCCCAGCGGCGGCACTCCGAACGCCATGAGCGCGTAGATCACGGTGTTGCGGATACAGGTCCACCACATCCGGTTGGTCAGCTTTCCGCGGAGCGCGGCAGTGTCCAGCGTTTCCGGTGCGTGGGCACCCTGCATGTTGTCCGGCACTAGTTCTCCTACAGTCCGTCTCAGCCCGACTGGTGCTATCCGAAGTCGTTCCGCATGGTGGCGGCGGCGCCGGTCAGCGCCTCCGGTTCCTGGGCGGCCTGATCGTCCGCCGTGGCTCGTTCGGGGTCGGTGAAGGTCAGGGTGCGGGCGATCCCGAGCAACATGTTCCGGTAGTCGTCGGCGGAGTCGAGATCCGGGGTCACCATCTGGAGCACGATGAGCTCCGGCGTGCTTGGCGCCGCCACCGCGACGATGCCCTGCCAGATGTGACTCGGCAGCGTGTTGTTGAGCTCCGGCCGTCGGGACGACCGTGGGGCGGCCGGCCGCTTCTCAGAGAGGTAACCGAGGCCGCACGGCAGTTCCAGCGGGCGCATGCCTTCGTCCCGGCCGTCCGCGGCGCTGCCAGCGAGGCCGGCCACCACGAGCTTCGCGCTGCCTGACGTCGGCAGCGTCGACACGGTGAACACCGACATGGTGAAACCACCGGCATCGTCGGGGTGGGCCCCGAGCGCGCACTCCTGCACCCTGTTGGCGTTGAGCTGGCTGATGATGCCCGCGTACAGGCGCAGCGCTCGGTCCGCTTCCTCTAGCTCCTGCTCGGGCAACGCGCGGACCTGGTTGATGACTTCCATGAGTCGCTCGGCCGACGGATTGAGGTCAAGGGACGTATAGCCGACGGGCAGCCCGTACCAGAAAGACGCTTTGGGGGTGTCCCGCGGTGCGGTGGTCGGTCCACTAACGGTCATGCGGTGCCTTCACTCTCGCCGTGGCTGGTCATACGAGGTTCAACAATCCGGCGATGGCGTGTCCTGTCGCAGCGGCCTTCGTGCCCTCTGCGGTGTTGTGCTCGGAGCCCTTGTCGTCTACGAGGCCGAAACTCTCCGCTGAGGAAACGCCGTTCGCGGCCACGTTCAGCATGTTGACCTTGATGTCGCCCATCAACCTCAGCGAGCCCTTGGCGCTGTCTCCGGCAACCCGCCATGCGTCGCTGGCCTCGTCTGCCGCCGAGCGGCTGATCCCGAGGACCCCGCCCTTCGTACCGGCCCAGACCTTTGTTCCGAGGTTGGCTCCGTCGGCGGCACTCTCGAATCCTTCCTTGGCCGCGACACCCAGCGCCTTCCCGCCCGGGATCATGCCGACGATGTCCCCTGCGACGGAGGCGTATGCGGAGAAGATCTCCATTCCGCTGCCTTGGAACATCAAGTTCTTGCGGAACTCGTCGTCGAGAAGATTCTTACCCATGGACACCGCGCTCGCGACAAGCGCGATCGGCCCCATGATCGGGGCCAAGGCGGGGAAGAGGGCGAGCAGACCGGCGATGGCGCCGATAGTGCCTGCATGCTCTGCCAGGAACGCGCCGACCGACGTGATGATGTCGCCGACGCTCTCCCAGAAGCCCTTGTCAGGGGCCTTTTCCGCGGTGTCTTCCAGCGCCTTGGCGATGATCTCGGCCTCATGGGAGTGCTCGGACTCCAGGTCCTTGATCTTGCGGTTGAGCGACTCGTACTCGCTGTTGGCTTTGGTCAGGGCTGTGCTCGCCTCGTTCAAGTCCCGCTCCGCGGAGCGCAGCCGCGCGGTCGCGTCGTCGGCTTCCTCCTGCGAGGGGAAGGTCCGGTTGGCGAGCTTGAGGTCCGGGTGCTGCGCGGCCTGGTCGTACGCGTTCTTGGCCTTGTCGGCCGCGGCCTTCTTCTCGGCAGCCTCGTCGTCGTACTTCCTGGCCAGCCCCCGGTTGGCGGTCAACTGGCCGTCCCACTTGTGTAGTTGGGTCGCGGCGGAACGCAACGCCGAGGCGGCCTTCTTGAGGTACTTCGACAGGTCGCCTTCGAGGTTCTTGCGGAACTCCTCTGCCGCGTCGCCCTCCCAGTAGCTGCTCTCCGCGGTGAGCTTGGTCAGGTGCCTGTGCGTGTTCTCGAGTGCCGTCGCGGCGGAGGCCGCCCTCTGCTGTAGCTTCGCGACCTCTGCGGGAACGCCGGGCACGGGGTTGAAGCCGATGTGGGGGTACGGGTTCGTTGCCATTACTTACCGCCCCCGTTGCCGCCGGACGTGCTCGCGTCCGCGATCTGTTTGAGGGCCTTTTCCAAGGCATCCTCGACCTCTTCGTAGCCCTTCTTGTTGGACTTCACGCCCTCTTTGATGTCATCGATCAGTTCCTTGGTCTTATCGGACCCGTACTTCCACTCGTCCTGGAACTTGTCGCAGGCCTCGTCGAGCCGGGAGGTGCCGATCTGGTCAGCACGCACGTGGTCGAGGGCCGTCCGGGCCTCGTTCAGCTCGTCGACGCATCTCTCCAGATTCGCCAAGAACTGCTGTAGCTGACCGATGTCCGTCTTGAAGTGGTCCCCCATGGGCCGCTTTCTCCCCGCTCGGCTCTGCATGCATGGGGCCTGGGCAATCGACTGCTCACCCAGGCCTCTTCGGCACCATACCTGCACTGCCTGGGCGCTCCGCCCGCGTCTTCCGTGCCCACGACGACTCTGCGGAAGACCGGCACAGGAGCACCACGGGATCGTTGCTTTGAGCGTGACAAGGGCCCGTTCCCCACAGGTGGTCGTGGAGGCGCCTTGCACTGGCGGCAACCTTCATCGGAAGCTCGGAGGCAGCACTGGCAGCCCAAGTGCCGTTCTCCGTAGGGCGTTTAAGCTGACCGATGCTCGTCGGGTGGGGCCGCCGACTTCTTGACTCTGGCAGGTACTGATCCACGCGTGCCAGGCTCCTCCGAGCCGGACCGAAGCCACTCCAGGGGTACGCGGGCCCGCTCGGTGTGCGCCACCCGTCCCGGTGAACCCCTCATGCAAAGCCGACTTGACGTCACGTGGGGGGCCAGGTCTTCCGCCCGCACGTCAATGGCCCGAGTGCCTTAGGCCAGCCTCGCATGCGGCACAGCTGCAGTCGGGGGCCGAGCAGAAGGTGCGGAGCAGCCCAAACTCATGGAGGCCCACCAACTGCCGCCGGAACCAGTCGACAAACGCTGTTCCTGGAGGTCAATGAAGCCACGGTGTGTTTCGAGCGACTTACGAGGATCAGGCGCACCGATGAGGCTGCTACGGCTTGCTGCCAGGTCGCTCACACTTCCCCGTTAGTCTTGCGTGGGTGCTTAAGCTCCTCGGCTACGGCTGGCCGGAGGTCGACAGGAGGCGCTGCACATCTCGCCGAGGTCCGGAGGGCATGGGTGAGGAGCTCTACGGGATCCCGTCAGAGGGCGAAGGATCACCCCGCACTGTCGTTGCCCACAACTTCGGCACGGCTGTGGACGGTTCAGCAACTGGTTCTCGGCTGCGGACGGGTTCCCGCAGGTGGGTACGGGAGGGTATGACATGCGGCGGTCTGAACGGAGCGGAGTGACCAGGTCATGAGTTTCTTCGGTGTGGCCGACGGTCTTGAGCTCTTCCTGACGCGTTCGCTTGCCTTGAGTGTCTGTTCGGTACCGGTCTGCCTGGCCGCCATGGTCTTCTTCGTCACGGAAGAGGGCTGGTACTTCAGCCTGCTCCTGTGTGGTGTCCTGCCCTGGATCGCCGCCTACCTGAGCGGCCGCGGCAAGCGGGAGATCCGTGCCGGGATGGCCGCGGCGGGGCTCGCTCTCGCCGTCGCCACGCTGCCGTTGTCGTTCGTACTGGCGTCCCTGGAAGGGGCGTAGCGCGAACTCCGTGGTCAAGACACCATCGGGCCGCCGATCGTGACCGCGCTAAGCTGCACTCCCATGACTACGGGTAGCGGTGGACCGGCCAACAGGCCTGGAGAGACAGGCGGACAGCCGCTTTCCGGCGGTTCTCTCGGGGTAGGCGCGGAGGAACTGCGGGCGCGATTCCATGCCCAGGGCCGACGGGGGCTCGTGGAGGAACGGCGGCGCGACGCGCTACAGGCAAGAGGGACCTACGTGGCGATCGCCGGGTTGGTTGCCGTGGTCTGCCTCGGCCTGATGCTCGTACGCCTTGGGCAGGGCGATGCGCTTGGCGTCTGGGTCGCCACCTACGGCATGGGCGTGGCCCTCGGCGGTTGGGGGCTTGTGCTCGCCCGATCCGGTAACACGCGGTGGGCCATGATGGTCTCGTGTATCGGGGGAGCGTTGGCGGCTGTCGGTGACAGTCCCGCTTTCCGTTGAGGGGGCCTGCGGACCGTCGCCGGCGGAGAGCCGGGGCTTCGGCTCCGCCACCGGCTTCAGCTACCGGCTCGGCTACCGACCGGGAACCGGGTGGTGGCCGCCCGGATCGGCATCCGAGGACACGTCGTCACGTCGGACGGCGCTTGTTGCCGATCAGGTAGGCGATGCCCCAGGCCGCGGCCGCGGCGACCACGAGGCCGAGGGGGGAGAACCAGTCGACTGCGTCAGTGCTTTCGTCGATCCACCAGGCCTTGGCCGGCCAGAAGGGCTCGTACCTCACCAGGTCCCAGATGGCACTGGGTGACTGCCCGTCGGCGAGGACGAGCGGGAAGGCGTTGGTGTGGCCGAAGAACGCGCCGAGCGCGGCGATGACGGCACCCATGATCCAGGCGCCGGTGTTGCGGTGACCCACCTTGCCGATCAGGAAGCCGACGATCGCTCCGTTGAGCAACGCGTGGCCCAGGTAAAGAGTGTTGGCCGTCGTAACCGTCAGGTCCTCGTACGTGGCCAGGATGAGACCGCTGTAAAGCATCGACACGATGACCGAGATGAAGAAGCTGAGGAAGACCGCGCCCACCGGATGACCGCTTGCGTTCGGCCGCTGGCCGAAGGGAGGCGCTGCCTGGAAATGTGGCGCGCCGTGCATCGGGTGCATCGGCTGCTGCCCCATGGGGTGCATGGGGTGGTGCATGGGCGGCTGTCCCTGGGCCGGCGGGGCGCCGGGGTACAGCGGGGGCTGGCCCGCCTGCATGGGCGGCTGCGCAGGGGGCGGCGGTGGGCCGAATCCTTGGGGCTGCTGTGCCTGCGGCTGCGGCTGCGGCTGTGCTTGCGGCTGTGGATGCTGCGGCGGGGCGGGCTGGGCGTAGGGGTTGCTGGAGACCTGTGGTGGTTGCGGAGGTTGCGGTGGCGGCTGGAACGGCGGCTGACTCATCGGTATCCCAAGGAGTGAACTGGCTGGAGCAGCAAGCTATCAGTGAGGTCAGGAGGGGGCTGTCGGAGGCGGAGCGGGCGGCGTGAAGGGCATTTATCACTCGCGGGCAACGGCAGTCGGAGTCCCCCCCGGCACGCCGAGCCCCGAGGGCAAGGCACTTCACCTTCACCACTCCCCGCTAAACACGCTTTCCTCGTCACCGTCCTCCTCGTCCATCGACTGGTACTCCTCGTCCAGTTCGAGAATGAGCTCACGTGCCCAGTCGGCGAGGAAGCGCGGGCAGCCCCAGACGTCCGTCGGCCGGGCGCCCTCGGGAGCCGGAAACGTCCGGGCCAGGTACAGGTGCTGGAGGTGCGCGGCGAAGTCGAGTTCGTTCCACCGCCTGTCGCGCCCGTCCGGGTGGTCGTCGCCGTGCGGACAGTCGGCCTCGAGTGGTGCGGGGTCGACCGCGCGAAGCAGTGCGCGCACCTCGCGGCCGACGCCGTAGGGCAGGTCGCGGACCTGGGCGACCCAAAGGGCCATGAGCAGCAGGACCAGTTGCTCGTGCCGGTCATGCGTCGTGGCGTGGCGGCGGGCGGCCCACAGCGCGATATTCTCCGCGCCCTCGGCGAAGGTGTCCGCGTCCGCCACGCACCTGGTCAGCGCGACGATGTCGAGGGTTCCGTCGGGTCTTACGTACGTGACGTCCATGGCGCTGGTGTCGCGTACCCCGAATTTCGACGTGTGCGCGGTACGCAGCTCGCCGAGGGCCTGCTCGGCGAGGCCGCGCAGATGGCGGGGGCACAGCCAGGCGTCCGGCGGGTACGGGCCGAGGGTCTCCCGGAGCTCGGCGCGACCTCCGGGGCTGCGCAGGTGGAAACCGATCTCGGCGAGGTCGGCCGACTCGAACTCGGCGTCCGGGTGCTCGTCGGCACCGTGCGTGCAGACCGCAGGGTCACCGAGCCTCGGCAGGACAGTCTCCAGGCCCTCGATCATCGCTTCGAAGACCGACCGTTCCGTGATGCGGTGGATGGCGTACCAGCAACTCGCGCGCTGAGTGATGATGTAGCCCGCTCGTGCCGCCCTGGTGGCGAGCCAGTCCACGCAATTCGCGTTGGATTCGAGTTCGGCGGCGGGGTCCGAGTAGGGGTAGTCCCAGAGGATCGAGGAGAGGCTCTTCACCGTTGACGTGTGATCTTCCGGTACGACGGCGGGGATGCCGTCGGTCGAGAAGGGGCGGACTGTGTCGGCGGTGACGCGGGCGATCCCGGCGAGGTTGACCGGGCAGAGCTCGGTGTCGTCGTGGGGTTGTTCCGGTGGGGCGGTGGGGAGCGGGTCGGCGAGCAGGTACCCGGCGGGCAGCCCCGACCAGGTGGGGTCGTCCTCGGACAGGTTGGCGAGGTCCCTCTCGTACGGGTGCGTCTCGTGCGCACAACTGCGTCCACCGAACGCCGATGCGGCTGCCGACAGTGCCTCGACCGCCACTCTCTCCGCCTCGGGACCGGGCTGCCCAACGAGATATGGCACCATCTCCGCGAGTCCGGCCACCCAGATGTGGGCGCTCTCGTCACCGGGGTCGGCCAGGAGGCGTCGGGCGCAGTCGAGTACGTGGGAGTCGGCGACTGCGGGGTCGGTGTCCGCCTGGACTCGGCGCCAAGTTTCGAGCGGCTCGGCCCGGCGCGGGCCGGCGTTGTGCGGGTTATTGATCACGACTCATAGTGACGCGTGATCGAAGACGGGCGGTTGCCGGGGGCAGGCAGTAGTGCAAGCCAGCCGTGCATGCCGGAGATGCATGCCGGTTTGCCCGGAAGTTGTGCTCCCTGTCGCCCCACGCCGTTTGACCTGCACGAACCGGCCTCGCAAAGATCTTACGAGTTAGTCGGGGCGCGGGCGCCACCTGAGGGAACGGGGTAGCAGTGAAGACGGACGAGAGCAGTGGACGGCACCTGCGCAAGGGCGGAACGGGAGGACCGGACGCCGTCGGACCAGGCCCCATGAGAAGGGGCGTCGGCAGCCGCGTAGGGTCCGGAGTACTGGGCATTCTGGTCTTTCTCCTCGGACTGATCCTTGTAGGTGTGGGCTATATGAAAGGCCCCGACAAGGTGTCCGGCGGTACGCAGGGGACCATCATCGTCGAGCAATGCCGCGAGGAGGCTTACGGGGATGACGTGGAGTGCTCCGGCAGCTTCCGATCCGATGACGGCAAGGTCCGTCACGACGTGGAGGACTTCGCGCCCGGTGCGGCTTACCACAAGGGGGAGAAGGTGGAGGCGGTGGCGTACGACTCGGACTCGTTCAGCCGCGGCACCTTCGCGTCGTTCTACGTCGAGGCGGTGCAGAACTGGTGCGTCGCCGCTTCGATGTTCGGCGTGGCGGTATTCCCATTGAGCTCCGCCTTCCGTTCCGCGAGTCGGCCCATGCGGGGCGGGACATTCATCACCGGCCTCGGTCTGCTCTTCGGCGGTCTGCTGGGTTGTGGGCTCTGTGTGCTGGTGAACTCATGGTTCATGTAGAGATTTTTTGGGGCCGGAGCACCAAGTGGTTGGCGTTGGTGCCGGGTGAGGCTTGTCAGTGGCGGGTGACCACGATGGCCACGTGATCGTGGAGAGGAACGGCGTACTGGCCGACCCTGCACGGCTGTTGTCCGCTGACCCTGGGGGTGGTGCGCGAGCTCCTCGCCGCCGAGGGCGACGGGGAGAGTGTGGGTCGCGGAGTCTTCCTTCAGGCCGAGGCGATCTTCGGCAGGCGGACGTGGCGTCGGCCGAATTCGCCTCATGGCCGCACTTCGCGGCCAAGGTGACAGGCCATGACGACTACGCCGAGCGGATCGCGGAGGCCGAACCCGGGATGCCCTGGCGGACGGTCCGGGCGTGGTGGCGGCCGGCCAACTGGTTCCTGGCCCACCCGAGTCTTAACGGCGACTATTTCCAGGTCGACAGCCGCGCGCACGAGGCCGAGAGCTCATCGAAGCCGTCGACGGCAACCGCAGTCGCATCTGCCGCGACGGGTCCGTGCGCACATGGAGCCGACTCGACGGTCCGACCCGCTTCACGCTCGCGCCGGACCGCAGGTGTTCCGGGATGGGATGGACGAGCTGGATCCGGGGCTGTTCGATCCGAAGACGCCGGGCGGTGTACTGGAGTGCGTACCGGTACTTGGTGTACGGACGGGTGTGGGCGTTCGGACCGGTACTGGTCCGTCAGACCCGGTCGTCGAAGTTGTAGTCCTCGAAGACCCTTTGCCAGCCCTGTGTCTGGTAGGCCTCGGGGTCGATGAGGTGCAGCCAGTGGCGTAGGTCCGACTCCGTGTCCTCGATCGACCAGTCGGAGCCGCGCCACCAGAAATAGAGGCGGACCATTGCGGCGAACTGGGCGAGACTGCTTCCGGCCAGCTCGTCTTCGATCCCCGACCAGCCATCCTGCAGCACGCGCCCGTCCTGGCCGTCGAGGAGGAGTTGCGCACCCTGCCAGGTGCCGAGGGAGAAGTACGTGGAGCCCGTCTCGGCCGGTTTATCGAACGGCTCGGCGACCGCGTGCAGGTCGGTGTCCTCAAGGCCGGTTGTGTCAAGTTCGAGCAAGCCGGTGACACAGGGAAAGCCGACTTCGGCGAGGAAGGCGCGCGCGTCGCTGTCGGTGAGGCCGGCCGGCAGGGTCTCCTGCGGGAACCGTTTGACTGCCGCGGATCCGAAGATGTCCGCCAGCCAGTCGGTCGTAGGCGCCAGGGCCTGGGCGGGAAGGTCGGCCCGGGCAAGTGTCGTGTCGGTGGCCACCAGATGCTTGAGCAGGCCCGGTGCGTCCTCGTGTCCGCCGCTCTGGTTGATCTCGACCACGCACACCCCGTCCATGGTGGCCAGAGCGATGTGACGGCCCGAGCGCGTGCCTCGACGGACGTATTCGGGCATGCGGGGCAGGTCGACGTCGCCGCTGAGGGCTCCGGCAGGGCGCCACCCCTTGGGCCCCTGGTTGGCGTGCGTCTCGCCGGAGGCGTCCGCGGCCTCACCGGGCTCGTCGCGGGACGCGCCCGTGGTCAGGTCCCAGGTGCCGATGTGGTCGTGGCGTGTGCGGGCTGTGACCACATCGCCGGTCGGGGTGTGCACAATCTGGAGGGTCCGGACGATCGGGCGCCTGACCACTGCGTCCGTGCTGAACACGCCGGCACCGACACCTTCGGCCCAGAGCGTCCGCCAGGGCAGAGCCACGGGGCCGGCCGCCGACAGGAGCCGATCGGCGGCCGGTGCCTCCGTCGGCCCGGCCTGCATCAGGGCCAGATGCAACAGGGCCAGCCACTCCCCCTGGGACGACGGCTGAACGCCACGGCGCGCCAGGTAGTGGAGGCGGGCCCCGGCGCTTCCCTGCGGGATGGGTCGTCCGTGGAACGCGGCCTCGAACGCCTCGAAGAGCGACTCGTGGCCGACCCCCGCGACTGCTGCCGTGTCCTGGAGGAATGCCTCGAACCGGTCGGCCGCCGCCGCGTGACCGGCCAGGGCGCGCTCGGCGTACCAGCGTGTCGCCTCCGTGGCGTCTGCGGCCGACAGCGCGGTGACTACGCGTGCGTGCCAGGAGTTGGCCTCCTCGGCGGGCATCCGCGTACGCAGATGCCGGGCCGCTGGCTCCTGCTTGAAGGCGATGAGGGGAGTGCCCGGCCCGTCGTCCGTCCGGTGGATCCAGTCCCCGACCACCGGATCGTCGAGCAGCGACTCCAGCCGGGACTCGGGGATGCCCCGGCCGAGGGCGGAGCAGAGCAGGGACCACACGGGCAGGGGAACGAAGGGGTGCTCGGCCAACGCCAGCGCATCGAGGGCCGACGACAGGGTGGCATCCCTGCCCGCCTCCGCGAAGGCGGGCATGCTCTCGAAGCCCCCCTGCAGGGTGAGATGCCGTCCGCCCAACTCGTCAGCCCTGCCCGGGGCATCGTCGACTTCGACCAGCAGGCGCATCCGCAGCCCGCGCGGATGGAACGTGATCAGCGCGCGTGTCACCCGATCGAGGACACGCTCCGGTTCGCGAGAGGTGCGCAGCCGGCCCGCCCACTGCGTGTTTGAGAGCACGATCAGAGGGTCGTCCTTGATCCGGCGGGCCACAGTGCCGAAGTTGTCCTTGAAGGAGTCGGGGGCGGAAATGCCAAGACCTTTCGCCACCTCCCGGGCCACCTCCTCCGCCGACCTGCCGGCGCAGTCGACGTGGACCGCGGCCGGGTGACGGGCAACGACCTCGCCCAGCAGCGCCGTTCTGCCGCTGCCCGATCGTCCGCCGATCCACAGCCAGGCACTTGCTTCGTGGGGCTGGTCGATCCACTGCAGCGCACTATCCAGCGCGAGTTCCGCAGCGACCTCATCCGGGTTTGGGGTGGTGCTCATGCGTCAGGTCTTTCCTACCGAGTCGTGTCTATGCAGGGCTTTTCGGCGTTGGCAAGGCGTACGCCACAAGGATATCTGCGACCTTGTTCAAGTGATCTTGGAAATCGACTTCAATGGCCTGCGCCGCATTGTTCACGCCCTCGCGTGGATCGTTGAACGGTTCGACCTGTTCGCCCTTTCGGTAAGCCGTGGCATAGGTCGTCCCCATCTCCTCCGGCAGGTAAGCGCGGATATAGCCTCCGCAGTCCGCGTGCCCCTTCGACTCGGAAGGGTGACCACACGGCTCCCGCTCCGTGTACAGGTGCGTGGGGACAAGAGGATTCTGCCCATTGGCGGCGCGGTCCTCGTTGAGGCGCTCGATCCAGCCGCCCAAGTGTGGTTCGGAGTGGTCGGGTCGTGGTCCCACGTAGCTGAACGAGCTGTCAGCCACGTAGTGCGTCTGCTTGGTATCCGGGTCGTATACCTCCATGACGGCGAAGTTGCGCCCAAGGAAGTTCGGTTTCATGTCCTTGGTGGCGGCAATTACCTGATCGACCACGTCCTCGTCGTACGTACTGTCGAGGTAGTGGCGGGTGCGCTGTGCAGGGGTGGCGGACTGGGCATCGGAGCCGACCACTTCGGAGAAGGGCTTGCCATTCGCGGCCGCGACCGCGGCCCTTGAGTGCCGAAATTTCTCGGCGTCGTTGCCCTGGAAGTTCTTCTGCCGATTTTCGTCGCGCGGCCGGTGTGCCTCTCGATTCTCTGTGGCGTTCTCCGACTCCGACCAGTGGTAGGCGGACTGATCGCCCTCGCGCCGGTACGGACTGGCGCCCACACCCTGGTTCATGTGGAAGTGATTGCTCAGACGTGCCAGAACACCCACTGCCGCGGCCTGCTGGCCTCGGCTGAGATCGTTGAAGCCCGTGATGCGGTTGGCGAGGTCCTCGCGGCTCCAGGTCGTGCCGTTTCTGCTCCCATTGAGCAGGTCGCGCAAACCGGCGTTGTCGTTGTTCGCGAAGTTCCGAAGCGTATTGTAGACGGGCTCCAGGTCGATCTGCCTGATGTCCCGGTGAGCCCGGAAATCCCTTTGCGCCTGGTCACCGAGGACGCCGTAGTGCGTGTGATTCGGTTTCTGGTCTTCCTCGAAGGCTGAGGAGCCCAGGCGCTCGGGAGTGTTCCCCGTGTTGGGCTTGTCACCCTCGTCGTCCGGGGCTCCCTTTGTCTCGTCGGGATCGATTCCGGCGGGTTCGTCGGGTGCTCTGCGGTCGGCGTCCGTGGGAGTCTCGGATGCCGTGCGCCGCGGCTCCGTACCGTCATCGGCGCGCTGGTCGGGCGTCACCGGCTGCCGGTCCGAGTCCAGCGGAATCGCGAAAACTCCGTTGTCCCCACTGTGCAGCGGCTTCGAACTCCGCTGTCCCGTCTGGGCGTCGATGTACGTGATCTTGCCGTTGTGGTTGACCGCGTTCCACGCGTGGGCCCGTCCGTTGGCGTCCCGCGTGATGATGACGGCCTGCGAGCCGTGGCCGCTGTTGCGGAGGGTGTTCTCCAGGCGGTTGAAGGCGTCGCGTCCGTTGCCCATGTCGCTGAAGCGGGCGCCGAGGGTGTTCTCGATACGGTCGCGGCCGCCCTTCTCGCCGCGGTCAGAGGGGTTGCCGTCCGCGTCCAGGTCCGGGGTGCGCGCCCCGGCGGCCGTGGGGTTGCCGGCATAGGTGTCGACCGTGGACAGGGCTGTGTCGACGCAGTTGTTGTTGCGGCCGGGGGCGTCGCGTCCTTCGCCGTTGATGCGCTCGACCCAGCGGCCGTCCGCCGGGTCCGGCGGCCGGGTCGGGTCGCCGTTCTCGTCCCGGGGGACCGAGTTCTCCAGCGCGTCCTGCTCGGCGCGGGTGGGGTCGGTGACGCCACCCGGGGGGTTGGTGTTGCGGGTCTCCGAGGCCGGAGTCGGGGGTTCCTTCGGCTTCGGGTTGTGTGAGGGGTCCTGCTGGTTGGGAGTGGCGGGAGTGGAGTCCGGGGTCTGGGAATTCGGCTGATGCGGCTGGTTGCCCGGCACCTGGGTCACGTGGTGGATCGGGACCGGAGTGACCTGTTGCTGTTGCTGTTGCTGGTTCGGGGTGTTCGCCGGGGGCTGTTGGGTGTTGGGCTGCGGGCCCGGCTGGTTCGGGGTGTTCGGGGTGTTCGGCGTGCTGCCCGCGGGCTGGTGGGGTGGTCTGTTGGGGGTGGTGCCCGGGTTGGGTTGGTTCGGAGTGCCGGGCGTGTTCTGGGACGAAGGGGGCGCAGTGTTGCCGGGCGTCGAGGCGCGCTCGGGGCCGGTGCCGGGCGACGTGGAGGGAGTCGACGCGTGAGCACTGGTGGAGGGCGTGGCGGCCCGGGGAGGAGTCGACTGCGCCGGGTTCTGGTTCGGCGTTGCCGAATTCGGGTTCTGGTTCGGGGCGGTCGTACTCGGGTTCTGGCCGGGGGTGTTGGTACGGCTGCCGCCGGTCGAGTCCGTGCCGTTGCGGGGACTGGTGCTGTCACCGGGGGATGTGGTGCCGGGGTTGCTGCGGGGCGGCGTGCGGTCGCCAGGTGTCGTACCGGGGTTGTTGCGGGAGGCGGTGCCGTCGTTCGGGGGCGTGTTCCCAGGGGTGTTGCGAGACGCCGTGCCGTCCCCCGGGGTAGCCGTCCCGGGGCTGTTGCGAGGTGGAGTGCGGTCGCCGGGTGTCGCAGCGGCGGGGGTGTTCCGCGGCGTGCTGCCGTCACCCGGGGTCGCCGTACCGGGCCGCTGGGCCGGTATTCGACCGTCCGGCGTGCCCTGGGTGCCGGGCGCACGACCGTCCCCCGCGCCCGGAGCTCGCCCCTCCGGCGTCGAGGCGGGCCGGCCCCCCGGCGTTGCGGAAGGCGTGCTGCCCGGCGTTGAGGTCGTAGTGCCCGGCGTCGAGGCAGGCCCACTCCCCGGCGTCGCAGCCGGTGTACTCCGAGGCGCCGTCGAAGGCGTCGCGCTCGGAGTGGAGGCAGGCCCGGTACCCGAGGCGGAGGGCGCGCCGGGCGTACCGGCGGAAGGATTCCTCGCTGGGGCGGAGTTGGCGTTCGGGCTCGTGGCGGACGGTGTGCTGCTGCCGCCGGAAGCGGCGCCCGGGCTGTGCGCCCCACCCGTAGGCGCACCCGCGGCGGTAGGACCTGTGGGCGACGTCGGCATCGCCGAGCCGCCGTCCGAACGGCCACCTGAACCGGAAGGAGACGAGTCGGTGGCCGGCGCCGGAGCGGCGTTGGACTGCGTGGGCGCGGTGGCGGCCAGGCCGTCGATCTGCGTGCCGATCGACCCGCCCCCCGACGAGGAGGACGTACTGCCCGACGACGGGCTGCCGGACGAGGGCGCGGACTGCGGGCTCGGGGACGACAGGCCGGATACGCCGGAACCGCCACCGGAACCCGAGGGCCCGGAGGTGCTCGGCGTGCCGGATGAACCGTTGGAGCCGGGGGAGTTGGACGACGGGCCGCCCGGCGAGGGGTCGTCGAAGTCGGGCAGGGACGAGCTGGACGGCGCCACCGTCGGCCTCGAATACGGCGTGTCCGAGGAACTCGGATTCTGCCCGGATCCGGGGTTGGATCCGGAGTTGGAACCGGACCCCGAGCCGGAGTCGGGACCCGCCCCCACATCCGGTCCACCGACGTCATTGCCGCCGGTGTCGGCCGATATCCCGCTGCCTATGTTCGCGCCCGGCCCGTTGCCGTTGCCTGAACGCGACGACGTCGACGAGTCGGACGAGTTCGACGACCCGGAGGCCCCCGACGAACCGGACTCCGAGGAAGAGGACGAAGAACTGGAGCCGGAGCTTCCAGAGCCGGAGCCCTCGCTGCCGCTGCCGCTGCCGCCGTCCCCGCTCCCGTCGGCCCCGGCACCGCTGTTGCTCCCCGGCGTCCCGGACGGCCCGTTGTACCCGTCGATCCGGCTGTCGATCGCATGGTGGAAGCGATCGCCGCCCTTCTTGCCCAGGCTGTCACGAACACCCTCGGCGAAGGTCTGCGGGCTCTGCTTCAGGGCCTCCAGCCCCGCCGTGCCGCCGGCCTTCATGGTGGCGCCGATGTCGTAGCCCTCCTGGGCGCCGAAGCCGACGTTCACCGTCTGGCGGACGAGGTCGGTGATCATCGCCTCGATCGCCGAGATCGCAGGTTCCTTCATGGTCTCGATGAGTGCCTCGAGCAGCGCCTTCTTGAGCTCGTCGAGGATGCGGCGCACGATGAGGCGGGCCGCCTGGGTGGCGCCCATTCCCGCTACCGAGGACAGACCGAAGGTGAAAGGCGCTGCGGCAGCCGCGGCGGCGATCTGGATGGCCAGGGCGATCAACTGGGCGATCACCGCCCACTTGGCGAACTCGACGAGGTAGGCGCACGTCTCCATCACGTTCGCGATGAGGAAGGCGGCCTCGGCGGCGTTCCGGAGGTAGCCGTCGCCACCGCCCCCGCCGTCGAACTTCTCGTACGTCTTCGTGAACTTGTCGATGGACTCGCCGGCGTTGTGGGCGGTCACCGTGCGGGCGCTGGTGTTCGCCTTGGTGTGCAGCTCGGTGACGTCCTCGCCGAACTTGCGCCACAGGGCGGCCGAGTCTCTGAGCTTGTCCTCGTCTGCCGTGGGCCATTTGTAGCCCAGCATCTGGAGAACCCATTCGAGTTCGTCCGGCAGCATCATCGACACAGCAGAAAGCACCCCCGTCAGACAGCACGGCCGTACAACCTCCCTCACCAGCCGAGGGAAATCACACAGGAGTACAGCCGTCCGCAAAGTTTACGGACTCAGCTGTCGATCACTTCAGGTGTTTGCTGTCACAAGTCCGTTGCAGGTCGCCACTGTTGTCGGCAGCGTCCGGCCGAGCGTGCGAAAGAGCGGCCGACCAGCCGGTCATTGTGTACGGCCCCGAGTGCGCTGCCGGTGTCCCGTGACGTCGGGTCGGCCGATGTGGCCCCCGGCGCGTTCGGACTCACCGAGCCAGAGGTGCGGTACGTACCGCTGGACCGCCGAGACCAGGTCCTGTCGGCAGGGAGCGGGGAAGGGGAGCCGGTGGCGCAGGCGGGGCAGGCCGGGGTGCAACGGCTCCTCGTCGCGCACGAGGGTCCACAGGACGGGGTCGTCCCGGTCGATCGGGCCGGTCGGGAACAGTTCGAGGGAGTAGACCTTCTGGCTTCGCCCGACCTTGCTCCAGTACAGCCCGACTCCGGCCAGGTCCTGCCAGGGGATGACGTTGCGAAGCCTTCCGTTCTCGACCCACAGGCCCGTGGCGTCGACGAGGATCCTGGCGCGACGGTTCGCCCAGTTGGCGAGGAACAGGAAGACGCCGAGCGCACCGAGCAACAGCATGAACACCAGGCCCACGTAGCCCGCAGGGTTGGACTCCCCCTTCTGGTTCCCGGTAGCAACCACGACCGCGCCGACAGCGCCGACCGCGCCCAGCGCGATGAGCAGGACGGAGCAGGGAAGCCCGGTCATGGCGCCGCGACGGCCGGTCCGTATGACCGTGGCGTCGGGTGCGGGGGAGGGCGTGTGCGAAGGCAACATGGTGCGTGAGCCTAGCGAATTGACCTACGCTGCCTCCTCATGACGACGCACGGCCGGGAACGCGGCGGGGAACAGGTGCAGACGCAGCTGCGGGGCGGCGAGGGCGGCCATCCGGTTTCGGCGCCCGGGGTGGACGAGGTCCGGGCGAGTTTCCAGAGGCAGGCGGACCCCGGGTTCGCGCGGCAGCGGTCGCAGCAGGCGCGCAGTGCTCGCGGTGGGCTCATGACCGTCGGGGCGCTGGTGGCCCTGGTCTGCCTCGTCGTGATCGTGGGTCGCCTCGACAGCGGTACGCAGGCGGGGGTTGGGACCGCGATGTACTGCGGGAGTCTGGCTTCCGCCGGCCTCAGCGTGGAGTTGGCGCGCCGCGCCCGCACCCGCCTGGCCATGATGGCCGTCATCCTCGCGGCGGCGGGCGCGTCGCTGGCGGACGCGATGCCCTGACTCGCTCGATTCCGGTCAGGGCGTGCGGCCGACTCGGATCAGACCTTGGTGAAGCACAACGTGTAGTCGAATCCCCGGCTGTTGCGGTACTGAATGCCGTAGTCGTACTTTGCCGAGCACTCCTGGTCCTGGCCGGGGAGCAAGGCACCCGTCTTGTACTCGGCCTCGGGCGAGCCGCAGTCGACGACCGTCGGCAGCGGTTCGCCCTGAGGGTCGGCGACCTTCACGCAGTCGCCGATCTCGGGGTCGTGCGTCTTGGCCTCCTCGGCCGCGGCGGATGCCGAGGCCTCAGCCTTCGCCTTGCCGCCGGTGGGACTGGTGTTGTAGTCCCAGACGTAGTAGGCCAACCCACCGAAGACCGCCACGACGACGACAGCGGCCTTCACCATCCGCAGCACACCTCCCGGCTGCGGGCGCTGAGGCCCGCGCGGCGACTGCGGCTGCGGCGGCTGCGGCGGGTAGCCGTACGGTTGCTGCGGCTGACCGTACGGCGGTTGCGGCTGCTGCCCGTACGGCTGATTCGGATACTGCGGTGGAGGCGTCGACATGCCCGGGAACCCCGTAATTGACTGAATGTTAAATGAACTGGCGTAGGTCAATGCGAAGTTGACCCGGCGCAGGCTATCCCCCGGCGTCGGCCGGGATCCCACCGGGTCAGAAGTACGGCACAGGCCGGCGGTTCTTGCCTCCCTACGTGACGGGAGATACTTCAGGTGTCGAGAGGCGACGAGAGGCAGCGACATGACGAGGCAACCCGAGAACTCATCCAACCCGCAAGGCGCTTCGCACGACCGCGGTGTGCTTGACGAGGCACTCGAACCCGAGCAGATTCGCTCCCTGAACTCCGCCCTGCGCAAGCTCTCCGAGTCGGATGCCGCGGGCAAGGACCTGCAGGAGGCGGCCAAGAAGCTGCTCTCCGGCCGCACCGCCCTGCGCGATGCCATGGACGACCCCGCGGTGTCCCGAGCGCTGGGCGGAGGCCTGTCCTCCCTGCGCGGACAGTGGGAGTCGCTCTCGGAGGAGGACCGCGACCGGATCAGGCACGGTGAGCCGCTCACCGACGGCCCCGCCTCCGGCTCGTCCGAGCCGAAGCGGGCGCAGGGCGAGGACTCCCAGTCGGGGAAGAAGAAGCAGGGGCGCCACAGCGGCGGGTTCTCGCTGTACTGATCGATCGGACGACGCGGACCAAGGGAACGGCCTCCGGGGGGCCTGCGGGCGGCCCACGCAGGGCTACGCGCGGCCCACGGACGGCCAAGTCGCCGGCACGGCACCGCTCACGCCCGTCGCTGCCTCCGGTACAACGCGATGGCCGCCCCGGTCGGGTAGTTGGGCACACGCGGCTGCCCCGGTCAGAACAACCCGTGCCACATCTGCTCGACGATCAGAGACCACCACGTCTCCGCGTTCCCCAGCGCGGACGCGTCCACGGCCACCAACTGCTCCTGCAGGGCCGCCACTTCCGCGCCGGCCGCGACCGGGTCCAGACCCTCGAGCCGCTGTCGCGCGCCGGCGAGCAGCGCCAGGGAGCGCGCGAAGGCGGCGACCGAGACGTTGACGTAGCGGGCCTCGGCCGTGACCGGGTCCACCGCCCACAGCGCACCGAGACCGTCCGGCTGCCCAGTCCCCGGCCGGCACTGCACCGCGATGACCGCGACGCCGTCGAAGCCGATCCGGACCAGGTACGACAGGGCGCCGATCTTCTCCTCACCGGCCGGGCTGCGGCGCTCACGCAGATTCGTGGCGACGTCGGTCAACAGGCCACCGGCCGGCGGCGCGTCGGACCGGTCGGCGGTGAAGAACAACGGGAGGTCGGCGGGCAGCCCCGCCCAGGTGAGCGTCGCCCCGGCGGTCTCCGGAAGCGCGCTGCCGGAGATGTCGTCGGCGTCGAAGCGACGGACGCCGTCCTCGCCGAAGACCTCGACGAGATGCCGGCCCAGAGCCACGTCCCGCATCGGCTCCGCGGGCGTCACCTGCGTGGGAACCGGCAGGCGGTGCGGACGGGGCGGCGGCTGCTGACCGGCGATCCGGTGCATCGTCTCCACCTGCTCGACCAGCGCCGAGATGCCTTCCGCCCGCGCCTCGGGACGCGCCCCGTAGGTCTGTGAGCAGGACAGCTGGGCGTTGCGGAAGGTGTTGAGGAGCTCGGCCGTGTAGCCGCCGGGCAGCAGGCTGGGACGCAGGTCGGTGTGGACGGCCAGGACGTTCTCGGTGGGTACGTTCATCCGCCGCAGCTCGGCCCACGCCTGGTACTCGGCCGGGGGCAGGCCCGGGGCGGAGGTGCGGAAGAGGGTGGTCTCCTCGCCGTTCACCGGGTCCGTGTAGGTGAAGACAGCGGTGTTGCCGGGACCGGTGACCGGACGGGCGCCGCTCTCGGGCGTGCCCGCGCCCGGCCCCGCCCCGTGCTTCTGCCGGTACATCCGCACGACCTCGTCGACCGGCACCGACGGCCAGACCGTCAGCTCGCCGGTACGACGGTCCACGACCCCGCACGCGTTGCCGATGTCGGCAGGCGGCCGTCGCTCCCCGGTCTCCGGGTCAAGCTCGGGCTGCGCAGGCGCCGCCCACACGACCCAGCCCAGGTCGAACTCCTGCGTCCGCACCTCGCGGCGCGGCTCCGCGGAGCCTTCCGGGTTGAGCCATCGGTCGGCGATGGCGAGCGCCTGCTCCTGGCTGGTCACGGGGAGGCTCCTTGGAAGTCGTTCGGCTGTGGGTGCCTACGAGGCTATCCCCGAGCCCGCCGCGCGCACACGGAGGGCCTTCGCCCCGCGCTCGGTGGCGAGGACGAGGATGCCGTCGGGGGACAGGTCGGCCGCGGTGAAGGGCGTGTCGGCGATCAGCGCCGCCACGATCTCCTGGTCCGCCCGGTCCCAGACCCGCAGGTAGTCGGCCCCACGGCTCAGACCCAGCGGGGCGGCGGCTCGTTCCTCCTCCGAGGGAAGAAGAACCTGCTGAGGATCGGCGTCTTCCAGCGACGGATCAGGCTGTGCGAGGCCGTGCACGAGCACCGCGGAACCGGACTCGCCGCCGGGGGCACCGACCAGCCGCGCACCAGGTGTGCCCGCGGGGACCACCAGTACGGCGACCGGCGTGGCAGACCCGTCGGGGCGAGGCAGGCTGCCGACGGTCACGGCGCTGACGCCGGACACGGACAGGCTCCACAGCGTCCGCCACGGCAGTTCCAGCCCGAGCCGCTGGTGTATCGCCTCGGCGTACTCGGGCAGGCCGTCCTCGACGAACGCGGTCTCCAGCAGGGCGGCACGCAGCGGGGCCGGTGCCTGCGTGCGCGTGAGCAGGGGCGCCGTACGCAGGTACGTACGGGCGGGCGGCCCCAGCTCCCCCGGCGGTACGGCCTCGACGGCGGCGCGCAGGGGCACGGGGTCGGCGTGGACGAACAGCGCCGGATCCGTGAGGAGTTGGGGGAGCAGCCCGGCCTCCAGGGTGTGGCCGGCGATGTGGTCGCGGACGTAGGGGTCGGCCTTGCTCCAGTCCTGCTCGGGCACGGCCTCCAGCAGGGCCATGGCGATCCGGGTCTGGGCGGCGGCCACATTCGGCAGACCGGCGCGGATCTCGTCGCCGACGGCCGGGTGCCACAGCCGGAGCAGCGTACGCCCGCCGTCACCCCCCTGGCCATCCTCCTCCGCCTCCGCGACCTGTTCCTCGGGCTGCACGAAAGGCCCGGCGAGCAGCATCCCGTCCGCCATGGCGGGGCCCATGTCCCGCTCGGCGACCGCGCTCGCCAGCCGCGCCCACAGTTGGACCGGGATGCCCTCACCCTCCGCGAGGGCGAGCGGGGCCAGCATCAGCCGCAGCGTCTGCGGGTCTGTGCCCAGGCGCTCGGCGTGCAGGTCCAGGGCTTCACCGACGGACGTCGGCAGATACCTCTCGTCGGCCGGGTCGAAGCCCTCCGGAGCCATCAGGACGCAGTTGACGGTGAGTTGCACGATCAGCGGGCTGGTCCCGGCCCGGCGGGCGACGGCCGCCCCGACGGCGAGACGGGCGGCGGGGTCCACGGTGAACGGCAGCTCGGGTGCCCCGAACTGCGGATTCAGTGCCGCATGGGCATGTCGCACCAGGCCCTCCGGGTCGGCCCATTCCGCGTCGTCGAGGTCGATGACCTGCACGGTTCCGGGCGCCACGGACGCGGCCAGCTCGGCGGCCAGCGGACGCGGCACCTCGGCCAGCAGCCGGACCGTCTCCGTGGCGGCCAGCCGTGCGAGCACCTCCCGCACCAGCCGTGCGGCCTCGTCGGCCGCCCTGACCGGGCCGGCCCGGTCGACGTCGGGTACGACGACGGTCACCGGCTCGTCGCGGGCGGCCAGTTCGGCGTACACCTCCTCGACGCTGGTGGCGCTCAACTCGTAGTGGTCGGCGAGCAGCCACAGGACCTGGGCCGCGGTCAGTCCCTCGGGGGCCGGTACCGCAGGAGTCGGCAGGTCGGGTGGGACCGTCGACGGATCCATCTCGTCCAGGGGCAGCCGCCGCCGGTACTCCGGCTCGCACAGCATCAGAAACCCGGTGAGCAGCCGTGAACGCCCGCTGCCGGAGCTGCCGGTGAGCACGACCACGCGTGGGGAGCCGGGCGCGGCTCCACGCCAGGCGGCGAGCGCGCGCAGCGCGGCGGTCCGGCCGCCTATATGGGGGTGCGGTGCGTAGTCCTCGGTCGAGCCGGCCATGGGTCCCCGTCCTCCGCCGTCGCGGACGCCTTCACGTACGACCCCGATCCTAGGCGCCGGACCTGCGGCCGGGGCGAGCGGAGGGCGTCACAGCGAAGTCCAGGCTCCCTGCGGGGACGGCCTACTCGGCCGCCGTCACCCCGCCCCCGCCCGGCGCCGGCTCCAGATCGAACTCCCCGTCCCGCGCCCCCAGCACGAACGCCCGCCACTCCGCCTCGGTGTACCGCAGCACGGTGCCGGGGTCCAGGGACGACCGCATGGCCACGGCGCCCTCCGGCAGATACGCGATCTCGACGCGCTCCTCGTGCTCCTCGGTGCCCGGCGCGCAGTGCCACTCGACGCCGGAGATGTCGAGGGCGTACAGCTCGTCCCGCTCCCGCTCCTTGCGCGCCTTGATGTCCTCGGCCTGAGTCCCGACCTCGTTGTTGCGTGCCTCGGTCATGCCGCTGGGCCTCTCCCTGACGTGCGAACGGCGTACGTGGGTCAGCCTACTTGTGTCGGCGGCCCCGCACGTGCCCGTCGGGGATCAGAGGTCCTGGCGCGGCCGCAGACTGGTGCGCACGACGCCGGTCGGCACCTCCACCTGACCGTCGTACTCGGACATCGTCCGCTGCCAGATGGCGTCCTGCTCGGCCTCGTTCTTCTCGTGCGCCACGCCCATCTTGGTGAAGGCGACGCCCATGCCGGCGATGCGCTCGGCCAGGCTGGCCATCGACTCGTACATGCCGTCGCGCAGGCCCTCGTAGACGACGCCGAACTTCTCGCCGATGTCGTCGTCACCCCACGGCGGGGTGTCGCCCTTCTCCAGCGCGGTCAGTCCGGTCTGCAGGGTCGTCACGGCCTTGGCGAAGTCCACGCCGACGCCGAACATGTGAAAGCCCTCGGTCTTGAGGACCTCAGGGTCGGAGTCCATGTAGTCCGACGGCACAACTGCCCCCCGTGGCTCGTCTCTTACGTCGTACGTTCACTCTAACGGGGACGCCTGGCCGAGCCCCAGCCCCTCACCTGGGCAACGGAGAGGGGCGGCACCCGCGCGGGTACCGCCCCTCCAGCCGCAGCCGCAGCCGCAGCCGTCAGAACCGGTTAGGCAGCCACCCCGTCTGGATCAGCTGCCCACCACGCCGACGCGTGTGGAAGTACCCACGCCCCGGCGGCAGTTGCGTCGCCGTGATGTTGCCGAGCAGCGCGCCCTCCGACCGGTCGCCGGAGAGCACCACGCCCTGCGCGCCGAGCTCGCGCATGCGCTGCATGACCGGCTCGTACAGTGACCGGCTCGCACCGCCCGAGGCACGGGCGATGATGATGCGCAGGCCGATGTCGCGGGCGAACGGCAGGTACTCCAGGAGCGGCGCCAGCGGGTTCACGCCGGTCGCCACCAGGTCGTAGTCGTCGACGATGACGAACGCGTCCGGGCTGCTGTACCAGCTGCGGTTGCGCAGCTGCTCGGGGGTGACGTCCGGGCCCGGCATACGGCGGTTCATCGAACCCGCCAGACCCTCCAGCGTCTCCGTCAGAGCCGGCGCCGAGGCGCAGTAGCGCGACAGATGCGACTCCGGCACACCCTCCAGATGGGCGCGGCGGTAGTCACCCATGACGATCTTCGCCTGGTCCGGCGTGTACCGCTCGGTGATCTGCTTGACCAGCAGCCGCAGCATCGCGGACTTACCGGACTCGCTCTCACCGAACAGGATGAAGAGCGGGTCGGTCTCGAAGTCGACGAAGACCGGCGACAGCGAGGACTCGTCGATGCCGATGGCGACACCGCGGTCCGGGTGCTCGAAGCCCTTCGGCAGCCGGTCCGCCGGCATCATCGTGGGCAGCAGGCGGACGGCCGGGGCGTGGTTGCCCTGCCAGTTGTCGTTGATGCCGCCGATGAGGATCGACGTAGCCTCGGACAGGTCGTCCGTCTCCGACGAGCCGTCGACCCGGGGCAGCGCCGCCATGAAGTGCAGCTTGTCCTGGGTGAGACCACGGCCCGGCACGGTCGCGGGGACGTTCTGGGCGACCTTGCGGTCGATCTCCGACTCCGTGGGGTCACCGAGCCGGAGCTCGATGCGGTTCTGGAGCATGTCCTTGAGCGCCGGACGCACCTCGGTGTAGCGGCTCGCGGTCAGGATCACGTGCACACCGAAGCCGAGGCCACGCGTGGCGATCTCGGTGACGGTGGACTCGAGCATCTCGTAGTCCGTCTTGAAGGTGGCCCAGCCGTCGATGACGAGGAAGACGTCACCCCAGACCTGGTCGGGCAGCTGGCCCGCGGCCCGGCGCTGACGGTAGGTCTGCACCGAGTCGACGTTGTTGGTACGGAAGTACTCCTCGCGCGCGTTGAGGATCCCCTCGACCTCGCTGACCGTACGGCGCACCTTCTCGGCGTCGAGACGGTTGGCGACCCCGCCGACGTGCGCCAGCTCCTCCATCGAGATCAGGCTGCCGCCACCGAAGTCCAGGCAGTAGAACTGCACTTCGGACGGCGTGTGGGTGAGCGCGAACGACGAGATGAGCGAGCGCAGCAGCGTCGACTTGCCGGACTGCGGACCTCCGACGAACAGACCGTGACCCGCACCGCCGGAGAAGTCCCGGTACAGCACGTCACGCCGCTGCTCGAACGGCTTGTCCACCAGGCCGACCGGGACGTTGAGCCGGCCGAGCGCCGTGTAGTCGGGCGCGGTGAGGCCCCGCTCCGGGGTGACGGCGAGCTGGGGGAGGAGCTGCTCCAGCGAGGGCGCCTCGTCCAGCGGGGGGAGCCACACCTGGTGGGCGGGCGGACCCTGGTTGATCATCCGGCTGACGAGGACGTCCAGCACGGTGTCGGCGAGCGCGTCGTCCACCCGGTTGTCGGGCTCGGGCTCCTCGATCACCGGCTGCGGGGGCAGCGCCACCTGCTCCGCCGTGAACAGCGCCGGACGCAGCTGCGTCGAGCGGCTCACCCGGGACGGGCCCTCACCGTGGTACGGCCCCGACACATAGGCGGCCTTGAAGCGGACCATGGTGTCGGTGTCGTAGCGCAGGTAACCGGAGCCGGGGATCGACGGCAGGTGGTAGGCGTCCGGGACACCGATCGCCGTACGCGACTCGGCCGCGGAGAAGGTCCGCAGACCGATTCGGTACGACAGGTACGTGTCCAGGCCGCGCAGCTTGCCTTCCTCCAGGCGCTGCGAGGCCAGCAGCAGATGGATGCCCAGCGACCGGCCGATACGACCGATCTGGATGAACATGTCGATGAAGTCGGGCTTGGCGGTGAGGAGTTCGGAGAACTCGTCGAGCACGATCACCAGCGAGGCCATCGGCTCCAGCGCCGCGCCCGCCGCCCGGGCCTTCTCGTAGTCGTGCAGGTTGGCGTAGTTGCCCGCCGAGCGCAGCAGCTCCTGACGGCGCTGCGTCTCACCCATGATCGAGTCACGCATACGGTCGACGAGGGTGAGGTCGTCGGCGAGGTTGGTGATGACGGCCGCGGTGTGCGGCATGTCCGCCATACCGGCGAAGGTGGCGCCACCCTTGAAGTCCGCGAGGATGAAGTTCAGCGTCTCCGAGGAGTGCGTCACCGCGAGACCGAGCACCAGCGTGCGCAGCACCTCTGACTTGCCGGAACCGGTGGCGCCGACGCACAGACCGTGCGGGCCCATGCCCTCCTGCGAGGCCTCCTTGAGGTCCAGCATCACCGGCTCGCCGCTCTCGCCGACACCGATCGGCACCCGCAGGCGCTCGTGCAGCGTGCGCGGACGCCAGGTACGGGACACATCGACGGTGCCCGCGTCGCCGATGCCCATGAGGTCGGTGAAGTCCAGGTTGGACAGCAGGGGTTCGCCCTCCTCCGCGGAACCCACCCGGAAGGGGGCCAGCTGCCGCGCGAGGGACTCGGCCTGCGCCACGTTGAGAAGGTCCGGCTTGCCGCTGTACGCGGACTCATGGCCGACGAACAGCCGCATCCGGTCCGGCTTCGCGTAGATCGTCAGACCCGCGCGCAGCTCGTCCTCCAGTTCGCCGGGGGCGATCTCCAGGAAGGTGACGCCCTGAAGGCCGTCGGAGCTGGCCAGTTCGGAGTCCGGCGGAACGGTGCCGCCGTCCAGGACCACGATCAGATGCGGCTGGTCGTAGACCGGGTTCGCCTCACGGTTCCAGCGGGGCCGGTCGTCCAGCTGGTCCGCCAGTGCCTCCTCCAGCTCGCCGAGGTCGTCGAAGAGGAGCCGGGTCGAGCCCGCGCCGTCCTTCACCTTCGGGTGCTGGCAGTGCGGCAGCCACTTGATCCAGTCCCAGTCCGCCGTGGCCGAGGGATGCGCCACCACGGCGATCATCAGGTCCTCGGGCGAGTGCAGCGTCGCCAGCTGGGCCAGCGCCGCACGGGCGTTGCCGTAGACCGTGTCGGTCTCTCCGCACACCGTCACGTGGTAGAAGGCGCGCAGCGAGACGGCGACCGGCAGGTCGGCCAGGCTCCCGTGCGCGTCGAGGAACGCCTTCATGGCCGCCGCGGTCAGCGGCTCCAGCTCCTCCTTCGGTGCCGTTTCCGGGGCGACCAGCGGGGTGTTCAGCTGCTGTACGCCGCGGCCGATCCGCACGGACGCGAAGTCCGCGTCGGTCGGGCGCCGCTCCCACAGCCGCTTGCTGTCCGCCGCCACCGCCCACAGCTGCTCGGGGTCGGGGTGCTGGAACAGCTGGCTCTGCCGCTGGAGTTCCGCGGTCTTGTGCACGTCCTTGCGGACCTGCTCCAGATAGCGGAAGTAGTCACGCCGGTCCTGCGCCATGCCCGCGCCGCCGCCCTGCCGGGCCTTGGCGAACTGGGCGATGGCCATCGCCACGGTCGAGGCGAGCATCAGCCCGCCGACCACCCTCATATAAGGGGGCAGGCTGGGCATGAAGAAGAAACCGACGGAACCCAGCATGCCCATCATGGGCAGCAGGTTCATCAGCATGCCCTCGTCGGCCTCGCGCGGGATCTCGGGCGGCGTCTCGAGTTTGACCTCGCCGTCCGGGACCGCCGGTGGCACTATCCGCGGTGGCCGCTTGATGATGACGACGCTCACCGATGCACTCATCCTTAGCGATTGATACGTCCTGGCACCGACGCCCCCGTGTACCGCGACGTGTTCTCGTTCGCGTAGGCGTCGTTCGCGTAGACGACGATCCTACTGATGCGCATGGTGCCCGAGGGAGGCAGGCGCATGGAGATGCGGCGCAGGTCCTGGGAGGAATGAGGGAGGCAGGGGCTGAGCCGGGTACCGCAGCGGATATGGTGGCGCTCCGCGTCGTACGAGCGGCGCGAGGAAGCCTTGTCTAGCAGGGGGAACACCAGGTGAGCACGGGGACTTCGACAGGTTTCTGCCGAATCACCATCGCAGCACCGGACAGCCGTGTCGACGTCGCGCTGCCCGAGGACTTGCCGATCCAGGACCTCTTTCCCGAGATCGTGAGGCTCTCGGGACTGGTCCAGTCGGACACCAGTCCCTCGGGGTACCACCTCGTGACCCGCGAGGGCCAGGTGCTCGACGCGAGCCGGTCGTTGCTCGAGCACCGGGTCCGTGACGGCGAGGTGCTGCTGCTGCGCACCTTCGCCGACTCGCTGCCGCCGGCCGTGCACGACGACGTCGTGGACGCGATCGCCGCCGCGGTCAAGCAGGACCTGCGCAGCTGGAACGACAACCTGATGCGGCTCGCCGGTCTCGTCGCGGGATCGCTGCTGCTGGTCATGCTCGGGTTCGTGTTCTGGTTCGCGGACCCGGTCCGGCACGACATGAACGGCCTCCAGGGCATCCTCGCCGGTGTCACCGCGCTCGCCCTCACGGCCCTCGCCGGCGTCCGCGCCCGGGTCTACGACGACCGCGGCTCCGCGGTCGCGCTCGGCATCTCGGCGCTGCCGCACGCCCTCATCGGGGGTTCCGGCGTCATCCCGCAGGACGCGGCCGAAGGCCCCGGCCGGATCCAGTTCCTGGTCGGCTGTGTCGCCGTACTGCTCTTCTCCGTCGTACTGATCATGCTGCTGCCGCAGGGAGACGCCCCCTTCGTGGCTGCCGCGCTCGCCTCGGCGATCGGCACCCTCGCCGTGTTCTGCGGGGTGCTCACCGAGGCCGCGCCGCGGGAGATCGCCGCCGGCACCGCGGTCGTCGCCCTGGCCGTCGTCGGCTTCCTGCCCGGCTGGTCGGCGCGCTTCGCCAAGCTGCCGATCGGCTTCCGCAACCCGGAGGACCTGGCCCGGGCCCGTCGCGAGGGCAACGAGGGCGACCTGGAGGCCGTCGACGTCCAGCGCATCGTCGCCCAGACCAGCCGCGGTCACGAGCTGCTCCTCGGTCTGGTGGGCGGCTGTGCCGTCGTCATCATCGGCGCGGGCGGCGCGGTGCTCGGCTTCAGCGACAACGGCTGGGCCCAGCTGCTCGCCCTGTGCACCGGCCTCGCCGCGATGCTGCGGGCCCGCCTGTTCCGCTACACCGCCCAGGTCACGTGCCTGTTCGTCGCCGGTGTGGTCACGCTCGGCCTGCTGGTCCTGGGCCTCGCGATCTCGCCGCCCGCCGACATCGTCATGGAGCTGCTCCAGGGCAACTCCGGACCGGTCGACGTACGCACCCTGTGGCTCGGCGCCTCCGTCGGGGCCGGCGTGCTGCTGCTGATCGCGATCGCCCTGATCGTGCCGCAGAAGGGGCTCTCCCCGTTCTGGGGCCGCATGCTGGACCTCGCGGACTCGATGGTGCTGCTGTCGCTGGTCCCGATCTGCCTGGCGGTCCTCGACGTGTACGCCGAGGTCCGCGGCGGCTTCTGACCGGCCTGGCCGCCTGTCAGGAGCGTGCTCGTGTGCTGGTACGCTGTGTGACGGCCGTTTGTGTACGCGCCCCCGGGTTCGCCTGGGGGATGCGCCCAGCGGATCCCCGCCTCCCGAGTAACGGAAGCTCCCCCGAGACAAAGACCGGGGGCACTCGGTGGCCACACAAAGACTACGAGGAGTACGCGTGCCGCTCGACGCCGCTACGAAGAAGCAGATCATCAGCGAGTTCGGTCAGAAGGAGGGCGACACCGGCTCCCCCGAGGTCCAGGTCGCCATGCTTTCGCGCCGGATCACGGACCTGACCGAGCACCTCAAGACCCACAAGCACGACCACCACTCCCGCCGTGGTCTGCTGATCCTGGTGGGTCAGCGTCGCCGCCTTCTCCAGTACCTGGCGAAGAAGGACATCCAGCGCTTCCGTGCGCTGGTCGACCGCCTCGGCATCCGCCGTGGTGCGGCGGGCGCCAAGTAAGACGCCGTGAAGGGAGCGGTTCCCGGAGAGCTCGGGAGCCGCTCCCTTTGCCGTACGCACGAAAGGTCAACCGTATGTGCGGGAACGTGCGGAGTGTCACTCACGCTTTGTAGTGTGGTAGCACAACGCAGTACGGACGACACAGCACGACAGAAAGAGGAGAAGCGCACCCAGCCGCCGCCGGTCCTCGGTAGTGGCCCCCGGGGGGAAGCGAGCCCCGGGTGCTTCGATCGAAGACCGGCCCGCACCGCACGGCGCGCTTCTCCGCAACCGTCCCCCTGCCACACGGGCAGCGCCGGGACAAAAGACGACAAGTAACGGAGAAAACGCTAGTGGAGAACGAGACCCACTACGCCGAGGCCGTCATCGACAACGGCTCCTTCGGCACCCGCACCATCCGCTTCGAGACGGGCCGCCTGGCCAAGCAGGCCGCCGGCTCCGCCGTGGCGTACCTGGACGACGACACCATGGTGCTGTCGGCCACGACCGCCTCCAAGAACCCCAAGGACCAGCTCGACTTCTTCCCCCTGACGGTGGACGTCGAGGAGCGGATGTACGCCGCCGGCAAGATCCCCGGCAGCTTCTTCCGCCGTGAGGGCCGCCCCTCCGAGGACGCCATCCTCACCTGCCGCCTCATCGACCGCCCGCTGCGCCCGTCCTTCAAGAAGGGCCTTCGCAACGAGATCCAGGTCGTCGCCACGATCATGGCGCTCAACCCCGACCACCTGTACGACGTCGTCGCGATCAACGCCGCGTCCGCGTCCACGCAGCTGGCCGGCCTGCCCTTCTCCGGCCCGATCGGCGGCGTCCGCGTCGCGCTGATCCGCGGCCAGTGGGTGGCCTTCCCGACGCACACCGAGCTCGAGGACGCCGCGTTCGACATGGTCGTCGCGGGCCGTGTCCTGGAGGACGGCGACGTCGCGATCATGATGGTCGAGGCCGAGGCCACCGAGAAGACCATCAAGCTCGTCGAGGGCGGCGCCGAGGCGCCCACCGAGGAGGTCGTCGCCGCCGGTCTGGAGGCCGCGAAGCCCTTCATCAAGGTGCTCTGCAAGGCCCAGTCGGACCTCGCCGCCAAGGCCGCCAAGCCGACCGGCGAGTTCCCGATCTTCCTGGACTACCAGGACGACGTGCTGGAGGCGCTCACCGCCGCCGTCAAGCCCGAGCTCGCCCAGGCGCTCACCATCGCCGGCAAGCAGGAGCGCGAGTCCGAGCTGGACCGCGTCAAGGCGCTCGCCGCCGAGAAGCTCCTGCCGGAGTTCGAGGGCCGCGAGAAGGAGATCTCCGCCGCGTACCGCTCGCTGACCAAGACCCTGGTCCGTGAGCGCGTCATCAAGGAGAAGAAGCGCATCGACGGCCGCGGTGTCACCGACATCCGCACGCTGGCCGCCGAGGTCGAGGCCATCCCGCGCGTACACGGCTCCGCCGTGTTCGAGCGTGGCGAGACCCAGATCCTGGGCGTCACGACCCTGAACATGCTCCGCATGGAGCAGCAGCTGGACACCCTCTCCCCGGTGACCCGCAAGCGCTACATGCACAACTACAACTTCCCGCCGTACTCCACCGGCGAGACCGGCCGCGTCGGCTCCCCCAAGCGCCGCGAGATCGGCCACGGCGCCCTCGCCGAGCGCGCCCTGGTGCCGGTCCTGCCGACGCGCGAGGAGTTCCCCTACGCGATCCGCCAGGTCTCCGAGGCGCTGAGCTCCAACGGCTCGACGTCCATGGGCTCGGTCTGCGCCTCCACCATGTCGCTGCTGAACGCCGGTGTGCCGCTGAAGGCCCCCGTCGCCGGTATCGCCATGGGCCTGATCTCCCAGGAGATCGAGGGCGAGACGCACTACGTCACCCTCACCGACATCCTCGGTGCGGAGGACGCCTTCGGCGACATGGACTTCAAGGTCGCCGGCACCAAGGAGTTCGTGACCGCCCTCCAGCTCGACACCAAGCTGGACGGCATCCCGGCCTCCGTCCTGGCCGCCGCTCTGAAGCAGGCCCGTGACGCCCGCCTCCACATCCTCGACGTGATGATGGAAGCGATCGACACGCCGGACGAGATGTCCCCGAACGCCCCGCGGATCATCACCGTCAAGATCCCCGTGGACAAGATCGGTGAGGTCATCGGCCCCAAGGGCAAGATGATCAACCAGATCCAGGAGGACACCGGCGCCGAGATCACCATCGAGGACGACGGCACCATCTACATCGGTGCCGCCGACGGCCCCTCCGCCGAGGCCGCCCGCACCACGATCAACGGCATCGCCAACCCGACGATGCCCGAGGTCGGCGAGCGCTACCTGGGCACGGTCGTGAAGACGACCACCTTCGGCGCCTTCGTCTCCCTGCTCCCCGGCAAGGACGGTCTGCTGCACATCTCGCAGATCCGCAAGCTGGCCGGCGGCAAGCGCGTGGAGAACGTCGAGGACGTCCTCGGTGTGGGCCAGAAGGTCCAGGTCGAGATCGCCGAGATCGACTCCCGCGGCAAGCTCTCCCTCATCCCCGTGATCGAGGGCGAAGACGGGGCCGAGGGCTCCGAAGACAAGAAGGACGACACCGACAAGTGACGTCGAGTAGCTCCACGGCGACGGCCCGCACCTCTTCGGAGGCGCGGGCCGTCGCCCGTACCCAAACCCTGATCAAGGGCGAGAACGGCATCGGCACCGTCCGCAAGACCACCCTCCCGGGCGGCCTGCGCATCGTCACCGAGACCCTGCCCTCGGTCCGCTCCGCCACCTTCGGCATCTGGGCGCACGTCGGCTCCCGCGACGAGACGCGCGCGCTGAACGGCGCCACGCACTACCTGGAGCACCTGCTCTTCAAGGGCACCACCCGCAGGTCCGCCCTGGACATCTCCGCCGCCCTCGACGCGGTCGGCGGCGAGATGAACGCGTTCACGGCGAAGGAGTACACGTGCTACTACGCGCGTGTGCTCGACACCGACCTGCCCCTCGCCATAGACGTCGTCTGCGACATGCTGACCGGCTCGCTCATCCTCGAAGAGGACGTCGACGTCGAGCGGGGCGCCATCCTCGAAGAGATCGCCATGACCGAGGACGACCCGGGCGACTGCGTGCACGACCTGTTCGCGCACACCATGTTCGGCGACAACCCCCTCGGCCGCCCGGTCCTCGGCACCGTCGACACCGTCAACGCCCTCACCGCCGACCGCATCCGCCGCTTCTACAAGAAGCACTACGACCCGACCCACCTCGTGGTCGCGGCGGCCGGCAACGTCGACCACAACAAGGTCGTACGACAGGTCCGCGCCGCCTTCGAGAAGGCCGGCGCCCTCAAGAGCCCCGACGCCGTTCCGGTCGCCCCGCGCAACGGACGCCGGGCGCTGCGCAGCACCGGCCGCGTGGAGCTCATCGGCCGCAAGACCGAGCAGGCCCATGTCGTCCTCGGCATGCCCGGCCTGTCCCGCACGGACGACCGCCGCTGGGCACTCGGCGTGCTGAACACCGCCCTCGGCGGCGGCATGTCGTCCCGCCTCTTCCAGGAGGTCCGCGAGAAGCGCGGCCTGGCCTACAGCGTGTACTCGTATACCTCCGGCTTCGCCGACTGCGGTCTGTTCGGCGTGTACGCCGGCTGCCGGCCCTCGCAGGTCCACGACGTGCTGAAGATCTGCCGCGACGAACTCGACCACGTCGCCGGACACGGCCTGTCCGACGACGAGATCGACCGCGCCATCGGCCAGCTCCGCGGCTCCACCGTCCTCGGCCTGGAGGACACCGGCGCCCTGATGAACCGCATCGGCAAGAGCGAGCTGTGCTGGGGCGAGCAGATGTCCGTCGACGACATGCTGGCCCGGATCGCGGCGGTCACCCCCGACGACGTGCGCTCGGTCGCCCGGGAGATCCTGGGACAGCGGCCCTCGCTGTCGGTCATCGGCCCGCTGAAGGACAAGCAGGCGTCCCGGCTGCACGACGCCGTCGCCTGACAATCCCCTGGTGAAGGAAGCACAAGAGATGAGCAAGCTGCGCGTGGCGGTCCTCGGTGCCAAGGGCCGGATCGGTTCCGAGGCGGTACGGGCGGTCGAGGCCGCCGAGGACATGGAGCTGGTGGCCGCCCTCGGCCGGGGCGACAAGCTGGAGACGCTGGCGGAGACGGGCGCCCAGGTGGCCGTCGAACTGACCACGCCCGACTCGGTGATGGCCAACCTCGACTACTGCGTGAACCACGGCATCCACGCGGTCGTCGGCACCACGGGCTGGACCGACGAACGCCTCGAGCAGCTGAACGGCTGGCTGGCCGCCTCCCCGGAGACGGGCGTGCTCATCGCGCCGAACTTCTCCATCGGGGCCGTCCTGACGATGAAGTTCGCGCAGATCGCCGCGCCTTACTTCGAGTCGGTCGAGGTGGTGGAACTCCACCACCCGAAGAAGGTCGACGCTCCTTCCGGCACCGCCACCCGCACCGCCCAGCTCATCGCCGAGGCCCGCCGCGCGGCCGGTACCGCCCCCGCCCCGGACGCCACGGAGACCGCCCTGGACGGCGCCCGTGGCGCGAACGTCGACGGCGTCCCCGTCCACGCGGTCCGGCTGCGCGGCCTGCTGGCCCACCAGGAGGTCCTGCTCGGCGGCGAGGGCGAGACCCTCACCGTCCGCCATGACTCCCTGCACCACAGCAGCTTCATGCCGGGCATCCTGCTCGGCGCCCGCCGCGTCGTGACCACTCCGGGCCTGACCTTCGGCCTGGAACACTTCCTGGACCTGGGCTGACACGGACTTCCGATGCGCGCGAAACTCTCCTACGCCATAGCGGCGGCCGTCCTGGTCGTCTACTTCGTCCTGGTCGGCAGCCGGGGCGTGCTGCTCATCCAGTCCGGCACCCTCCTCACCGTCACCTTCGGCGTGGCGGTGCTGATCCTGCCGGTCATCGGCGTCTGGTTCCTGTGGAAGAACACCCAGTTCGTCCGCAAGGCCAACGCCCTCGCCGCCCAGCTCGACGCCGAGGGCGGCCTGCCCGTCGACGAGTTGAAGCGCACGCCCAGCGGCCGTATCGACCGTGACTCGGCCGACGAGGTCTTCGCCAGGCGCAAGGCCGAGACGGAAGCGGCCCCCGACGACTGGCGCAGCTGGTTCCGGCTCGCCGTCGCCTACCACGACGCCCGCGACACCCCGCGCGCCCGCAAGGCGATGCAACGGGCCATCGCCCTGCACGAGGGCAGGACCGTCCAGGCCTGAGCCCCGCCCCGCCCATGCCGAAGGGGCCGGCCCGCAGTCACCGCGGGCCGGCCCCTTCGTGCGCTTGTGGGCTCGGCGTGCTCAGCCCCGCGTGTTCTCCGCCGCCCACGCCTCGACCGCGTCGGCGGCCCGGTCGAACGCCTCGGTCCGGGCCAGGAAGTCCGCGTTGGCCGTCGTCATCAACATCGGCAGATCGTCCGCGGACCGGCCCCGCTGGACGAGCGTCAGCGCCTGCCCCTGAACCGTGCGCGGCAAGCCCAGCCAGCGCACCGGCTGCTGCACCGTCCGCACGGCGACGACCTGCGCCCAGGGCACCGTGCGCGTGAGGAGGAAACCCACCTGACGCAGCCCGTGCGGGCTCACCCACACGCCCATGCGCAGCAGCCGCAGGGCACCGGCGATGACGGCCAACGCGACAGCGAAGACCATCGCGGCCCCGGTCACCGTCCCCGTCAGGGCGATGATGACCGCCGCGAACAGGACGAACGAGGCGAGCAGCAGCCACAGCGCCGCCATGCCCACCCGCCACGGCCCGGGACGGTAGGGGCGCCGCCAGCGGTCACGGTCCTCGAAGGGCAGCGCGACATCGTCGGCTGATTCGAATGCGCGGTCGGCCGTCAGGAAGGGCAGGGGCACGGCTGGTCCTCACTCGTCCATGCATGGGCTGTGCCCGGTGAGGTTATCGACCTGTGTCCCCGCTCACCACTCCTGGGGGCCATGGGGGTGCCTCCCGCGCCATTCGGGCAGGGGAGGGAGTCAGCGGCCCTCGGACGCCTGTGACTGCTGATTCTGCGTCGCGGTGTCGGTGGACAGCGCCGGCGTGCCGACCACCAGCGAGCCCACGAGTCCGGCGACGATGGTGAGGCCCAGCAGCCAGCGCCCGGCTATCTCACCGAGGGACGCACGCTCACGGGGTGGGGGAGTGATATCGCTGCGGAACCTGTCGGCTTCGGCGAGAAAGGCGAACGGAACGGGCTCGCGCCGACGGAACATGGAGGTCCGGCTCCTCTCGGGGATCGAACGGATCGTTGTCATCAACACAGACGACCGAGTGCCCCAAAAGGTGCCACGATTCGCCGGATTCACAGAAATTCGCCGAAGTTCGCCGCCGTATGTCGCGTCCCGGCACCGAACGCCCCGTTGTCAGTGCCGGCCCGTAGAGTGGGCGCCGCCCGAAGAAGTGATGGAAGGACCCCCCGAGCCGTGACCGACACCCCCGCCGACGACCTCAAGCCCAGCTTCCGCAGTGACGTCACCGTCGAGCTGGTCAAGCACAGCGCGGCCGACTCCGATGTGCTGTGGGCCGCCCGCGTCTCCACCGCCGGCGAGCAGTCGCTGGAAGAGCTCCAGAAGGACCCGGAGCGCTCCAAGGGCCTGATCAACTACCTGATGCGGGACCGGCACGGCAGCCCCTTCGAGCACAACTCGATGACCTTCTTCATCAGCGCCCCGATCTTCGTCTTCCGCGAGTTCATGCGCCACCGCGTCGGCTGGTCGTACAACGAGGAGAGCGGCCGCTACCGCGAGCTCCAGCCCGTCTTCTACGTCCCCGACGCGTCCCGCAAGCTGGTCCAGGAGGGCCGCCCCGGCAAGTACGTCTTCGTCGAGGGCACCCAGGACCAGCAGGAACTGGTCGGCCGCGCCATGGAGGACTCCTACCGGCAGTCCTACGCGGCCTACCAGGAGATGCTCGCCGCCGGCGTCGCCCGCGAGGTCGCCCGCTCCGTCCTCCCGGTCGGCCTGTTCTCCTCGATGTACGCCACTTGCAACGCCCGCTCACTGATGCACTTCCTCGGCCTGCGCACCCAGCACGAGCTGGCCAAGGTCCCGTCCTTCCCGCAGCGGGAGATCGAGATGGTCGGCGAGCGCATGGAGGCGGAGTGGGCCAAGCTCATGCCGCTCACCTACGCCGCCTTCAACGCGAACGGCCGGGTGGCTCCGTAACGCACCCGCGCCGCACGCGCGAGCCCAGCGGCCGGCGTCAGCCTGACGAAGTGTCCGTATTGCAGCATTTAGAGAAGTTCATCTAGCCTGATCAAACGGACCCGGCACTGCTTGAACCCCCGAGCAGGCAGTGCCGGGCTCCGCATTTGTCCTGACTTTTCCCGCCCCCCTACGGCAGACCCCGTCCTGCGCAACGAGTAGCGTGTAACCCATGGCTCCGACCTCGACTCCGCAGACCCCCTTCGGGCGGGTCCTCACCGCCATGGTCACGCCCTTCACGGCGGACGGCGCACTCGACCTCGACGGCGCGCAGCGGCTCGCCACGCACCTGGTGGACGCAGGCAACGACGGCCTGATCATCAACGGGACCACCGGCGAGTCCCCCACCACCAGCGACGCGGAGAAAGCGGACCTCGTACGAGCCGTCCTGGAGGCCGTCGGCGACCGCGCCCACGTGGTGGCCGGAGTCGGCACCAACGACACCCGCCACAGCCTCGAGCTCGCCCGCACCGCGGAGCAGGTCGGCGCACACGGCCTGCTGGTCGTCACGCCGTACTACAACAAGCCCCCCCAAGAGGGCCTGTACCGGCACTTCACGGCCATCGCCGACGCCACCGAGCTGCCGGTGATGCTCTACGACATCCCCGGCCGCAGCGGCGTGCCGATCAACACCGAGACGATCGTCCGGCTCGCCGAGCACCCGCGGATCGTCGCGAACAAGGACGCCAAGGGCGACCTCGGCCGCGCGAGCTGGGCCATCGCGCGCTCCGGCCTCGCCTGGTACTCCGGCGACGACATGCTGAACCTGCCGCTGCTCTCCGTGGGCGCGGTCGGCTTCGTCTCGGTCGTCGGCCACCTGGTCACCCCCGACCTGCGCGCGCTCGTCGACGCGTACACCTCCGGCGACGTCCAGAAGGCCACGGAGATCCACCAGAAGCTGCTCCCGGTCTACACCGGCATGTTCCGCACCCAGGGCGTCATGACCACCAAGGCCGCACTCGCCCTCCAGGGCCTGCCCGCCGGACCGCTGCGCGCCCCCATGGCCGAGTGCTCGCCCGAAGAGATCGAGCAGCTCAAGATCGATCTTGCTGCAGGCGGGGTACAGCTCTGACATCAGACTTCGCGCGCCTGCGCCCGGGCGCGCAACGAAACTCCACAACTGAATAAGCAGGCCACCGGTGCCTGCACCCCACAACGACAACTGCTTCTGCACGAACGTCACGCGCGCCACGTGCCCACCGGTACGTGGCGCGTGTGGTGAGGAGAGTCTTTTGAGTCATCCGCATCCTGAACTCAGCCCGCCCCCGCCGCTCCCCGAAGGCGGCCTGCGGGTCACCCCGCTAGGTGGCCTCGGCGAAATCGGCCGAAACATGACGGTCTTCGAGTACGGCGGTCGCCTGTTGATCGTCGACTGCGGAGTGCTCTTCCCCGAGGAGGAGCAGCCCGGAATCGACCTGATCCTGCCGGACTTCTCGTCCATCAGGGACCGCCTCGACGACATCGAGGGCATCGTCCTCACCCACGGCCACGAGGACCACATCGGCGGCGTCCCCTTCCTCCTGCGCGAGAAGCCGGACCTCCCGCTGATCGGCTCCAAGCTGACCCTCGCCCTCATCGAGGCCAAGCTCCAGGAGCACCGCATCCGCCCGTACACCCTCGAGGTGGCGGAGGGGAACCGCGAGCGCATCGGCCCCTTCGACTGCGAGTTCGTCGCGGTCAACCACTCCATCCCGGACGCCCTGGCGGTCGCGATCCGCACCCCCGCCGGCATGGCGGTCCACACGGGCGACTTCAAGATGGACCAGCTCCCGCTGGACAACCGTCTGACCGACCTGCACGCGTTCGCACGGCTGAGCGAGGAAGGCATCGACCTTCTCCTCTCCGACTCCACGAACGCCGAGGTCCCCGGGTTCGTCCCGCCGGAGCGCGACATCTCCAACGTCCTGCGCCAGGTGTTCGCGGGCGCCCGCAAGCGCATCATCGTGGCCAGCTTCGCCAGCCACATCCACCGCATCCAGCAGATCCTGGACGCGGCCCACGAGTACGGCCGCCGGGTCGCCTTCGTCGGCCGCTCGATGGTCCGCAACATGGGCATCGCGCGCGACCTGGGCTATCTGAAGGTCCCACCGGGCCTGGTCGTGGACGTCAAGACGCTGGACGACCTCCCCGACAGCGAAGTGGTCCTGGTCTGCACCGGCTCCCAGGGCGAACCGATGGCGGCCCTGTCCCGCATGGCCAACCGCGACCACCAGATCCGCATCGTCGACGGCGACACGGTGATCCTGGCCTCGTCCCTCATCCCGGGCAACGAGAACGCCGTCTACCGCGTCATCAACGGCCTGACCCGCTGGGGCGCCAACGTCGTCCACAAGGGCAACGCCAAGGTGCACGTCTCGGGCCACGCGTCCGCGGGCGAGCTCCTGTACTTCTACAACATCTGCCGCCCGAAGAACCTGATGCCGGTGCACGGCGAATGGCGCCACCTGCGCGCCAACGCCGAACTGGGCGCCCTGACCGGCGTCCCGCACGACCGCATCGTCATCGCCGAGGACGGCGTCGCAGTCGACCTCGTCGAGGGCAAGGCCAGGATCTCCGGCAAGGTCCAGGCGGGCTATGTGTACGTCGACGGCCTCTCGGTCGGCGACGTGGGAGAACCGGCACTGAAGGACCGCAAGATCCTCGGCGACGAGGGCATCATCTCGGTCTTCGTGGTGGTGGACTCCTCCACCGGCAAGATCACGGGCGGCCCGCACATCCAGGCCCGAGGCTCCGGTATCGAGGACTCCGCCTTCGGCGAGGTCATCCCGAAGATCACGGAGACGCTGGAGCGCTCGGCCCAGGACGGCGTGGTCGAACCGCACCAGCTCCAGCAGCTGGTGCGCCGGACCCTGGGCAAGTGGGTCTCGGACACGTACCGACGCCGGCCGATGATCCTGCCTGTGGTCGTGGAGGTCTGACGGGCCGTCGGACGCCGAACTGCGCGAACCCGGAGCGGGGGGGGGGGGGGGGGGGGGGGGGGGGGGG